>NZ_CP045480.1:7430910-7751138 GCF_009429145.1 Amycolatopsis sp. YIM 10 | reverse complement strand
CGTACTCTCGTGCTTCCGACGGGTACACCATCGCCGTCGGTGACTGCGCGAACCTGCCCGACCCATCACCGGCGTCCTCACCGGCCGCACGCCTGAGGTTGGAGAGCGTGGATAACGCGATCGAACAGGCCAAGGCCGCCGCGTCCGTGCTCGTCGGCGGTCAGCAGCCGTACCGCAGCGTGCCGTGGTTCTGGTCCGATCAGGGCACGATCAAGATCCAGATCGCGGGCCTCGCGCGGGCGGACGATGTCGTAGTCGTCCGCCCGGACGCCCGGCCGGGGCGATCGACCGTCCTGCGCTACCGGGACGAGCGCCTGGTAGCCGTCGAGTGTGTCAACAGCCCCGCGGACTTTCTCGTGGTGCGCAAGGCTTTGGCCAGTGGAACCTCCTTGGCCCCCGAGGCCGCGGCGGACGTCAGCCGACCTCTGAAGGCCCATCTCGCTGAATCGCAGCTTGGAAATGGGGTGACAACAGGATGAAGTTCGGGGTTTCGACCTTCCTCACCGACGAGAGCATCGGCCCGGTGGTTCTGGGCCCGGCGTTGGAGGAGCGCGGCCTGGACGCGCTGTTCCTGGCCGAACACACGCACATCCCGGTCACGGCGGAAGTCCCGTTCCCGGGTTACGCGCTGCCGCGTGAGTACTTCCGCACGCTCGACCCGGTCGCCGCACTGACGGCCGCCGCGGTGGTGACCCAGAACCTGTTGCTGGGCACGGGTATTGCGCTGATCGTCCAGCGGGATCCGATCATCACGGCGAAGGAGGTCGCCACGCTCGACCTGTTTTCCGGTGGCCGCGCGGTGTTCGGGGTCGGCGCCGGCTGGATCGTGGACGAAATGCGCAACCACGGCACGGATCCGCGGACCAGGGGCAGGCTGATGGACGAGCGGATGCGCGCGATCATCGAGCTGTGGACGAAGGAGAAGCCGGAGTTCCACGGCGAGTTCGTCGATTTCGACCCGGTGCACTCCTGGCCGAAACCGGTGCAGCGGCCGCATCCGCCGATCTACGTCGGCGGCGGCAGCCAACGTGCGTTTGCCCGCCTGGCCGAGTACGGCTCAGCGTGGTTGCCCAGCGCCGTACCGCCCCAGGAACTCGGCGCGCACATCGACCGGATGCGTCAAGTCACTGGCGCGCAAACGCCGGTGACCGTATTCGGCGCCGAATACGATCCGGAGACGCTTGCCAGCTACGCGGACCTCGGTGTGGAGCGGGTGCTGCTCCACCTGCCGACGCTGCCCGAGGACAAGGCGCTGCACACCCTCGACGAAATGGCGGAAGCGATCGCCGGGGTCAGTAGGTGACGCTGCCGCCGTTGAGGTTGATCGTCTGCCCGGTCATCCAGGACGCTTCCGGCGACACCAGGTAGACGATCGCCGCCGCGGCGTCGTCGGGCGAGCCTGCCCGGCCGGTCGGCACGCGCTTGACGAGAGCGGCGACGCCGGGGCCGCCCGCACTCGACATGATTCCCAGCGCGAGCGAGTTGGCGGTCACGCCGAACGGGGCGACCTCCTGCGAAATGTGCCGTACGAAGCCCTCGACGCCGCTCTTGGCGGAGCCGTAGAGACTGAGCCCGGTAGCCGAGCCGGTCCGTGCCGAGCCGGACGAGATCTGCACGATGCGCCCCCACCCGGCGTCGCACATCTGGCCGATGACGGCGTGGACGCAGTTCATCGCGCCGAACAGGTTGATGTCGACCGGGCCGTGCCAGCGGGACGGATCGAGATCGCGGAAGGGCCCGTAGCCCATGTCGGCCGGAATGCCGGCGTTGTTGACGAGAATGTCGATAGGGCCACTCAGAGCCGCGGTTGCCCGGCCGACTCCGGCCAGCACGGCGTCACGGTCGGTCACGTCGAACGGTACCGCGACGGCCTTGCCCCCGGCCTGCTCGATCTCGGCGCTCACGGCTTCGGCGCGCTCCGGCAGCAGGTCGTTCACCGCGACGGCCGCGCCCTGGGCAGCCAGGGCCTTGGCGATGCCTTCCCCGGTATTGCGGCCTGCTCCCGTGACCAGTGCGATATGCCCTGACAGCTCGAACATCGTGATCCTCCCGGTCGTGATCGGGAACGCTAGGAACTCGGTGCGGGCCCGGCCATCGGAGGTCCCGCTGAGCGAGACGCCGGGTCGGGCGGTGGCCCGGCCGAGGGCAGGCTGGACAGCCATGGACGTCACGAGAAGCAGTTCGTCAACCCCGGATCGGGGTTCGATCGCGCCAGTCTCACTGGCTTCCGTCGAGCGGTTCGACCACGACGTCGACGTCGTGGTGGTCGGGTTCGGCTGTGCCGGCGCGGCGGCCGCGCTCGAGGCGGCAACCGCCGGAGCCGACGTGGTCGTGCTCGAACGCCTCTCTGCCCCCGGCGGCTCGTCCGCGCAGTCCGGTGGTGAGATCTACCTCGGCGGTGGCACCCCGGTGCAGAAGGCCTGCGGTTTCGAGGACAGCGCGGACGACATGTACGCCTACCTCCACGCGGCGTTGGGCCCGCATGTCGACGAGCGGAAGCTGCGGCTCTACTGCGATGAGAGCGTCCAGCATTTCGAATGGCTGCGCCAGCACGGGATTTCGTTCCAGGAGTCGATGTACGACGCACCGACGTGGGTGCCGCCGACCACGGACGGCCTGATGTGGCTCGGGGAGAACGCGTGGCCCTACGACACCCTCGCCCGCCCCGCGCCCCGCGGGCACCGGCCACCGACGGGGGACTACGGGGGCTGGCTGCTGATGGAGAAGCTGGTGGCAGCAGTCGGTGCCGCAGGCGGTCGGACGCACCCGGACTCCCGGGCCACCGCCCTGGTCGTCGATGAGGCATCACGGGTCGTGGGCGTTGCGGCGCGCCAGTTCGGCCAGGAGGTGTGCTACCGCGCACGCAAGGGAGTCATTCTGACGACCGGCGGTTTCGTCGACAACGAAGAAATGCTCGGCGCCCACGCCCCGGTCCTGCTCGGGCACGGGAAGGTCAGTGACGGCGGTGACGACGGCAGCGGCATCCGGATGGCGTGTGCGCTCGGTGCCGCCACCCGGCGCATGAGCGCGGTACAGGCGGCGTTGATCGCACCGCCGTCGCTGGTCTACCGCGGCATGCTCGTCAACGCGCTGGGGCAGCGGTTCATCAACGAAGACGGGTACCCCGGCGTTTACAGCCAGAGAGCGCTTCTGCACGAACCCGCGCCGTGGTGGGTGATCATCGACCAAGAGGGCTTCGAAGCGGTCGCCGTGGCGGAGGCACCTGGGCTCCAGCCGCAGCACGTGGCGGAGACGGCGGCCGAACTGGGGGAGGAGCTGGGCTTGCCCCCGGGGGCACTCCAGAACACGGTCACGATCTACAACCGGCACGCCGCGGAAGGCGAGGATCCCTACTTCCACAAGAACGCCAAGTGGCTTCGTGAACTGGAGGGACCGCTCGCCGCTGTCGACCCGCGGATTCTCGGCGTGAGTGCCGCGACCAAGACCGGCATCGCGGGATTCACCCTGGGGGGTCTGCACACGACCGTTGACGGCGCGGTCCTCCACGTCTCCGGCCAGCCGATCCCGGGGCTCTACGCCGCAGGGCGAGCCACCTCCGGTATCCACGGCGAGGGCTACGTCAGCGGTACGTCCCTCGGCGACGGCACGTTCTTCGGACGACGTGCCGGGCGAGCTGCCGCCCTCCCGGCCAGCCGGTGAGCGGCCCGGCTCAGGTCTTTCAGGGAGGCGTCGCGGTTGTCACTGGTGCCGGCGCCGGGATTGGTGCGGGCCTAGCCAGGTATGCCGCTCTCGAACTCGGGATGACCGTGGTACTCGCGGAGATCGACGAGAACGCGCTGGAACGGACACGGGCCGAGATCTCCGGATCGGGTGGGCATGCCGTCCCGGCTGTGGTGGACGTCCGGGACGCCACCGCGCTCGACCGGCTGGCTGCCCGCGTCGAGGACGAGTTCGGACCGACGCGCCTGCTGGTCAACAACGCGGGCGTGGAGCAGTTCGGCTATCTGTGGGATACCCCGGTGTCCAATTGGGAACGGCTGGTGTCGATCAACATCAGCGGTGTGTTCCACGGCATCCGCGCCTTCCTGCCGCGGATGCTGAAGCAGACTGAACCCGGCTGGGTGCTGAATCTTTCGTCGGTCGGCGGGGTCACCGCGGTTCCGCTGCAAGCCCCTTACATCATGAGCAAGCACGCCGTACTGGCCATGAGCGAATGCCTGCACCAGGAGGTCCAGCTCGCGGGCGCACGTCACATCCACGTCGGAGCGGTGCTGCCCGGTGCGGTCGTCTCCCGGATCTTCGACAGCGCGGGCGGCGTGGACAGCGGTGACCTCGACGCAGTTGAGCAAGTGCGCGAGGCGATGTTCAAGGTGCGCGACAAGGCCATCAACGCGGACGATGCGGCGGCGGCGATCCTGCGGCAGGCAGCCGACGGTGAGTTCTACATCGTCACCCAGCCGGCGACCGTGCTCGGCGTGATGCGGGACCGCGCCGAGCAGTTGCGCAACCGGCGTGCCCCTCGGCTACCCGAGGGAAGCCGTTTCTGAGGGTCCGCGCCCGCGAGCATGGTCCCAGTGAGCGGGAGCGTGGTTTTACCGGAACCCGGAAGCTTTTCAGGATGAATGCGGGAAAGACGGGCACAACGGGATCCGACAATTGAACTGGAGGCATGATGACGTCTGCGGAGTCAACGGAGGTCCGCGTCATCGACGCTGGTGCGCCACCCACCCGGTACGCGCGCGGCTGGCACTGCCTGGGCATGGCTGACGGCTTCCGGGACGGCAAGCCGCACGCGGTGCACGCGTTCGGCACGAAGCTCGTGGTCTTCGCCGACAGTTCGGGAAAACTGAACGTCCTCAATGGCTACTGCCCGCACATGGGCGGCGACCTCACCCAGGGCACGATCAAGGACGACGACGTGGCCTGCCCGTTCCACGACTGGCGCTGGTCGGGGTCGGGCCGTTGCTCGAGCATTCCCTACTCCCGCCGGGTGCCACCCCGCGCCAGGACGAAGGCCTGGCCCGTGCTGGAGCAGAGCAAGCAACTGTTCATCTACCACGATCCCCAGGGCAAGCCGCCGCCACCGGACGTCACGATCCCGCGGATCGACGAGGCGTTCTCGGACGAGTGGTCGGACTGGACGTGGAACTCGGTACTGATCGAGGGTTCGCACTGCCGCGAGATCGTCGACAACGTCGTGGACATGGCCCACTTCTTCTACGTGCACTACGCGTTCCCGGTGTACTTCAAGAACGTTTTCGAGGGCCACCTCGCCACGCAGCACATGACCTCCAAGGGACGTGAGGACGTCAACCTCGGCACGAACTACACGAAGGCCGAGGGAGAAGAGGAGCGGACCAGCCGGTCCGAGGCCACCTACTTCGGCCCGTCCTACATGATCGACTGGCTGTCCGGATCGAACGGGCTGATCGAATCCGAGACCGTGCTGATCAACTGCCACTACCCGGTCAGCCCCACGAGCTTTGTGCTGCAGTGGGGGGTAATCGTGAAGAAGCAGCCGGGCAGGCCGGACGAGGAGGCCCAGCAGATCGCGGAAGCGACGGCGAAGGGCGTGGAGATCGGCTTCCTGCAGGACGTGGAGATCTGGAAGAACAAGACGCGGATCGACAACCCGCTGCTGTGCGAAGAGGACGGTCCGGTCTACCAGCTGCGGCGGTGGTACGAACAGTTCTATGCGGACGTTGAAGACGTCACGCCCGAGATGACCAACCGGTTCGAGTTCGAGCTCGACACCCAGCGCGCGGTCGAGTACTGGCAGCAGGAGGTCGCCGACAACCTCGCCCGGCAAGGCGGAATGGCGATCAGCCCGAGCTGAACGGCGGAGAGGAGATCCTGGTGCAACCGCTGTCCTGCCGCCGGTGTGGCACTTCGGTGCAGGTGAAGAAGAACAGCCTGGCGCACACCTCTGTGCAGTGGGACGCCGATTCGCGTGGCTGTGCGGAGTTCGCCGAACGGCTCGCGAGCAGCGGCCCGCCGGCGACCGCCGTCATCCCGACTTGCCTGCAGCTGAGGGGTTCGATCGAGGACGCGGTGCGCGAGGGCGTGCTGGCGGTACCCGAGCTATGACGCCGCCCGGGCGTCGGCTGAAGGTCGTGAGTGTCGTCCGCGAGACACGCGATGCGGTCTCGGTGGTGCTGGACGTCCCTGCTGATTCGGCCGCGGCGTTCCGGTACCGGCCGGGGCAGTTCCTCACTGTGCGTGTACCGGCACCGAGCGGACGCTGGGTCGCCCGGTGCTACTCGCTGTCCGGCGCGCCTGAAGACGGCCCGCTCACCATCACGGTCAAGCGGGTGGCCGACGGGATCGCGTCGAGCTGGATCTGCGAGGAACTGGAACCGGGGCACGAAATCGAGGTGCTGCCGCCGGCGGGCAATTTCGTGCCGCGAGACGAGGCCAGGGAGTTGCTGCTGTTCGCGGGCGGAAGCGGGATCACGCCGATCATGTCGATCCTGCGGGCCAGACTGGCGAGGCCCGGCGGGTCGGCGGTTCTGGTCTACGCGAACCGCGACGACCAGTCGGTCATCTTCGCCGACGAACTGCGCGCGCTGGCGACGGCACATCCGGATCGGCTCCTCGTGCTGCACCTGCTGGAGAGCGTGCAGGGCTTGCCGACGGTCGACCACCTCGCCCGGTTGTGCCGCCCCTCCGGGGCCGCGGACCTGGCGATGCTGTGTGGGCCGGGCCCGTTCATGGAGGTGGCCGCGGACGCGCTGAGCCGAATCGGCGTGCCCGGCGATCGTGTTGTCACGGAGAAGTTCCGGTCGCTGGAGTCGGATCCGTTCGCCGACGTGCGGACCGATCCGGTGGACCAGGAAGCCGCGGCGACGGTCACGGTCGAATTGGACGGTGAGCGCCGCACGCTGGCTTGGCCTGCCCAGACGCCGCTGCTCGACCTGTTGCGTGGTCAGGGCATGGACGCACCGTTCTCGTGCCGGGAAGGCGCGTGCAGCGCCTGCGCCTGCCGCCTGCTCTCGGGCGAGGTGCAGATGCTCCGCAACGAGGTCCTGGAAAAGGAGGACCTCGCCGAGGGTTACGTCCTGGCGTGCCAGGCGGTTCCGGTCACCGAGCACATCGAGATCACCTACGACTGATCGGAGTTCCACTGTGGACGTTGGGTTGTTCCGCGCCGTTCTGGGTCGTTTCTGCACCGGCGTCACGGTTGTCACCGGGCGGGGAGGGACCGGCGGGGTTCGCGTGCCAGTCCTTCTCGCCTCTGCCGCTGGATCCGCCCTTGGTGTTGTTCTGCCCGGTCGCAGTTCGAGGTGCTGGCCTGGCTCGACTGCGAGATCGAAGCCGTGCACGACGAGGCCCCCTTGTTGTTCTACCGGGGCAGCCATGACCTCACGCAGAGCGCCTTGAGCGGCATCTAGCGGTTCAGGCCGAAGTGGAGGATCTATGACGTTGCGTGTTATCAGGAAACTCGGGCGAGCCCTTGTTGTGGTCTTCCTCGTGACCATCTCGGTCGTGGCGCTGTTCGGTCTCGTGCCCGGCACGGTCGCCACGGTCATCCTCGGCCAGAGCGCCACCCCGGAAGCGGTGGCGGCGCTCAACGCCAGTCTCGGACTGAACGATCCATTGTGGACTCGATACGCGCACTGGGTCGGTGACGCGGTCACCGGTGACCTGGGCACGTCGCCGCTGACCGGCCGGCCGGTCCTGCAGGCCATCCTGGAACGCCTGCCCGTCACCGCGGAACTTGCCGTGCTGGCGCTGCTGATCGCCCTGATCTGTGCGATTCCCCTGGCGATCCTGTCCTCGCTCCGCGCGGGCACGAAGACCGACCGCACGATCAACGGCCTGTCGTCGGTGCTGCTTTCGGTACCGACCTTCGTGGCCGCGCCGGTGCTCATCTACCTGCTGGCGTTGCAAGCCGAACTGCTGCCGGTGACCGGCTGGGTGAGCTTCGGCGAGTCGCCGTTCGAGAACCTGCGGCACGCACTGCTGCCGGCGGCGGCGATCGCGACGACCGAGATCGCCGCGTTCACCCGGTTGTTGCGCTCCGACCTCATCTCGACGCTGCGGGAGGACTATGTGGTGGCGGCTCGCGCCAAGGGGCTGCCGACGGGGTATGTCGTGCTGCGCCACGCTTTGCGGCCGTCGTCCTTCTCGCTGATCACCGTGGTGGGCGTGAACCTGGGGCGGCTCATCGGCGGCACCGTCATCGTGGAGACGCTGTTCGCGCTTCCTGGTCTCGGGCAGCTCGCCACCACCTCGATCATGGCGCGCGACGTGCTGATGGTCGAGGGCATCGTCGCCTTCCTCGCCGTGGCCTACGTCGGGATCAACACGGTCGTCGATATCGGATACGGGTTCCTGGACCCGCGCGTGCGGGGGAGACGGACATGAGCGTCGAGCCGGAATCACGTGCCGACCCGGTTATCCCCGCGACGCCGCGGCGACATTCCATCCTGGTGTACCTCTCGATGGCCTGGCTGGTGCTGATCATCGCGTTCGCGGTCTTCGCGGATCTGCTGCCGATCAGCCCGGCAGCGGTGGTAGCGGGAAAGCCCAAGCTGCCGCCGGCTCTTGGCGAACTGGACCTGCTGCTCGGCACGGACAACCTGGGCCGGTCGATGCTGTCGCGGTCCCTCTACGGCGCCCGCGCCTCGCTGGTGGTCGGCGCGGTGGCCGGACTGGTCGGCTTCGCGCTCGGCACCGTGCTGGGCTTGGTCACCGGTCACCTCCGCGGCAAGGTGGACACGGCGATCTCCGTGCTGTCCGACGCGATGCTCGCCTTCCCGCCGCTGATCCTGCTGCTCGTGCTCTCGACGGTGCTGACCCCGAGCGTGCCGACGCTGCTGATCGGCCTCACGCTGCTGGTGATCCCGTCGTTCGCCCGCCTCGGCAGGGCGAACACCCTTCCTTGGAGTTCGCGGGAGTTCGTGCTGGCGGCGCGCAACATGGGTGCCGGAAACGCTCGCATCATGGTCCGGGAGATCCTGCCCAACGTGGTGGCGCCACTGGCGACCTATCTGCCGATCGTCGTCGCCGCGCTCATCGTGGCCGAGGGCTCACTGAGCTATCTCGGGCTCGGTATCCCACCACCGACACCCAGCTGGGGCGGGATGATCGCCGACGGCCAGGACTCGCTGGCGACGGCTCCGCACCTGGTTTTTGTGCCCGCGGCCGTCATCTTCGCCACGGTGTTCGCCCTCAACCAGCTCGGTGACCACCTCCGCGTCCGGTTCGACCGGACCCTGCACGACTGAGCGGCGCCTCCGCCTGCCTCAGGACGGCCTCAACGAGGAGGCCTCGGAAGAAAGTGGGTGCACGATGCGAAGCTCGCGTCTCCGTGCGGCGGCCTGGGGAGCCGTCGCACTGCTGGCGGTCGCGGCCTGCGGCCCGACCGCGCAGTCCGGGGATTCGGCCGCCGGCGCGACCGGCGACCCGGTCCAGGGCGGGACCGCCACCCTGCTGACCGTGGGGGAACCACGCACGCTCGACCCCGCGGCGATGATGAACCTCGCCGTGCTCGACGCCGCGCTGGGCAACGCCCTCTACGGCACCCTCCTGACGGCGGATCCGGTGAGCGGGGCCATCCAGCCGTCGATGGGGGAGATGACCACCTCGGACGGCGGCGCGAACTGGCGGCTGACCCTCCGGCCGGGCCTGAAGTTCAGTGACGGAACGCCGCTCGACGCGGCCGCGGTCAAGGTCAACTGGGACCGCATCAAGGATCCGAAAACCGGTTCCGCCTACCTCGCCACGGCGGCCGCGATCGAGTCGTCGACCGTGATCGACGACCGGACGCTCGGCATCACCCTGGTCTCACCGAACGCCTCCTACCCGTCCGGAATCATCATCGGGGCGATGAACTGGATCGCTTCGCCGACCGCGCTGAAGACGGGCCAGGCTTCCGTCGGCGCCGGTCCCTACCTCCTCGACGGCTGGGACCGCGGCTCGGCCGTCAGGCTCAAACGCAACCCCGGGTACTGGGACAGTCCCAAGCCGTATCTGGACACGCTCACGGTGAAACTGGTGGCCGACGGCGACCAGCGGTTGAACACCCTGATCTCCGGTGGTGCGCAGGTAGCGCTCGGCGCCAACCCGAAGGCGGCGGCCAAGGCCAAGAGCGCCGGCGCCGTGGTGGTGCAGCAGCAGATGAACGGGGGCGGCATCCTGATGCTCAACCTGGCCCGCGCCCCCTTCGCCGACCCCAGGGCCAGGGAGGCCGTGTCGAAGGCGATCGACCTGGACCAGCTGAACCTGGCGGCTCTCGACGGTGCCGGCATCCCGGTCAAGGGCCTGTTCGGCGAGCAATCACCGCTGCACACCGACCACCAGTTGCACACCTACGATCCCGGGCGGGCGCAGGCGCTCTTCGACGAACTCGCGGCCGAGGGCAAGCCACTGCGGTTCACCATGGTGGTCGAACCCACCCGGGCCAGCGAAGTGGAAGCCATGCAGGCCCAGTTCAGCTCGTACCGGAACGTCACCGCGGAGGTGCGCGTCCAGGACGCGGCGGCGAACGTCCAGACGATGCTGAGCAAGGACTACGACGCCTTGTACTCGGGCAACACGTTCGTCGACCCGGAGACCTCGCTGTGGTCGTTCTTCCACGGCTCCTCGCCGTTCAACTCGATCGGACTCAACGATCCCGACGTGAACAAGGGCCTCGACCTCGGCCGGACCGCCACCGAACTCGCCGAGCGCAAACGCGGCTACGACCTCGTCCAAACCCGGTTCGAACAGCTCAACCCGGTCGTCTTCACGGTCCGGCTGGACAACGTGGTGCTGACGAGCAAGACGGTCGGTGGGGTGCGCCTCTACGGGTTCGGCTCGCTGCTGGTGCAGGACTTGTGGGTGCGGCGGTGAACGAGCCGTTGCTGTCCATTGAGGATCTCCGTGCCCATATCGGCACGGCCCGCGGAACGGTGCGGGCGGTCGACGGCGTGAGCTTGTCCGTCGGCCACGGTGAGGCGCTCGGTGTCGTCGGCGAGTCGGGTTCGGGAAAGTCGATCATGGTTCGCGCGTTGCTGGGGCTGCTGCCCGCCCGGTCCGGGGTCAGCGGGTCGGTCCGGTTCGCCGGCCGGGACCTGCTCTCGCTGAGCAAACGGGAACGGCTCGACGTGCTCGGCAAGCAGATCGCGATGGTGTTCCAGGATCCCGGCCGCGCGCTGAACCCGGTCGTCCGGATCGAGCGTCAGCTCACCGAATCGATGCGGCGGCACCTGGGCGTCTCCGCCGCGGAGGCCCGGGAGCGGGCACTCGGCCTGCTGCGGGAGGTGGGGGTTTCGGATCCGGAACGGCGGCTGCGGAACTACCCGCACGAGCTGTCCGGCGGGATGCGCCAGCGCGTCATGATCGCCATCGCGCTGGCCTGCGAACCGCGGCTGCTGATCGCCGACGAGCCGACCACCGCGCTGGACGTGACGATCCAGCGGCAGATCCTCGACCTGATCCGGCGCATCCAGCAGGAACGGACCATGGCCATGATGCTGATCAGCCACGACCTCGCCGTCGTCGCCGGCCGCACGGACCGCGTCGCGGTCCTGTACGCCGGGCGGCTGGCGGAGGTGGGCAGCACCAAGGCGGTGTTCGGCTCACCCCGGCACCGCTACACGGAGGCGCTCCTGGCGGCGACTCCGTCGCTGGAGACCGAACGGCACGCGAGATTGCGGATCATCGACGGGTCACTGCCGGACCCGGTGGCGCCGCCGCCCGGGTGCCGGTTCGCGCCGCGCTGCGGGTTCGCGGACGCCGGCTGCCGCACTGAGGCGCCGCCGCCCGCGCGCGCCGGGGACGATCACGTGAGCACGTGCCGGCACCCGGTCGACGCCGGACTCGTCCATGACTAGCGCGGACACTGCGCACCGGGCGGAGGATTCGCTGCTGACGGTGACCGACCTGGTCGTCGAATTCGCGACGCAGGGCGGGACGCTGCGGGCAGTCGCCGGCGTCAGCTTCGACGTGTCCGGCGGGCAGACGCTGGGGATCGTGGGCGAGTCCGGCTGCGGGAAGTCGACCACCGGCCGGGCCCTGCTCGGCTTGAGCCCGTCCCGCAGCGGCTCGGTGTCCTTCGCCGGAGAAGCGCTCGAATCGGCAAGCCCGCGGCGGCTGAGGGAACTGCGGCGAAGCATCCAGATGATCTTCCAAGACCCCGTCGCGTCGCTGAACCCCCGGCGCAAGGTCGCCGAGATCGTGGTGGAAGGGCTCGCGATCGCCGACGTGCCGAAGGCCGAGCGGTCCTGCGTGGCCGAAGAAGTCCTCGCACAGGTCGGCCTGCCCATCGAGCGATTCGGTTCGATGCTTCCGGGCGCGCTCTCGGGCGGCCAGGCGCAACGGGTGGCGATCGCCCGCGCCCTTGCCGTGCGGCCGAAGCTGCTCGTCTGCGACGAACCGGTCTCGTCGCTGGACGTGTCGGTCCAGGCCCAGATCCTGAACCTGCTGCAGGACCTCCGGCAGCAGTACGCGCTGACCATGGTCTTCATCGCGCACGACCTCGGCGTCGTCCGCGTCGTGTGCGACCAGGTGCTGGTGATGTACCTGGGGAAGGTGTGCGAGTACGGCGACACCGACGCCGTCTACGGCGAGCCGGCGCACCCGTACACCCGCGGCCTGCTCGACTCGGTCCCGGCGGCTGGCGCCGAACTCGGCTTCGCCGGGCCCGCCTTGAGCGGCGACATCCCCTCGCCACTGAACCCGCCCAGCGGCTGCCGGTTCCGCACACGGTGCCCACGGGCGCAGGAACGCTGCGCCGTCGAAGAACCCGCCGTCCGGGAGGTGACCCCGCAGCACTACGCGGCCTGCCACTTCCCGCTCGTCGGCGCGACGAGTCCCGCTGAGTAAGACCGCGCCCGCCACGACCGGGGTGAGAGCGGAATCATCCCGATCGTGGCGGGGAAGGCGACCGAGGAGATGAGCTGATGGAGTCGACGCAGACCGGCCCAGCGCGCGCGTCGTTGCCAACGATGGCCTCGACGGCCACCAGCCTGGGGCACCTGGCCGTGCACTTCAGGCCCGGTGAGCGGAACCTCGCGACGCGGTTCTTCCAGCTGCTCGGCGGGCACGTGCGGGAGCTGCCCAACAAGTTCTCGGACGAGCCGCTGTACATCATCGCGATGGACAGCGCCGAGCCCGACCGCGCCGACAACGTCATCTTCCTCTTCGCGCTCAAGCCCGCTCAGCTGGAACTCGAAGCCGCCATCGCCGAGAGCCTCGGAGCGGACACCAGTAAGCCGCATCCCGCGCTCCAGGCGTTCCACGAGCAGCGAACCCGGTGGCCGGAGTCCTACCTGCACTTCGGGCTGCACTTCACCGAGCTCGAGGAACTGGAGGCCGCGGTGCTCCGGTTGCGCGAGGAAATGAAAACCGACCCGGCGTTCGGCGCGCGCATCCAGAGCATGCAGATCCTCAAGGCGCGTGGCGAAGAAGGCGACCACGCGATCGACGAACGGATGGCCGCTTCGCCGGTGTTCTCGGACATCGACGACTTCGCCTACGGCAGGCACGGCGTGCAGGTGCACATCCGGACCGACCTGTTCGCCACCGGGCTCAGCCTGTTCGGCTCGGTGGTCGAGCTGGACTACGTCTTCACCGGGCCGGGCCGCGAGCACAACTCGTTCAACTCCCTGATCACGTGACGTTAGGAGAACTGTGGAGACTCGCCAGCTCGGCGGTGACGGCCCGGCGCTGTCGGTGATCGGCCTCGGCTGCAACAACTTCGGGATGAAACTGGATCGCGACGCGAGCGCGGCGGTGATCAACGCGGCGCTCGAAGCAGGGATCACCCACCTCGACACCGCCGAGATGTACGGCGGTGGCAAGTCGGAGGAGTTCATCGGGGCGACGCTCGGCGCCCGGCGGGACGAAGTCGTGCTCGCCACCAAGTTCCTGCCGCGCCCCAAAGACGAGCCATACTCGCCCGGAGCGTTGCGGCGCCGCATCATCGAAGGCTGTGAAGGCAGCCTACGGCGGTTGCGCACCGACCGGATCGATCTGTACTACCAGCACTACCCGGACGTCGAGGCGCCGGCTGAGGAGGCGCTGCAGGCGCTCGACGAGCTGGTGCAACAGGGCACGATCCTCCACATCGCGTCGTCCAACGTGACGGCGGCGCAGGTCGAGACCGCGGCAGGCATTGCCGAATCGGCGTTGCTCACCCGGTTCTGTGGCACGCAGATCGAGTGGAACCTGCTCTCCCGGGCGGTGGAGCTGGACGTGGTGCCCTCGGCACACGCGAACAAGGTCGGCATCGTCCCGTACTTCCCGCTGGCGTCCGGCATGCTCACCGGCAAGTACCGCCGGGGGCAGGAGTATCCGCGCGGCTCGCGGTTCGACGCCATGTCCTACTTCGCGGACAAAGTGGTCAGCGAAGAGAACTTCGCCCGCGTCGAGGCGCTGACGGCGTTCGCACAAGAGCGAGGGCACACGATCCTGGAACTGGCGGTGGCGTGGCTGGCCGCACAGGATGGCGTCGCATCCGTCATCACCGGCGCTACCACTCCCGAGCAGGTGCGGGCGAACGCCGCTGCTGCTTCCTGGCGCCTCACCGCGGAGGAGCTGGCCGCAGTGCCATGACGGCTAAATCTGCCGGCTCTCCGCGGTCACGGAGAAGCTGAGCGGTGGGCGGACCGGAGCATGCCATCGCTGCTGTTTTCGAACGCGCCGGCCACAGAGCTGTACGCAGACGGTGAGCCGGGACCGCCAGCACTTGCACGCCGCGCGTTGGCAGCGCATGGTCTTCGGCCGTTGTCAGGAGCGGTCTGGCCACCCCTGACCAGTGCCTTGGCCCCGTGGCCGAGCCTCGTTGCTCAAGCGCGATGAGCTGTGCCTTGCTCAGCCAGATGACGGGCCGCCAGGAAGCCGAACACCATCGACGTCCCGATCGGCGCGCCCGGCCCGGGGTAGACGTTCCCGGTCGCGGACGCGGTGGTGTTCCCGGTGGCGTAGAGCCCGGCGATCGCGTCCCCGGCCTCGGTCAGCACGCGGCCGTGCGGGTCGGTGACCAGGCCGCCTTTGGTACCCAGGTCGCCCAGGCCCAGTTGCACGGCGTGGAAGGGGCCGCGGTCGACCGGGATCAGGCAGGGGTTGGGGCCGTCGCCTTGGCCGAAGAAGCGGTCGAACTCGTCCTCGCCGCGGTGGAAGTCCTCATCCACGCCCGTGGCGGCGAAGGAATTGAACCGTGTGACCGTCGCGGTCAGCTCGGAACGCGGCAGCCCCAGCTGTCCTGCCAGCTCGTCGATTGTGTCCGCGGTGTGCCACAGGCCGGCCGCCCGGAACTCGTCGCGGTCGGGTTCGAGTTCGTTGAGGCACGGCGGTCCCTCGAACCGGTCGTCGAAGATCCAGTACACCGGCAACGCGGGCTGCCCGGACGCCTCCACGTCGAGGATCGCCTGGCCCATCTGCGTGTAGGGCAACGACTCGTTGGCGAACCGGCGCCCGGTGCCGTTCACGAAGAGGCCGCCCCCGAAGCCCACGACGAAGGCTGACGTGCCACCCGGGTAGGCGAGGTTCGGCGTCCACCACGCGTTCTCCATGTTCGCCAGCGCCGCTCCGGCCCCCTGCCCGGCGAGAATCGCGTCACCGGTGTGCGTGGCGGGCGCGTTGGTCCACTGGGCGTCGCGGCCCTGCCACTTCTGGCGCAGTTCGGTGTTGGCCTCGAACCCGCCCGCGGCCAGCAGCACTCCTCGCTCCGCCCGGATGCGGGCCGGTTCGCCGTCCCGCTGTGCCACCACGCCGGTGACCCGGCCGTCCTCGACGACGAGGCTGGTGAACGGGGTCTCCGCGGACAAGCTGACCGTGTCGAGGCCGGTGACCGCGAGCAGTAGCCTGCCGATGAGCGCTCGGCCGCCCTGGAGTTTGGTCCGGTCGACCTTCCGGCCGAAGCGATGCGCGGCGAGTGCCGGCTGCAGGCGGTCGAGGAGGTCTCCGAGATCGGCCCCGGCGAGCGGCTCGGGAAAGATGCCTCGTCCGCCGGTGACCCGTCCCGGAGCGTCGTAGTAGTCCGGAAAAGGTCCGTGGTAGAAGCGAAGGACAGGATTCCGCAGCAGGAACTCGACGAGCGCGGCGCTGTTGTTCACGTAGGCGCGCTGCATTTCTTCCGGCGCGCTGGTGCCCACGACCGCTCGCACGTACTCGAGCGCGCCCGCGGCGGAGTCCCCGACGGTTGTGCGCGCGGTCACCGGATTGCCTGGCAGCCACAAGCAGGAGCCCGAATAGCTCGTCATCCCGCCGAAGTACTCGGACTTCTCCAGCACGAGGGTGCGCAGGCCGGCGCTTCCCGCGGTGTAGGCGGCGGTCAGCCCGCCGCCACCGGACCCGACCACCACCACGTCGTAGTTCTCATCCCAGGCCGTGCTCATCGAACGGCCGCCGGGGCGAACTTGGACGCGAACGCGTGGATGGCCGAGACCACGTGTTCCAGTTCCTCGTCGGTGGTGCCGTGGCTCATGCCCAGCGACATGCCGCGTTCGAAGACCTCGTCGGCGACCGGGAGGCCGCCGGCCGGCTGCCGGAACTCCACGTTCCGCATCATCGGGTGGCGGGTGACGTTGCCGCTCCAGACCGTGCGGGTGTCGATTCCGGCGCCTTCGAGGGATTCCTGCAGATCGCTGCGGTTGAACCCGGCGTCCGCCTTGACCAGCACCGGGTAGCAGAGCCACGCGGTGTGGAAGTCTTCCAGCTGGCGGGGGAGGGAGAACAGCGTCGGGTAACTGCCGAACGCGGTGTTGTAGGCGTTGAAGATCTCCGCCCGGCGGGTGAAGTTGCGGTCCAGCTTCTTCAGCTGCTGCAGCCCGAACGCCGCGCCGAGTTCCGACGGCTCGAAGTTCCATGGCAGGACGTCGAAGATGAAGTCGTTGTCGTAGGGCACGCCATCGAGGTCTTCGCGGAACACGCGGCCGGTACCCGCCGAGCCGAACATGTGGGGCTCCGAGCGGCGGCCCCAGCGGCGCAGCATCAATCCCTTGTCGCGCAGGTGCTCGTCGTTGAGGGTGACCATGCCGCCGTTGCCGGCGCAGGTGATGATGTGGGCCATGGCGAAGCTGGTGACCGTGATGTCGCTGCGCAGGCCGGTCGGTGTGCCGCGGAGGGTGGTGCCGATCGCGTCGCAGGAGTCCTCGATCACCTTCAGGTCGTGGCGGTCCGCTATCTCGCGGATGGCGTCCCAGTCCGGGGCGTTGCCCGCGAGGTTCGGGATGAGCAGCGCCCCGGTCTTGTCGGTGATCATTTCTTCGATCTTGCCGACGTCGACGTTGTAGGTGTCCGGCTCGACGTCGACGAACACCGGAACCAGACCGGCCCGGACGATCGGCGAGACGTCGGTGGAGAACGTCAGCGGCGACGTGATGACCTCCGAACCCCGGGGCAGGTCGAGCAACTCGACCGCGAGGTAGATCGCCGACGAGCCGGAGTTGCACATCAACCCGAGCCGCTTGCCGTACAGCTCGGCGACCTTGCGCTCCATCTCCGAGACGTTCTTGCCGATCTTCAACGCGAGCCCGCCGCCGCGCAGCACCTCCAGCACCGCGTTGATTTCGGCCTCGTCGTGCACACTGCGCGCGTAGACAACGCGATCCACCATTTTTCCTCCTGTTACCGACCTGGCTGTCAGCCGCACAGGGTTTGTAACAAGCGGTGGAGCACTTCGGCTCGGGCGATCCCGGTGAGCAGGACGATGAGCACCGCGGTGCCCGCGTGCGTGTTTACCGTCGGTGTGCCGGACACCGCGAAGGAGATCTCGATGACCGCCACGCTGCGTTCGGCCCTGTCGGCCGCGGACGACGCGCTGTTGCTGAACTGCTTGGTGCAACTCACCGGCGACACGACCTTGCTGAAGAAATACGGCTCCGGCACGGTGCAGCAGCCGGACCCGAGCCGCCGGCTGATGCCGGCCACCGTGATGCCCGAGGGCCAGGCGACCGCGATGCGGGAGCACCTGTTCTCGGTACTGACCGCGGGCGCCGGGGAGCCGGCCATCGCGGTGCCCGAGTTCGCGCTCTTCCAGCGCATGGCCGAACTCGCGGTCGGTCAGCCGGTCGCCGACGAGTTCGTGCCGCTGTTGCTGGAGCAGGCCGGGTTCCAGCCCGCGCAGCCGGTGCTGCCGACCACCCGGCGGCCACCCGAATCGATGGACATCGCGATCCTCGGAGCCGGAATGGCGGGCATCGCGGCCGGTATCGCGGCGGCCGCCCGCGGGTTCCGGTACCGGATCTTCGAGCAGGCCGATGACATCGGCGGTACTTGGCGGATCAACACCTATCCCGGCGTCGCCGTGGACACGCCGAGCCTCTACTACTCGTTCTCCTACGAACTGGATCCGGAATGGACGCACTACTACCCGGCCGGTGGCCAGTACCAGGACTACCTGCAACGGGTGGTGGACAAGTACGAGGTGCGCGAGCACATCGAGTTCGACACCGAAGTCACCGCCCTTACCTGGGACGACGAGGCCCGCCGCTGGAACATCACCCTACGAGGACCGGACGGCCGCGAAACGACCACCAGCGCCGCGGCAGTCATCACGGCGGCGGGCTTCCTGAATCGTCCGTCTATTCCGGACATAGCCGGACGCGAGACGTTCCGGGGCCGCCAGTTCCACTCCGCCGAATGGGATCCCGAGGTCGACCTTTCCGGCAAACGGGTAGCGATGATCGGGGCCGGGGCCACCGCGATCCAGATCGTGCCGTCCATCGTCGGCCAGGTGGGCAAGCTCGAACTGTTCCAGCGGCAACCGCACTGGGTGGTACCGAAGTACTCCGGTGAGGGCGAAGTCCCGGAAGCCGAACGCTGGGCGCTGCGGCACATTCCCTTCTACCACCAATGGTGCCGCCTCAAGGTCTACTGGTACATGTCGGACAACCTGTACCCCAACATCACCGCCGACCCGGACTGGATGCGTGAGCACGACCTCTCCATCTCACCGGGGAACGATCGCGTTCGACGGCTGTGCCTGGGATACATCGAAAAGATGTTCGGCGACGACCCCGGACTCGCCGCCGCCATGACGCCGGACTTCCCGCCGATGGGGAAGCGGATCATCAAGGACCCGGGCGGGTACTACGAGGCACTGAGGCGGCCCAACGCGCACGTCGTGACCTCGCGGATCGATCGGATCGTCCAGGAGGGGATCGTCACCGCGGATGGTGAACTGGTCGAGCTGGATGTCATCGTCTGGGCGACCGGCTTCAAGCTGGACTTCCTGTCCGGTGTGGACATACGCGGCCGCACCGGGGTTCGGCTCGCGGACCGGTGGCAGCGGGGCGACAACCCATCGTCCTATTTGGGCGGTACCGTGCCAGGTTTTCCCAACCTGTTCGTCACGTCCGGACCCAACTCCAGCGCGGGCCATGGTGGCGGGCACAACTTCATGGTCGAGGGCGTCGTGCACTACATCATGGAGTGCCTGCAACTGGTGGTCGAGCGAGGCAGGTCGAGCATCGAGGTGACCGAGCAGGCACACGCGACGTACAACGCGGACGTCGAGGAAACGATGGCGAACACCATCTGGTGCAATTCGCCGGCCGCACACACCTACTATCGAAACCAGGCGGGCCGGGTGATTCTGCCTTCCCCGTGGCGGATGGTCGATTCCTGGACCAAACTGCGGGCGCCGATCGAGGAGCATTTCAGGCTGCGTTGATCCGTGCCGGCGACGTGAACGAACCCCTGGCCGTGCCGGCCGAGGGGTTCGCCTACCTCAGTTCAGCTGAAGTCCCACTGATGACCCCAGTAGCTGTCGGCGGTGATTTCCTCGGCCGTGTACGAGGTCTCGTCCACGAGCATGCCCTCGCACCCGATCTCCAGGTCCCAGCCGCCCGGAGTTCGCACGTAGAACGACACCATTTTGTCGTTGGTGTGCCTGCCCAGCGTCGAGGACAGGTGGTAGCCCGCGCTGGTGACGCGGTCGAGCGCCCGACCGACCTCGTCGAGGGTTTCGCATTCGACCATGATGTGCACGAGCGCCGGGGCCTTGAGATCGGCGGACGGCATGATCGCGAGGCTGTGGTGCCGGGCGTTCACGCCCATGAACCGCAGCCGGACCGGGCCCGCCTCCGGTGGGGTCGGCAGCCGGAAGGCGCCGCGAGGCAGGAAATCGAGGGTGTCCGCGTAGAACCGGTACGCGCCGTCCAGATCACTCACCGGCACCACCACGTGCCCCACACCCAGTTTGCCCGTCACGAAACGGTTTCCATACGGGGTCGCGATCGGACTGTGGTCGAGCGCCGGGCCGTAGAAGACTTCCACCGGGGTGCGGCCGGGTGCTTCGAACGCGATCCCGGCTTCGATCCGCCTGGCTTCGGCCTCCTCCAGCGTCAAGGGCTTGGTGCCGATGCCGGCGCCTTCGACCGCTGCCTGAACCCGGGTCAGGGCAAGGTGATCGCGTACTTCCCAGCCGATGCCGTCGACGCGGTCCTCGTCGCCGGACAGCACCACGATGCGTCCCGGGCGCTCATCCATCCGCAGGTACAGCGCGTCCTGCTCGGGGCCGCTGCCCTCGGCAAAGCCGATCGTGTCGAAGGCGAACTTGCGCCAGGCATCCATGTCCGTCGCGCGAATTCGCACGTAGCCCAGCGAGCTGATGTCGGTCATGCGCTTCCTTTCCGTGGCTTCAGATGAGTGCGCGCAGCGGCCCGTCGGGCAGTTCGACGCCCATCGAGGTCAGCGCGGAGGAGTGGTAGATCGGGCCGGGCGTGTGGATGGCGTGCTGCAGGCCGACGTGGGCATCGCGCCAGAATCGCTGCAGGACGTTCTGCCGTCGCACCGCGTTTCCGCCGGAGCGTCCGAAGATCTCGTCGACCGCGGCCACCGCGCGCCAGGCGCACCGGGTCTGGTTACGCCGCGCCACCGAGCGGTCCTCGAAGGTGATCTCCTGGCCGGTGTCGGCGAGGTCGTAGAGCCGGCTGATGCTGTCGAGCAACTGGGTGCGGGACGCGGCGATCTCGGTGGCCGCTTCGGAGATCGCGTAGAGCACATACGGGTCATCCTTGATCTTCGTGCCCATCGCGGTCACGCGCTCGCGCTGATAGTCGAGGTGGGCTGCGAGCGCTCCTTCGGCGATGCCGATGACGGCCGAGGTGATCCCGAGCGGGAACATCGTCCAGAACGGTAGCTTGTAGACGGTGTTGGTGCGCCCCGCGCGCTCCGCGGCGACCTCCCCGGCCGCGACCTCCTCCGAGTCGATCGTGCGGTACGCCGGGACGAAGGCTCCGTCGACGATGATGTCTTTGCTGCCCGTGCCGCACAGCCCGATGACGTCCCACGAATCGTCGACGATGGTGTAGTCGGAGCGGGGGAGCACGACGTGCAAACCCTTGGCAGGATCGGCGTTCTCGACGCGCGCGCCGAGGAAGATCCAGTCGCAGTGGTCCGTGCCCGAGGAAAAGTTCCACCGGCCGTTGAGGATGTAACCGCCGTCCGTCGGCGTGGCGATCCCCTGCGGCGCGTACGGCGAGGCGATCCAGGTGTCCGGGTTGGCGCCCCACACCTCGTTCTGCAGCCTGCGGTCCATCAGAGCCATTTCCCACGGGTGCACGCCGCCCACACCGCACACCCACCCGGCAGAGCCACACACCTTCGACACCGCCATGACGGCCTCGGCGAAGTCCCGGGGGTGCGCCGCGTAACCCCCGAAATCGGTCGGCTGCAGCAGGCGCATGACTCCTGCTTCGCGGAGGAGCTTCACGCTTTCGTCGGCGAGCTTGCCCTGGCGCTCCGTCTCCTCCGCGGTCGCCGCCAGCCGCGCGGCGACCTCCTCCACTCGGTGCACAACGTCATGCGCCATCCAGGCACCTCCGAACTGCTGTAAGGGAAAGGCCCGCGACCGGGAGCCTCCACGGACAGTAGGTCGAAGCGGTTGGCGGTGACGATCGGCGATCCCGCTGACCGGGACCTGCCACGCGACGGTGTCTACCGCGAGGACGGCGCGAGGAGCAGCCGGGCGGCTAGCCGCACTTCGGCCTCCGCCTGCTCCTCGGACATCTTGTGGCTCAGGGCCGACACGAGAACACCCCACCAGCTGTAGACGAGGAGCCGGACGGCAGCGGCGGCCTCGCTGTCCGCACGGGCGTCACCCGCGGCGTGCAGGATCTCACGGACGAGGACGGAGTCCGCCAGGTTGGCCGTTTCGGTTGCTTCTGTCTGGGCGGCCGTGTACGTCGTGGTCGCGGCCTGCACCATCGCCGCGCACAGCAGTGGCCGTCGCAGTAACTTGCGGTTCAGTGCCACCAGGCTTTCACCCACGGCCCGGACGGGATCCGTTTCGTCACGTCGCCATTCGTCGCGGACGAAGCGGCGGACCTGGGTTTCGTAGACCCTGGCGAACAGGTGTGTCTTGGACGGGAAGTAGCGGTAGAGCGTGGCGATCGCGACACCGGCGTCCTTGGCGACGTCGTGCATCTGCATCCGGTCGAACCCCGAGCGGGCACCGAGTTCGGCCGCCGACTCCAGGATGCGCTCGCGCCGCGCGGCCTGCCCTTTCGACGCAGGTTCCGCGGGAGGCCTCGCTTCGGCGATTCTCGCCACTGGTCCCCCTGTCTCTGCCCGCACCTGAATCGTGATCTCCAGGGTAAAGCCTGCGGGGCCATGGTGCGACGTTCATCCGGCGAGGGCGTCGTCACGGGTGAGGAAGGCGAGCACGGTGCTTTCCCACGCGTTCTTCTGCTCGATCATCACCCAGTGCCCGCAGTCGGGGAACACGTGCAGTTCGGCGCCGGGGATCGTGCGCATCGGCAGCAACGCCATGTCCACCGGGCTCACCCGGTCGTCACGGCCCCAGGTGATGAGCGTGCGAGCACTGATCTTGTGCAGCAGGGCCCAGTACGGCGGCCGGTCCGAGTTCGCCGCGGCGGCGCGGTTCGCGGCCATCGCCTCCCGCCCGTACATCCGGCGCGCGGATTCGAGCGTTTTCGGCTCGGTGGCGTGGGTCCAGCGTTCCTCGATCATCTCGTCGGTGACCACCGCGGGGTCGTACACCATCGAGTGCATCCACCGGACCAGTGCTTCCCTCGTCGGGTTCTCGGTGAAGTCCATCAGCAGCCTGATGCCTTCGCCGGGGGAGGGGCTGAAGATGTTCGGCCCGACCCCGCCGATGGTGACGAGGCGGCGGAAGAGATCCGGCCGCCCGATCGCGAGGTTCGCCGCGACGATCCCGCCCATCGAGTTCCCGATGACGTCCACGTGCCCGAGCCCCAGGTGGTCGAGGAACCGCAGCACGGCCTGGGGCGCGGCCACCATCGGGTGCTCGTCGACCGGGTCGCTGACCCCGAAACCCGGGAACTCCAGAATGAGGCAGCGGAAGTGCTCGGCGAACACGGCGAGATTGCCCCGGTAGTTGCGCCAGCCGGTCACCCCGGGCCCGGAGCCGTGGAGCAGGAGCAGCGGCGGGCCGTCACCGGCTTCGTGGTAACGCAGTGCGCCTTCATCGGTGCGCAGCTCTCGCAGCGTGCTCTCGTAGGTGGGTTGGGTCATGCGCGCCAGCCTCCAGTCGCCCTCAGTGATCGGAGGGACCGTAGGACGCGAGGGCCGCCCGTGCCCCACTGCGGTCCCGGACACCGGGATGGAACAGTTCATCCGAAATGGCCCGCGCCGCCCGGATCAGTAGCGGCACCAGGGCATCAAGAGGCCGGTCGAGGTCGCCGACCAGGGATATCGCGCCGACCGGATCCTCCGGGCCGGGCAGCGCCACGCCCACGCACGCGATGGAGGGAAAGCATTCGCCCCGCTCGAACGCCACGCCGTTGCGGTCGCGGACCCGGCAGAGGTCACGATGGAGGGTGCCCAGTTCGCCGATGCTGTGCGGGGTGCGCCGGCCGACCCCATCGCGGTATTCGGCGTCGACCAGTTCGGGCGTGAGCCAGGCGAGCATCGCCTTGCCCAGTGCCGTGCAGTGGGCAGGTGCACGGGCACCGACGCGCGATGGCACGTCGACCGCCGATCTCCCGCCGATCTTGTCCAGGTAGTACACCTCGGTACCGTCGAGCACAGCGAGGTGGACCACCAGTTCGGTGCGGACGGCAAGCTCGTGGAGCTTGGGGGCGGCAGCGGCGCGCAGGGCGCTGTGGCCGATCTCCCGTCCGCCGAGCCCGAGTGAGCGCTCGCCGAGCCGGTAGCCGACGGTGGTGTGGTTCAGCCAGCGCACACGTGCCAGCTGCTCGAGGATCCGGTGAGCGGTGGAGCGGGGGAGCCGCGTTCGCCTGGCCACCTCCTCCAGGGTCAGGCGGGTCTGCGGCCGCTCGAACAGGTCCAGGATCAGCGTCATCCGCTCGACCATCGACGGCGGCAGTCCCTGGTGCTCGACGGCGTACCCGGCATTCGCGCTCAACGTTGAGGTCATGCCTACACCTCCCGGCGAGACTGAAATCAATTCTAGTTACACGCTAGCAGCGGGTGGCGTGGATGAGAAGCGGGCGAAGTCCCGGTCACCGGGACGGCGGGTGCTCGCCGGGGCCGGCCGGTCCTAGCTTCGGCGAATGCCCACTCCTGAAGTGATCGCCGACCGCGTCAGGCAATACCTGAGCGCGGTGGAAAGCGGTACAGCTGCCGAGATCGCGTCCTGCTACACCGAGGACGCGACCGTCGAGGACCCGGTGGGTACCGAGTCGCACCGTGGTCGCGAGGCGATCGTGCGGTTCTACTCCGCGATCGAAAACGCGCGGCGGAAGACCGAGCTGATCACCCTCAGGGTCGCCGGTTCGAGTGCGGCGTTCCACTTCCGCGCTCGGATGGAACTGGCGGACGGAGCCACCGAGATCGACCCGATCGACATCATGACCTTCGACGAGGATGGCCGGATCACGGGTATGCGGGCATTCTGGAGTCAGCCGGATCTCCGGGCCGGGCGGTGACGCCCCGTCCCCGTCCGGTTCGGACAGTGCGATCGGCCGGCGCGTGCACCGACGTCGGCACGGTGGCGGCTGTGTCCTGTTCACCGGGACGGCCGCTGTGGTGCACGGATCAGGCCCCTTAGCGTCAGGCTCCGCTGTGGCAGGTGCCCCGGCGTCCCGGCCGCTTCTGGCGAAAGGCAAGTCATGTTCTCACCGCTGGCCTTCTTCTCGTTCGTCCGGCTCACCGATCCCGCGCGCCACCGGGACTACAACGAGTGGCATCAGCTGGACCACCGGCCTGAGAACCTGTTGCTGCCAGGCGTGATCTGGGGTGACCGCTGGGCCAGCACACCGGACTGCGCGGAACTCACGACGGCGCCGGCCACCGAGTACGACGCTTTGGACTACATCGCGATGTACTGGTTCCGTGCGCCCGCCGAGCAGAGCGTCGCCGAGTGGACGGACCTCGGCGAGCAGTCGTTCCAGTGGGGCCGGCGGCCGGAACTTTCCTATGTGGAGCGTCCATTCCTCGGCTTCTTCGAGCCGGTCAAAGGATATGCTGCGCCACGGGTGCTCGTGTCGGCCGAAGCCTTGCCGTTCCGGCCGAATCGCGGTATCCGGCTGACGCTCACCCGCGTGCCGGATCCGCACGGCATCGAGGCCGAGCAGGCTTTCCGCTGGCACGACACGGTCGGCATGCCGGGCCTGCTCGCGCTTCCCGGCGTCGCCGGTGGCTGGACCTTTTCGTTCCAGCGCGCCCAGCGCCACCCCGTTTCTCCCCATGACGGCGGCCCGGATCTCTCGCCGGGATCACTTCGGCTCCGGTTGCTGTTTCTCGACGAGGATCCGGTGCGCATCGAACCCGAAATCCGTGGCCTGGAGGCAAAATGGGCGGAAGAGGGCGCATCCGGCGCGGCCGAGGAACTGCTGCTGTCGGGTCCGTTGCGGACCATCATCCCGTGGCAGGACTGGTGATGGTCCGCACGCGGTTCACGACCGTTCCGCCGCGTCCAGGTCCGGTGCCCAGACCACTCCGTTGATGTGCGCCCCGCCGTCGACGAACAGCGTGTTGCCGGTCAGGTACCGGCACGCCTCGCTTGCCAGGAAGACCGCGACCGGAGCGATATCCGCGTAGGAGTCACCCAACCTGCCCATGGGATTGGCGGAGTCGGCGAGCGCTTCGATCTCGGGATTGCCCTGGATCGCGCGCTCGAAGGCCGGGGTCTTGGCGGCCGGGCAGACCGCGTTGACCGTGATCCCGGTCGGTGCCCATTCGCGCGCCGCGGTGCGCGTGAGGGTGCGCAACGCCTCCTTGGCGGTGTTGTATTCGAGTGTCCCGATATGGGCGTTGACGCCGTTGAGGCTGCACATGTTGATCACGCGCCCCCACCCGTTGGCCCGCATGTGCGGGAAAGCGGTGCGCATCGCCCAGAACGGGCCGAGATAGCCGAGCGCGAACCCGTGTTCGAGCTGCTGAGTGGTCTTGTTCTCGACCCGGCCGACCGAGCCGCCGCTCCACGCGTTGTTGACGAGGATGTCGATGCGGCCGTACGCCTTCACCGTCGTCTCGACAGCGGCCTCGACTTGATCGCGCTCGGCCACGTCGGTGGGCACGTGGACGCCGCCCGTGGACGCGGCGATCGCCACGCCGGACCCCCGGTCGGCGACGGCGATCCGGGCGCCTTCTTCGGCGAATCGGCGCACGATGCCTTCGCCGATTCCGGCGCCACCACCGGTCACCAGCGCCACCCGGCCGTCGAGCGCGCCGCTCATGCCGGCCGCCCCAGCACACCGGCGCCGAGCAGAGCGCGTGCCTCCGCGCCGCCGTCCAGCAGGCGGGCCGTGCGGTGCACGATGCGCCAGCCTTCCGGCAGGCGCCGGAGCCGGAAGAGGCTGCCTCCCGCCCGGAAGATGCGGAAGCCGTCGTCGTGATGCCGGATGAGCATGGAGTCGCAGACGGCGATCGCCTCGTCGTCCTCGACGGTCACGTGCGCCGGTCCCAGGAAATGGCAGCAGCCGCCCTTGATCAGGCTCTGGTGGTAGTCGGAGCCGACCATCGCCCGGACGTCGTTCCTGGACCGCATGTGCCAGCCCTCCACGTCGTACTCGCCGTCTTCGGCCCACAACGCAGCTGCCGAGTCGGCGTGGCCCGCATCGACCAGGGGGCCGTACGACGCGATCAGCCGGGCGATCTCGACCTCGTCTTCCAGACGTCGCAACCGCCGCGCCAAATCCGCCACGTCGTCGGTCATGCTCATCGTCCTTCCTCCCACCCGACCTCGTCGGCGAGCTTGCGCAGGGTGGTCAACTGATCGCAGTAGTGGGCACAGGACTCGGCGCTGATGGCGACCTTCGCCACGGTCGCGCCCGCGGTGGCCAGCTCCCGCAACCGCTCGGTGGTGCCTGCCACGTCACCTGTCGGGTTGAGCGGTTCGCCCGCGGACAGCACGACCTCGAAACCCTCCGGCGGGTCCATTTCGGACAGCAGGTGAGCGATCTCGGACGGCGGCAGTCCGAAGGGGATCCAGCCATCGGCGAGCCTGAGCGCGCGGCGCAACGAGCGCGCGGTCCGGCCGCCAACCCAGAGCGGCACCCTTTCCTGGACCGCGTGCGGTTCCACGACCATGCCACCGAACGTGTAATGGGTGCCGGTATACGCGGGCTCGGATTGCGACAGCGCCGATCGCAACGCCCGCAAGGCATCGTCTGCTCGGGCGCCCCGGTCCTCCCAAGCCGCGTCGAGCAGTGCGAACTCCTCGGCCAGCGAGCCGACCCCGACGCCCAGCACCAGGCGGCCCCCGCTGACCCGGTCGAGTGTGCCGTACCGCTTCGCCAGCTCGAGCGGATGGTGGTAACCGAGGACCACGACCGCGGTGGCGAGCCGGATCCGGCGGGTGCACGCGGCGAGGTAGCCGAGCGTGGCCAGCGGATCCCAGTACACGGCGCCGCGCGCGGCCGCCGCTTCGGCAGGCACCGCGACGTGCTCCGAGCAGGTCAGATGATCGAAGCCGAGTTCGTCGGCTGTCTGGGCGATCTCGGCCAGGTCCTCGATGGTGGCGGTGTGTTCCCAAGCCGAGTGCGCGCGAGGTACCTGGACGACCACCGGCGTGGATAAACCGATACGCATCGTCAATACCTACCGCGTCGCCCGCTCAGCTGATCCGCTCGCGTCCCGTTGACCGGGACTTGATCGAGTGACCTGCTCAGTGGACTGGGTCGTCAGCGGGCGCGGCGGATGGCGTTGATGAGGAATCCGGACACGACGGCCAGGGCAGCGGCGATGATGAACGGGCCCCGGTAGCCGAGGCCCGCTCCCAGCGCGAGGCTCGCGATGCCGGGGGCGATCAGCGACGGGGCCGTGTTGGCGACGTTGAGGATGCCCATGTCCTTGCCATGGCTGGCCTGGTCGGGCAGGACGTCGCTCATCAGGGCCTGGTCGACGGCGATGTAGAAGCCGTAGGCGACGCCGGCGATGCTGATGAACAGCAGGAAGGTCGTGCGCGACGGCGCCAGGATCAGCGGCAGGAACGCGGCGGCGATCACCCAGGAGGCGAGCGTGACCAGCGGCTTGCGCCGGCCGATCTTGTCCGAAAGCGGGCCCGAAACGAGCGTGCCGAGGCCGCTGGCCACGGCCATGACGACCCCGGACAGGCCGATCGTCGCGGCGACGGCACCGGAATCCAGGCCGACGTAGTCCTGCAGCACGTACAGTTGGTAGAGGATCACGCAGTAGAAGGCGAGCAGCAGCACCAGCCGCCCGAACAGTGCGAGCAGGTAGTCCCGGTCTTTCGGGATCCGGAAGGTGGCCAGCACTTCCCGCAGCGAGAAGGCTTCGCGCTGGTCCCCGCGGTTGTCGCGGTCGGGGGCGAAGAGCACGAAGATCAGTGCGGTAAGCACGATGATCCACGGCACGAAGCGCAGGCCGTTGCGCAGGTCGTCCAGGAACGCGGCGCCGACGATCGAGCCCAGGATGCCGTCACGGGCGGACACTGGCGCTGAACTATTGACGCAGGTGAAACATATAAATGGGCACTAGGCGAAATTTTCCGACACCGTGTGGAATTGTTTAAATGCAAACTCATAATCCCTTGGCTGCGGGTTCGAGCCCCGCCCGGCCCACTCTTGTATCTGGCCTCTGACCTGCTGGTCAAGAACCCGCAACCGGTCGCGTCGGATAGTGTCGAGTGAAGTCGAACAAGACCTTTTCGGCCGCTTGGCAGCGGCCCCGCCTGGTCGTTGATGTTGACCGCGAGTGCCAGTTTCTGTCGAAGCATTCCCGAAACCCGGAGGCGCGATGGCCGGCGGCCCAAGGGGCGTCATCCCCCACCAGGAGCGCCGCTTCCGCTGAGCAGTTGGGTGGCGGCGAACCCGGCGTACACCGGATCGGTCACGGCGAGTTCGTCGTGCGTGCCGACCGCCCGGACCATCCCGTGGTCCAGGACCACGATCCGGTCCGCCTGGGTGACCGTCGAGAGCCGGTGCGCCACCACGAGCACGGTCGTGGTCTTCGCCACGGTGGCCACCACGTCCCGGATGGCCAGCTCGTTCACCGCGTCCAGCTGCGAGGTGATCTCGTCGAGCAGCAGGAGGCGAGGACGGCGGATCAGGGCACGAGCCAGCGCGACCCGCTGCCGTTCACCACCCGAGAGGAGGCCGCCGCGGTGCCCGACCGCGGTGTCCAGGCCATCCGGCAGGCGGTCGACGAGCGCGTCCAGCCGGGTCCGCGCCACCGCGTCGCGGATCTCCTCCTCGGTGGCCTCGGGCCGTCCGTAGACGAGGTTGTCGCGCAACGTCCCGGACAGCAGGGGCGCGTCCTGCTCGACGTATCCGATCGCCGCGCGCAGGCTGGGCAGCTGCCAGTCCGCGAGGTCCCGGCCGTCCAGCCGGATGCGGCCGGAGGACGGCTCGTGGAACCGTTCGAGCAAGGCGAACAGCGTGGACTTCCCCGCGCCGGAAGGCCCCACGAAAGCGGTCATGCCGCAGGCGGGAACGTGGAAGTTCACCCCGCTCAGCACCTCCGGAAGCTCCGGGCGGTACCGGAACCGGACGTCCTCGAAGACCAGGTCCGCCGCCTCCCGCCCGGCGCAGGCCGGCTCGGTCCCGCCGGAACCCGCGGCCTTTTCGACCGGCATCATGTCCACTTCGGACAGGCGGCGCACCGCCGCCAGCCCGACCTGCAGCCTGCTGCCACCCTGCAGCAACCGCCCGATCGGCTCCTCCAGGTAGAACAGGTACAGCAGAAAAGCGACCAAAGTGGACAACGGAATGGCACCGGTGGCCACGCGCGCACCGCCCACGGCCAGCACGGCGAGAAAAGCGCCCTGGATCGCGACGGTGCTGGAACCGTGCACCAGCGACTCCCACCGCGCCGAGCGGACTCCGGCGCGCCACGCGCGCTCGGCTCCCTCCTCGATCGCGGCGATCTCCCTGCTCTCCGCACCATTGGCCTTGACGGTCCGGAAGGCGCCGAGCGCGCGCTCCATCCGCGCACCTGCCTCGCCGACCGCTTCCTGCGCGGCGCGGGTCGTCTTTTCGATCATCGGCATACCCGCGTACGCCAGCAGGCCGACCAGCAGCAGCACCGCGGCGGTGACCCCGAGCAGGACGAGGTCCATCACGCCCATCATCACGATCATCACCGCGACCGTCACGGTGCCGATGACCAGTCCGGTGAGCGCGTGGGTGCCCACTTCGCGCAGCAGGGTCGAATCGCTGGTGAACCGGGCCAGGAGATCACCGGGCTCGGCACGCTGCACGGCAGGTAGCCGCAGCGAGAGCAGCCTCCTCGCCAGCCGCTTCCTGGCCCCCAGCACGACCGACTCCGCCGCACGTTCGAGCAGGTAGTCACCGGCCGTCGCGATCGCGGCACCGGTGAGCGCGAGACCGACCAGCAACACCAGGAAACCGGTGATCGCGCCACTCGTGCCCAGCCGGTCCACGAGTGCCTTCGCCGCGAGCGGCTGGACCGCCGCGGCGAGGCTGCCCAGCAGGACCAGCAACCCTCCGAAAAGGATGGTGCGCCGCTGCGGCCGGACGTAGCGCACGAACGTTCGCCAAGCCGTGCCGTCGATCGGGGTACGCACAGTGAAACAGCTCCGTTGTTCTTGTTCCGTCGTCTCGAAACATCTTCAGTGCACGGGCACGGTTCGCGGTATCGGTGGACCGGCCGGAAAGTCCAGCCGACCGGCGGGGCCGATACCGACACCTGCTGGATGGGCGGCGGACTCCGGCCCTGCGAGATTCGGGATATGTCGCAAATCGAATCCGTTCAAGGACCGCACCCTGGCCCCTTGCCCGAGTCCGCCGTGCCGGACCCGGCCGGTCCGTCGACGGCACGGCTGGTCGGGGTGGACCTGGCCCGCGCGCTCGCCGTGTTCGGCATGTACGCCGTGCACCTCGGACCGGCGCCGACCGCGGTGAGCGGGTTCGGCGGCTGGCTGCTGGGACTGGCGGAAGGCCGGGCTTCGGCGTTGTTCGCCACCCTCGCGGGGTTCTCGCTGATGCTGATCGCCGGCCGTCTGGAACCGAAAACCGGTTTGGCGGGACGGCAGGCGCGAGCCCGGATCGTCATCCGCGCCGTGATCCTGTTCGCGATGGGCACCGTGCTGGCGATGACCGACGCCGGAACCGTGGTCATCCTCGCCTACTACGGGGTGTACTTCCTGCTGGCGTTGCCTCTGCTGCGACTGCGGGCCAGGACCCTCGCGATCATCGCGGCGGTGCTCGCCGTGGTCACCCCGCTGGCGAAGTTCGGCCTGTCGGCACTGGTGAGCGGGTCCATTGAGGACACCATCAAGGCGTACGACCCGCTCAAGCGGCTCAACGACGTCGGCGTGCTGGACATTCTTCTCACCGGCCTCTACCCGGCCATCACCTGGATGACGTTCGTGGTCGCCGGGATGGCGCTGGGACGGCTGGACCTCGGCTCCGGAGCGGTGCGGCGACGGCTCGCCGCGGTCGGCGCCGCGCTCATCGCGTTCGGCTACGGACTGCCTTGGCTGCTGGCCAAGTTCTTCGACGGCCTCCGGGAAGCCGCGGAGCAGCCGTGGGGCCGTGGCGCCGAGAAGGCGGGTTCGGCGTCCGTCGAAGCGATGGCCGAAGGCGGGAAGTTCATGGCCGAAGGCGGACCGAAGGGGATGGACGGATCGGGCTGGGGCCTGTTGCTGGCCAGGCCGCACAGCTCCTCCACCTTCGACCTGATCGGCAGTGTGGGAATCGCGATCATCGTGGTGGTGGGTGCGACGGTGCTGCTGACCCGGCTGTCGTGGCTGAGGCGGCTGCTGACGCCGGTCATCGCCGTGGGCACCATGTCGCTGACTCTCTACGTCGGCCACTTCCTGGTGGGCGAGCAGATCGGGGCCCTCGGAAAGGGCCAGGGCGCCGGGAACTCCGCCACGGTCCTGTTCGGGTTCATCATCGGAGCCACCGTCTTCGCCTGGCTCTGGTCCCGTTTCTTCCGCCGCGGGCCGCTGGAGTACCTGCTCCACCTCGCCACCAAAGCCGCGAAGTTCGTCCGATGACCCCTCTCGTGGGTGTCGCGTTCGTTCTGGTCGCCATCGCTTTCGGGGCAGCTCTGCTCGTCCTGCGATTCCAGCGGATGGCGGAAGAACGGCAGCTGGACGACGCCAGGGCCGAGTCGCGGCGCTGGGTGGAGCGGCTGGCCGGTCAGGTCATGCATCTCACCGGCACCAACACCGCGGCGCGGCAGGCACTGGCCGATGCTTCGGAGCGGTACACCGCCGCGGGTTCGCGGCTGGGCCTGGCCGGGACGGTCGAGCAGGCGGAGCTGGCCAAGGAGACCGCGGTGGAAGGCCTCTACTACATCCGCGCGGCGCGGGTCGCGATGGACCTGGCGCCGGGGCCCGCGCTGCCGGAGGACACCGAACGGGCGCGGGCGGGAGTGGTGACGGAACACCGGAAGGTCGAAGTCGGCGGCGAGAGATACGAAGCCTCGCCCCGGCCCGGGCAAGACACACCGCACCACTACCCCGGCGGCGAGGTCGCCGGGCGCCCGGTGCCGCGGGGCTGGTACAACCGGCCGTGGTGGAAGGCGGCGCTGGTCGGTGGCGCGTGGGAGTCCGGGGCGGCCGTGCTGTTCGGCTCGCTGCTCGCCGGAATGGTGGGTACCGCCGGTTTCGGCGAGGGCCGGGACCGGCGAGCGTGATCGTGGCACCGGTGCCTATTCTCTTCCCGGTGGTCCGGCAGCGGCTAGGAGCGGAATGTGATCCGGGTAGTGGTGGTCGACGATGAGGCGCTGATCCGTTCGGGATTCCAGCTGATCCTGCGCGCCGCCGGCGACATCGACGTGGTGGCCACCGCGACCGGTGCGCAGGCGGTGCGCGAGATCGGCGTGCACAAACCGGACGTCGTGCTGCTCGACATCCGCATGCCGGACGTCGACGGCCTGACCATCCTGCGCCAGCTGCGCGCCATGCCCGAACCGCCCATCGTGGCCATGCTGACCACGTTCGACTCCGACGAGTACATCGCCACCGCCCTCCGGTCGGGCGCGGCGGGCTTCCTGCTCAAGGACACCGAGCCCGAGCACCTCGCGCAACTGGTGCGGACACTGGCCAGCGGCGGGGTGGTGCTCTCGCCCAAGGTCACTCGGTCCGTTGTGGACGGATTCCTCGATTCGGGCGCCGGTGCGGAGGCCGTCGACAGCGTGGCCCGGCTGACCGACCGGGAGCGCGATGTACTGGTGCTGATCGCCGAGGGACTGTCCAATGCGGACATAGGTGCCCGGGTGCACCTCAGCGTCGGCACGATCAAGGACCACGTCAGCGCCATCCTGACCAAGCTCAAGGTGAACAGCCGGGTGCAGGCGGCACTGCTCGCGCAACGGGCCGGGTTGCTGCGCGACGGAGACTGAGCCTCAGCCCGTCTGCTGGCCCGGCGCCGCGGGCAGGGCCAGCTGCACCCGGTACCCGCCGCCGGGTGTCGGGCCGGCGGCCAGGGTCCCGTCCAGCAGCTCGGCGCGCTCCCGCAGGCCGATCAGACCGTGCTGGGCACTCGGCAGGGAGAGCGTTGGCCTGGTCGGCGGGCTGTTCGTGATCGTCACCCCCATGCCGTCGTCGTGGTGCCACAGGTGCACGGCGGCGGTCGCCCCCGGTGCGTGCTTGCGCACGTTGGTCAGCGCTTCCTGCACGGTGCGGTACACCGCCCGCTGGGTGGCGGCGTCCACATCGGCGGGCAACTCGCCCTCGATCGTGGTCTCGATGCCGCTGTTGGCCACCAGCGACGGCAGCACCGCGAGGGTCGGCTGTGGCGCGAGATCCGTTGCCGCGCCACCGGATGCACGCAACAACGCCACCATGTGACGAAGCTCGTCGAGGGTGTCGACGCTGAGCCGCCGGATGGCCGACGCGACGTCCTTTGTGTCCGGGCCCGCCGGGGTGACCTGCAGTACGCCCGCCTGCACCGCGATGAGACTGACCTGGTGCGACACCACGTCGTGCATCTCGCGCGCCAGCTGGGCCCGTTCCTTGGCCAGGACCGACTGCTCGGTCAGCAGCCGCTCGTGATCCCGCGCCTCGTCGATTTCCTTGAGCCGCAAGGTCAGGTCCCTTCGCGCCTGCACGAGCTGCCCGAGCACGGCCGGCGCCGAGCCCATCATCAGCGTGTAGATCACGTCGATCAGGGCGGACCGTCCCGATTCCACGTCGAACTGACCGTTCCACGGCCCGGCGTAACCGGCGATCACGATCACCGAGCACAACGTGAGCACGCGCCGGTCGCGGGTCTTCTCGGCGACGCTGTACAACGCGACCAGCACGGCGACGATCGATACCGAAAACACCAGCATCGGCAGCGTCAGGACGAAGCACACGTAGGGGTGACGCCGCCGGACCAAGAGCGCGAGGATCGCGACACCGGCGGCGACCGTGGAGTCGATCCCGGCGTGCTCGAGGCCGAGCCACGCGTCCAGCACGGCCAATCCGATCAGCGCCACGTCCCCCGCCCACGCGGGAACGCGGTGCTTCGCGCCGGTGCCTGTTCGTTCCTTCACCCGGTCATTATGGGCTTTCCGCGCCACCGGGGTGAAAGCGCGCTCGCGGCGCGCATGGTCCATCCGGCAGGTGGCTGGTTCACCCCCGCCGATCGGCTGGACTGTCCGGCCTGCCGTCCGGTTGTGGGTCCGGTTCACGCCGCAGTCCATCGTGGACGGACCAGACCGCGCTTACCGTGGCGGCAGAAGTCGCGGTGCCCAGCACCGCACGGCCGAGCGAACAGGGGTGGTCACCGGAATGAACGCTGTGCTGGACTGGGATCTGGTACACGGGACCGTGCCGATCGTGGTCACGATGACCGGTCTGGCCGCCGGTGCCGTACTGCTGTTCCGGCGAGATCGCCGGTGGTGGGCGCGCACGGTGCCGATCACCGCCGCCGCCTGCGCCGCGGTGACCCTTCTGCTCTGGCTGGTCGTCGACGTCCTGTGGAAGCCCTTTCCCGACCCGGTTCCCAGGCGCGTGATCGCGTGGATCGGCGTCGCGCTGTTCGGCGCCGGACTGGCGATCGTGTGGTCACGGCGAAGCCGGTGGTCGCGGCGCGGTGTCAGCGTTCTCGCCGGCATCGTGGTGGTTCTGGCCGCCGGGGCGAACATCAACGCGCACTACGGGCATTTCCCCAGTCTGCGGGCGGCCCTCGAACTGCCACCCGCCAACGAGGTCCCGTTCAGCAGCCTCGGCCCGGCGACCGGGCCGGCCGTTCCGCGGTCTCCGGGACGCGCACTGCTCGACGACTGGCAGCCACCGCCCACGATGCCGGAGAACGGTGTGGTGACCCAAGTGTCCATTCCGGCGGCGGCGTCCCACTTTCCGGTTACCCGCAACGCGTACCTCTACCTGCCGCCCGCCTACCGGACCTCGCCCCGCCCGTTGCTGCCCGTGCTGGTGCTGCTCCACGGGCAGCCCGGCGCACCGCGTGACTGGATCGACGGCGGCGGGATCGCGGCGATGATGGACCGGTTCGCCGCGGCGCACCGGGGACTCGCGCCGGTCGTGGTGATGCCGGACAGCACCGGCAGCGCCTTCGGGAACCCGCTCTGCCTGGATTCACGCCTCGGCCGGAGCGAGACCTACCTGACCGGTGACGTTCCCGGCTGGATCAGCCGGAACCTGCAGGTCGATCCGGACACCAGGAGGTGGGCGGTGGGAGGTTACTCCTACGGCGGGACGTGCGCACTCCAGCTGGCCTTGCGTCAGCCGCAGGTGTTTCCCACCTTCGTGGACATCTCGGGCCAGGACGAGCCGACCCTCGGCTCGCGGGCGAAAACCGTCGACGAGGCCTTCGACGGGGACGAGCGGGCGTTCCGCCAGTTCAACCCGATGGACCTGCTCGCCACCCGCGGTTTTCCCGGGTCCGCCGGCGTCATCAGCGTCGGCGAGTCCGATTCGGAGTTCCGGCCGCAGCAACAGCGCGTTTTCGAGGCCGCGCGGCGCAACGGGATCGACGTGACCTGGCGTCAGACGCCGGGCTCGCACAACTGGCAAGCGTGGTCCGCCGGGCTGAACGCCTCACTCGACTGGCTGACCGGCCGGATGGGACTGGTGCAGCGGTGACGGCCTGGCTCGGCAAGTTCGCCCGGATTCCGCGGGCTTTTCCCTTCACCACGACCGTGGTGGCGCTGCTCTGGCTGATCGGGCTGGTCACCAGGAGCCTGTGGTCCGGTGGGCTCGCCCAGTGCGTCGGGCACACCGTTCTCGTCGTGGCTCTGTGCGGCTTCGCCGAACGGTACCTGACCTCCGTGCGGACCATGACGATCTTCCTGATCACCCAGGTGTTGGGCACGACGGCGACCGCGGTGCTGGTCATCGGGGCGGGTGCCGACCAGTGGTGGTCTCCCGACCTGCTGCCCGCGGTCGAGATCAGCCCGTCGGCAGGAGCCATCGGGGTCGCCGCGGCCGCGACCTCCGCCTTGCCCGTGGTCTGGCGGCGACGGCTGCGCCTGCTCCTCCTGCTGGCCGTGGTCATGCTCGCCCTGTACGTCGGCTCCTCGGCCCAGCTGTCGCAGGCCTTCGCGGCTCTGTTCGGGCTCGCGCTCGGCGTGCGCGCCGAACGCGAGCGCGCGGAGGCGCCGTCCAGCGGCGAGGCTCGCCTCCTCGTGGCTTTGGCCGTCGCGGCGTCGGCGGTCGGCCCGCTGGTCGCCGCGGTGTCGCAGACCGCGAGCGGCCCCCTTTCGGTGTTCCAGTACCTCCTGGTCGGCACGCAACCGGATCCCGGCGTCGTGGATCTCGTCTGCGCCGATCCCAGCGCGCCGGTGGAGTGCCACGTGCTGCGCGCCGAAATCCGGATGAGCGGGCTCGGGTCGGCCTTCATGTCGGTCATCCCGGTGGTTCTGCTGCTGGTGCTGGCCGAAGGGCTGCGCCGGGGCCGGAAGTTCGCCTGGTGGGCCACGATGGCCTTGAACGTCGCGCTCCTCGGGCTCGGCGCCGTGCTGCTGACGTCCTATCCGGACGAGCCGCTGCCGCTTTCCACATCGGACTGGGTGCAGACGCTGGTCCCGCTGGCGCAGCCGGTCGCCATCCTCGTCCTGCTGGTGGTGACCAGGGCCAGGTTCGAGGTGTCGGCACCGCGGGGCACCTACCGCGCGTTCGCCGCTCTCGCCGCCAAGACGCTGCTCGGCTGCGCCGTCGTCTACGTCTGGGGCGCCTATCTGCTCAGCGACCAGTTCGAACCCACGGCGACGCTCGCCGGGATCCTCACCGATCTCCCGACCCGGTTCGCCCCGCCCGGCTACCTCGGTGCCATCGAAACGGCCGTGCTGCCCAGCGGCTGGCTCGCCACGATGCTGCACCAGTGGATCGGGGTGGTCTTCTGGCTCATCGTGCTCACCGGTGGGTTGATCACCTTCCGGAAGGCCATCGTCGAACGGCGCGCGGCCGACCGCGCCCGTGCCCGCGAGCTGCTCGAGGCCCACGGCGGCACCTCGATGTCCCATATGATCACGTGGCCGGGCAACGACTACTGGTTCACCCCGGACGGTGACGCCGTCATCGCCTACCGCGTCATCTCCTCGGTCGCGCTCACCACCGGCGAGCCGGTCGGCGCACCCGCCGCCCGAAGCGCCGCCGCGGCGGAGTTCTCCCGGTTCTGCGCTCGCAACGGCTGGACACCGTGCTTCTACAGCATCACCGATGACCTCCGGCAGGACCTTCCGTCGTGGAACTCGGTGCAGGTCGCCGAAGAAACCGTCGTCCCGCTGGACGGACTGGAGTTCAGGGGAAAGAAGTGGCAGGACGTCCGCACCGCGATGAACAAGGCGGAGAAGTCCGGGGTCACCGCCGAATGGCTGTCCTACGCGGACGCTCCACAGTGGATGCGGGGGCAGATCGAGGCACTGTCCGGGGAATGGCTGGCCGACAAGGGGCTGCCGGAGATGCGGTTCACCCTCGGCGGCCTCGACGAGCTGGCCGATCCCGACGTCCGCTGCCTGGTCGCGGTCGACGAGGAGCGGCGGGTCCACGGCGTGACCAGCTGGCTGCCGGTCCGCAACGAAGGCCGGGTCGTCGCCTGGACACTGGACTTCATGCGCCGTGCCCCCGGCGCGTTCCCCGGTGTGATGGAGTTCCTGATCGCGTCCATGGTCCTCCGCTGCCGCGACGAAGGCTCCGAGTACCTGAGCCTGTCCGGCGCGCCGCTGGCGCGGCTCGACCGGGACGAGCGGAACGCGCTCCCGCAACGACTGCTCGACGTCGTCGGCAAGACGCTGGAACCCGTCTACGGATTCCGGTCCCTGCTGGCGTTCAAGGCCAAATTCCAACCCGCCTACCTCCCGCTGTACATGGCCTACCCCCGGGTGGCGGCGTTGCCGAGCATCGGCAACGCCATCGCCAGGGCGTACCTGCCGAGGGTCACCTTCGGGCAGGCTGTGCAGCTGCTCAGCAAGGTGATCACCCGCCGCTGACGCGGACCGGTGCCCCTGACGTCCTTGCGCTACTGTCCAATGAGGACATAACGGTGGAGGAAAGATGATCCAGAGCGTGCTGGTCGCGACAGCGATCGTGCTGTTGTGGACGATGACCGCGGCGCGGCTGGAGCGGTGGCAGATCACCGCACCGATGGCGATGGTCGCCGCCGGGGTGGCGATCGGGTTCAGCACCAGGAACGTGCTCGGGGTCAGCCTCAACACCGAGATCGCCCAGCACGTCGCCGAGCTCATCCTCGCCTTGCTGCTGTTCGTCGACGCCACCGCGGTCAAGGGCGGCTACCTCGGGCACGACGGCGGCCGGACCGTGGCCCGGCTGCTGTTCATCGCGTTGCCGCTGACCATCCTGATCACCATGGGTGTCGGCCAGCTGGTGCTGCCCGGTCTCGGGTGGGCGGCGGTGCTGCTGATCGCCTGCATCGTCGCCCCGACGGATTTCGCCCCGACGACGTCGGTGATCCGCGACGTGCGGCTTCCCGAGCGGGTGCGGACCGTGCTCAACGTGGAAAGCGGCTACAACGACGGCGTCGTCGCGCCCATCTTCCTCTTCGCGCTCATCCTGGCCGGGAGCCGCAGCCAGGCGAAGACCCCGCTCGACGCGCTGAAGGAAGCGGTCCCGGCCGCGCTGCTCGCCATCCTGGCCGGGCTGGTCGTCGGTGCGGTGACGGCGGTGGCGATGAACGTGACCTCCTCCCGCGGCTGGTCCACCGCCCATTCACTGCGGGTCGCGACGGTCGCCGTACCGCTGCTGACCTACAGCGCGGCGGTCGCCGTCGGCGGCAACGGCTTCGTCGCCGCCTTCATCTGCGGGATCGCCTACAAGGCCACCCGCCATCCCGGCGAGGACGAACTCGGCCTCGCCGACGAGGTCAGCTCCCTGTGCGGGCTGATGATGTGGTTCGTCTTCGGGAGCGCCTCGGTCCTCATGCTCGACTTCGGTTTCAGCTGGGGCGTTCTCGTCGTCAGCGCGGTCGCGCTGACCGTCGCCCGGCTCGTCCCGGTTCTGCTCACCCTGCACCGGACCGATCTGCGGTGGCGAGAGCGGATGACCGTCGGGCTGCTCGCCCCGCGCGGTGCCGCGTCGATCGTGTTCGGCCTGCTCGCCTTCAACTCCCTCGAAAACGACACGGCGGACGTCGCGCTGAGCATCATGGTCGTCACCGTGCTGGTCAGCGTGCTCGTCCACGGCTTCGGCGTCTCCGCGTTCCTCAATCTCAAAGGCGGCCGGGCGCAGAAAACCTAGTGGTCACGATCGGCATCCCCCAATGTGTGATCACAGCGTCGGTGGCAGGTCCAGCCATGGTTTGCCGGCGGCCTCGAATCCGGTGAGTTCGGCGATCTTGCCGTCGACGATGTGCAGGACCGCGATGGCGAACAGCCGGTACTCCGGGTCGTCGGGGGTGCGCAGGTACAGCGCGGCGGCGGGCATGCGGTTGACCGTCGTGGTGGTACCGCGCCAGTCGTCGTGGCCGCGCTGGAAGAGCCCACCGGAGACCCAGCCGTCCACCGCGTCCTTGGCCGTCGTGAGGTAGGTGTTCTGCCCGGGCAGCATCGCGAAGCGCAGGTCGTCGCGCAGCAGGGACGTCAGCCCGTCGAGGTCGTTGCGCTCGTGGGCGTCGATGTAGGACTTCACCACGTCGCGCTCGTCGGTCGAGAGCTCGTGGGTGGCGGGGCTGCGCCAGTCGAGGCGGTGGTCGGACAGCCGCTCGCGCATCGTCACGCGCGCCCGTTGCAGTGCGCTGGTCACCGAGGCGACGGTCAGCTCGAGGGCGTCGGCGGTCTTCGACGCCGGCCAGCCGAGGACGTCGCGCAGGATGAACACCGCCCGCTGCCGCGGCGGCAGGTGCTGGACGGCGACGATGAACGCCAGCTCGATCGTCTCCCGTGACACCACCGATTCCTGCGGGTCCTCGGGCAGCATCCGGTCGGGGTACGGCTGCAGGTTCAGCACCTCGGAGTCCGCCAGCCCGGAGGGTGCGAGTGTGCGGTTGCCGCGCTTGTCCAGGAAGTCGAGGCAGGCGTTCGTCGCGATCCGGTACAGCCAGGTCCGCAGCGTGGCGTGGCCCTTGAACGTCTCCCGCTTGTGCCAAGCTCGCAGGAACGTCTCCTGCGTCATGTCCTGGGCGTCCTCGTAGTTCGCGAGCATGCGGTAGCAGTGCACCTGCAGCTCACGCCGGTGGCGCTCCGTGAGAAGCGCGAACCGCGCCGCATCGGCGTCCAGCGGTCCAGCGTCGGTCATGGTCGTCAATCCTTCCGGTGCGAGGGGGCTACCAGAACTGACGACGTGGCGGAGGATTCCTGATCGGTGAAGCCGCTGCCACCCGCGCGGTAGACGCTCGGGCTCACACCGCGGACCCGCTTGAAGGCCGAACTGAAGGCGAAGCTGTCCGCATAGCCGACCTGGCGCGCCACCGACGCCACCGACGTACCCTGCCGGCGCAGCAGGTCGGCGGCCAGCGTCATCCGCCAGCCGGTCAAGTAGGCCAGGGGCGGTTCGCCGACCAGCGCGGTGAACCGGCGGGCGAACGCCGCCCTGGACGCACCGGCGACCTCGGCCAGGGTGACCACGGTCCACGGACGGCCCGGCTCGGCGTGCATGGCCCGCAGCACCGGCCCGATCATCGGGTCGCCGAGCGCGGAGAACCACGCGGGCGGCTCGGTGTCCTCGTGCGCGAACCAGGCCCGCAGCGTGCCCACCAGTAGAAGGTCCAGCAGCCGGTCCAGCACGACCTGCTGCCCGGGTTCGAGCGAGCACACCTCGTCGGCGAACAGCTTCAGTTCCAGGAACGGCACGGACTCGCCCGATACCACCAGCGCCGGGGGAAGCGCGTCCAGCAGCCGCCTGCCGACCTCGCCCGGCGCCCGGTACGCGCCGACCACGAGCGTGGCGCCGCCCCCGGTGGCCAATGGGCCGGGGGCAGGGCTGTCCACCAGGTACTCGCCGGACGGAGCGACCGTGCACAGCTCACCCCGGCGCACGGTCGCGACGGGCCGTCGGCCTGGTTCGTCGGCGACCACGAACGGCTCCGGCCCGCGGACCACGGCCATCGCGTTGGGGGTGAGCCGTACCGGCTCGCCCTCGGCGGGGATCACCCAGCCGGAGCCCGCCAGCGCCGCGCAGAGGGTCAGCGGGGCCTCGTGCACATACCGCACCGACCAGGGCGGCGTGAGCACCGAGTGGCCAAGCAGGGCACCGTCGGCACGGACGCCGCGAACCAGGTCGGCGAAAGGATCCATGACCACACCGTAGACGAATGGACATGCAATTGAGCAGATCGATGATGTTCTGTCTCCCGCTTCGGCGGTTGACTGGGTCTCATGACAACAACGACCTTGGTTCTCGGCGGCACCGGCAAGACCGGCCGCCACGTGGTTTCCGGCCTGCGTGCCGCGGGGCACCGGGTGCGGCCCGCGTCCCGCTCCGGTGAGGTGCGCTTCGACTGGGCGGACGAGTCCACCTGGGACGCCGCGGTGACCGGCGCCGAAGCGGTCTATCTGGTGTTTCCGGACGACGACGTGACCGGGGCCCGGCCGTTCATCCGGTTCGCCGTCGAGCACGGCGTGCGCCGTCTGGTCGCGCTGTCCGGGCGGGGCATCGAGGAGTACGGGCTGCCGGAGCTGCTGGACGTGGAGCACGCGGTCCGCGAGTCCGGTGTGGACTGGACGATCCTGCGGCCGAGCTGGTTCAACCAGAACTTCGACCTCGGCCAGTTCCGCGACTACGTGCTGGCCGGGGACCTGCGCGTGCCGACCGGCGGCGGGCGGGAGCCGTTCATCGACGCCACCGACATCGCCGCGGTCGCCGTGGCGGCGCTTACCGACCCCCGCCACGCCGGGCAGACCTACGAGCTCACCGGCCCGCGGTCGTTGAGCTTCGGTGAAGCGGCGGCGGAGATCGCCAGAGCTTCCGGCCGGAAGGTGACGTTCACCGACGTCACCGACGACGAATTCCTCAAGGAGCAGGAGGCCGCCGGGGTCCCGGAGAGCTGGGCGAAGCTGCTGGCGATGGTGTTCGGCAGGATCCGGCGCGGGGAGCACGAGCCGGTGAGCCCGGACGTCGCTGCCGTGCTCGGCCGCGACCCGATGGACTTCGCCGACTACGCCACGGGTGCCTGGGGCCGTAGCGCGGCCCGGTGACACTGCTGGTCACCGTCGCATCCTCGGATCGTGGGACGGGTCGGCGTACATGGGCGGGCAGCCGTGGTGAATGGCGTCGGGGCGCAGTTCGTAGTGCCACGGTTCGTTGCGGTAGATCTGGCACAGCCCGTACTCGGCGCCGCGCTCGGACAGCCACTTTCTGGCGTCGGCGGGTCCGATGTCGACCGCGTCCCCTGACACGTGAGCGGAGGTTTCCGGGGTGGCCACCCATCGGGCGGCTTCCTCCGCCGAACCGTATTTCGAAATCGCCTCGCGGAGCAGTTGCTCCTGGTAATCCGGGGAACGCCAGCCACCATTGACAAAAAACGCGACCCCGTCCTCCTCGGCGTCCTTCGCGGCCCGGCGCAGGGCGCCGAGCAGGCCGGGATCGAGATTGGCCACGGCCGGGGTCTCGTCGTCGAAGACCGGCACCGGGGTGGGGACGGCGCCGTGCGCCTTGCCGAGGGATCGCCGGACGGTCGCTGTTCGATTCATGCCCCAAGTCAAGGCAAGGTAATGTTGCGAGCACGTACGTGGTTTTGGATATGCCGACGATATGCGCCGGCTCGTAGCGTCGGAGTATGCGTGTGCTTGTTGTCGAGGACGAACCCTATATGGCGGAAGCCATCCGTGACGGTCTCCGGCTGGAGGCGATCGCGGCCGACATCGCCGGTGACGGCGACACCGCGCTGGAGCTGTTGAGCGTCAACACCTATGCCATCGCCGTTCTCGACCGGGACATTCCCGGGCCATCCGGTGACGAGATCGCCGAACGGATCGTCGCCTCCGGCGGCGGTATGCCGATCCTGATGCTCACCGCCGCCGACCGGATCGACGACAAGGCCTCCGGGTTCGAACTCGGTGCCGACGACTACCTCACCAAGCCGTTCGAACTACGGGAACTCGTGCTCCGGCTCAGGGCGCTCGACCGCAGGCGCGCCCACAGCCGGCCGCCCGTGCGGGAGATCGCGGGCCTGCGGCTGGACCCCTTCCGCCGGGAGGTCTTCCGCGACGGCCGTTATGTCGCGCTGACCAGGAAGCAGTTCGCCGTGCTCGAAGTACTCGTCGCCGCCGAAGGTGGGGTGGTCAGCGCCGAGGAACTGCTGGAACGGGCCTGGGACGAAAACGCCGACCCCTTCACCAACGCCGTGCGCATCACCGTCTCCGCCCTGCGCAAACGCCTCGGCGAACCCTGGCTCATCGCCACCGTGCCCGGCGTCGGCTACCGCATCGAGACCCCGACCGGACGCGAGGCAGGAGAACGTGGATAGAGCGCCCGGGTTGAGCGTCCGCCTCAAACTCACCCTGAGCTACGCCGGGTTCCTCATGCTCGCGGGCGCCTTGCTGCTCGGCGCGGTGTGGCTGTTCCTGCTGCGTTACGTGCCCGAGGTGATCTTCATCCCGGATCGGTCGCGCGAGCCGGGGGAGCCCGGTCCGCCCTTTGTGCCCAATCGCTCCGACCTGATCGAAGCCTTCGGCCCGAAGGCCGCCGCGGCGATGGTGTTCCTGCTGGTGTTCGGCCTGGTGGGTGGGTGGCTGCTGGCCGGCAGCATGCTCGCGCCCCTGACCCGCATCACCCATGCCACCCGCCTGGCCACGAACGGCTCGCTTTCCCACCGGATCCAGCTGGAAGGCAACCAGGACGAGTTCCGCGAACTCGCCGACGCCTTCGACACCATGCTCGCCCGGCTCGAAGCACACGTCGCCGAACAGCAGAGATTCGCCGCCAACGCCTCACACGAACTGCGCACCCCGCTGGCTATTACGCAGACGCTGCTCGAAGTGGCCCGCAACGATCCGCCCCGCGACAGCGGCGAACTCGTCGACCGCCTCCACTTCGTCAACACCCGGGCGATCGACCTCACCGAGGCACTGCTCCTGCTCAGCCGTGCCGACCAGCGGTCCTTCACCCGGGAGAGCGTCGACCTGTCCCTCATCGCGGAGGAAGCCACCGAAACACTCCTCCCGCTCGCCGAGAAACGCGGTGTCACCATCGAGACCTCCGGCGACATCACGCCCGCACTCGGCTCGCACGCGCTCCTGCTGCAACTGGCCTCGAACCTCGTGCACAACGCGATCGTCCACAACCTGCCCGAACAGGGCACCGTGTGGGTCACCACCAGCGTTCACCCCAAGACCGCGGTGCTCACCGTCGAGAACACCGGGCAGGTGCTCACCCCGCGATCGGTGTCCACCATGGTCGAGCCGTTCCAGCGCGGCAGCCAGCGCATCCGCACCGATCACGCGGGAGTCGGCCTCGGCCTGGCGATCGTGAAAAGCATCGCCCAGGCACACGACGGAACGCTCACCCTCGACCCCCGCCCCGACGGCGGGCTCCGCGTCACGGTCCGGTTACCCGCCGCGAGCTGAGCCCACGCCGCTCGGCGACCGCGGTGAGTACGTGCCGGGCCAGGACGACGTCCGCGTCAGGCATGCCGGCGGCCGACGCCTTGGCCGACATCGCCGCGAGCCGCGCCGGATCGGTGAGCACCGGGAGCAGGGTGGTCTCGATCCAGGCCGGGTCGAGGTCGGCGTCCTCGACGAGCAGCGCCCCGCCCGCCGCGACCACCGGCTCGGCGTTCAGCCGCTGCTCACCGCCGCGCAGCGGCAGCGGGACGTACGCGGCGGGCAGGCCGACAGCGGCCAGTTCGGCGCACGTCATCGCCCCCGACCGGCAGATCGCGAAGTCGGCCGCGGCGTAGGCGTACTGCATCTCGTCGACGTAGGGGACGACAACGTAGGGCGGATCACCGTCCGGCACCTCGACCACGTGCTGCGGTCCGGTGATGTGCAGCACCTGCACGCCGGCCGCGCGCAACGCCGGGGCCGCGCCGGACACCGCGGCGTTGATCGCCTTCGCGCCCTGCGAACCGCCGGTGACCATCAGCACCGGGCCGTCGGATCGCAGGCCGAACCGCCGCCGGGCCGCGTCACGCAGCGCGGGCCGGTCGAGCCCGGTGATCGCCGGGCGCAGCGGGATCCCGATGGCGGTGGCGCGAGCCAGCCGGACGCCCGGCGCGGCGGTGAACACGTGCGTGGTCAGCCGGGCCGCCAGCCGGTTGGCCACCCCGGGCAGGACGTTCGCCTCGTGGACCACGATCGGCAGGCCCCGCCGGCGGGCGGCCAGGTAGGCGGGCGCCGCCACGTAGCCGCCGAAACCGACCACGACCTCGGCCCGCACGCGGTCGAGCACCGCACCGGCCGCCAGCACCGAGTCACGCAACCTGGCCGGGGTGCTCAGCAGGGCCCGGTTCAGCCTGCGCGGCAGCGGCACCGGCGGGATGAGTTCGAGTGGATAACCGCGGGCCGGGACGAGCTTGGTGTCCAGGCCGCGGACGGTGCCGAGAGCGGTGATCTCGGCCGCGGGCTCGAGCCGGCGCAGCGCGTCCGCGAAGTTCATCGCGGGCTCGATGTGCCCGGCCGAATGGCCGCCGACCACAACGACGCGCGGTGCCGTCACGCCGCCCCTCCTCGGAGGTCACGCAGGAACCGGGATGAATTCCCCGTCTGGCTTAGGTAGCCGCGGCGCCGGTAGAACTCGTGTGCGTCTTCGCGGCGGTCCGCGCTGGTGACCTCGATGCGCACGCAGCCACGGCTCGCGGCGAACGATTCCGCCACCGCCACCAGCTGACCGCCGATGCCCTGGCCGCGTACCCGATCGGACACGACCAGCGCCACGATCCGCCCCCAGTAGCCCGCGCGTTCGAAGAACGGGCAAGCGAGGACCGCGATGAGGCCGAGAAGCTCGCCGTCCACGTCGGCCACATAAGCCGCGCCGTCCGGGTTGTCACCCCAGTTCCGGATCCGGTTCGCGGTCGCGGTGGTGTCGTCCTGGGGATAACCGAGCTGGTGCAGCAGCTCGTTGACGACCGCGGCGTCGGTGGGGTGTGCCGGTCGTATCCGCATGCCTTCTCTCATGGAGCTATTCGATGGGAAAGTCGAAATAGGTGTCCGGATAGGGCTCGTCCTTCAGCGTGTAGTGCCACCACTCGCACTCGTAGGAACTGAAACCGCAGGCCTCCATGATGTAACGGAGGTGCTGACGGTTTTCCGTTTCGATCCGCGTGAGACCCGGTGCGCCGTGATGTGAGATCGAATCCATCAGGTCGTGGTCGCCGCCCATCGACGCGAGTTCCCCGGTGGCCAGGTGGAAAAGCGTCAAGTCGACCGTGCTGCCCCGGCTGTGTCCCGACTTCTTGGCCACGTACCCCTGTTCGAACATCTCGGCTTTGTCGATGTGCGGGTAGTGCCGCAGCTTCGTCAGGCCGTCCTCCGGCTGCCGTGACCAGCGCAGAAAGCAGTCCACCGCGCGCTGCGGGCGGTAACCGTCCCAGATCAGCAAGCCGAAGCCGAAGGACGCGGCCTTTTCCTGCACATTCTCCAGAGCCGCGCACAACACCTTCGTGCCCACGATCCGGTTCACCGCGTACCCGTCCACCGGCTTGCCGGTGAAGTTGTCCCAGGTGGCGTACTTGGCATCCCAGCGTATTCCGGGCACCAACTCGTCCACGAAGGCGAAGTCCTCGTTCATTGGAGTTTCCCCGTCAACGTCAGCGTGACCATCCGGTCGATCATTTCGGTGAACGGCATTCCGGCAGCCGCCATCATCCTCGGATAACGGCTGTAGGAGGTCATCCCGGGAAAGGTGTTGACCTCGTTGAGCATCACCGTGCCGTCCTCGGTCAGGAACATGTCCACCCGTGCCAGCCCCGAGCACCCCAGTGCCCGGTAGATGTCCTTCGCCGTCTCCTGGACGAGCGATCGGGTCTCGGCCGGAAGGTCCGCCGGAACGGTGATCGTCGAGTTCTCCGAGCCGCTTTCCGGATTGCTCTCCTGGTGGATCTTGAAGAACCCGTGGGACAGCGAGATCTGGTCCACCTCACCGGCGATCAGCTCCAGCTCGTTCCCCAGGATGGCGCACCCGACCTCGCTGCCGACGACGGCCTCTTCGATCAGCACCTTCGAGTCGTACTGCCGTGCGGTCTCCACCGCGGCCGGCAGTTCCTCTTCGCGGGACACCTTGCTGACGCCGAACGACGAACCCGACCGGGCCGGCTTGACAAAAACGGGATAGGTGAGCACGCCGGGATCGATGTTCCCCTCCGCCGGGACGATCCAGAAGTTCGGCGTCGGGATTCCCGCGCCGGCGGTGACGACGTAAGCGAGTGACTTGTCCATGCACACCGCGGAACTCTGGACGTCGCAGCCGACGTAGGGGATGCCGGAGAGTTCCAGCAGGCCCTGCATCGCACCGTCCTCGCCGAGCTTGCCGTGCAGGACGGGCAGCACGACGTCCAGGCCGATCGTGTCGAACTTCCCCTGGTCCAGGACGAGCAATCCCTGGACACCGCGGTCCGGTGACAGCACGACCGGGCGGCCGGTTCCCTCCCAGCCCGCGTCGGGGCTGTCGCAGAGCAGCCAGGTGCCGCTCGTCGTGATCCCGATCCAGAACGGTTCGTACTTGTCGGCGTCGAGGTGCTTGGCGACCTCCCGCGCGGACTTGACGGAGACGGGGTGCTCCTCGGAAATCCCCCCGAAAACAATTCCGATTCTCATATCCAGTGCTGCTTTCTGCTTTCGAAGTTCAGGCAGTTGACGATGGAGTTCTCCACCGTGTCGGCCAGCGCGTGGTCCGTGTAGTAGGCGGTGTGCGGGGTGATGATCACGTTCGGCAGTTTCTGCAGCCGCGACCACAGATCGTTTTCGATGGGAGCGTTCCGGCGGTCCGCGTAGAATATCCCGTCCTCCCCTTCGAGGACATCCAGTGCGGCACCGCCCAAGTCGCCATGCTCCAACGCGGTCACCAGGGCCTCGGTGTCGATCAGTGAACCGCGTCCGGTGTTGATGACGTACGCGCCGCGCTTCATCTTCTCGATGCGGCGGCGATTCATGAGGTGGTGGGTATCGTCGTTGAGCGGCGCGTGGAGCGTGACGATATCGCTCTGCCGCAACAGTTCGTCCAGGGAGACGTACTCGACGGCGGCTCCGGGGCGGCTGTCGTAAGCCACCATGCGGCAGCCGAAGCCCCGGAGCCGGTCCATGACCGCTCCGCCGATGCGCCCCGTGCCGATGATCCCGACGGTCAGATCGCGCAGTTCTTTCCCCGGTGCGCCATTCAACCGGTAATCGTGGACGTCCACGCGCCTGATGGTGGATTTGGCGTTCCGCACCGCCATCAACATCAGCATCAAGGTGTAGTCGGCCACACTGTCCGGCGAATAGGCGACGTTCTCCACCGAAATTCCGACGCTTCGCGCGTATTCCACATCAATGTGGTTGCACCCGATGCTTCTCGTGGAGATGTACTTCACGCCGGCTTGACCGAGCGCGAGCAGGGTGCGATCGGTGATCGGAGTTTTGTGACCCACGCTGATGCATCGGTTTCCGGTCGCCAGCGCCACATTGGCTTCGCTTACCGCGTCCTCGATGATGGTCGGCTCGACACCGAAGCGAGGCGCCAGCTCACGGAACAGCACGGCCTCGTCCTGCCCGCACCCGTAAACCGTGATTCCCATTCCCGGAACGGTGGCGAAGGACCAGGACCCCAGCGAGCGGGCACGGCGGGTCGCCGTTCGTACTGGTTCGCGGTAGGTCATGCCCCCAGTCAAGCCAGTGCGGTGTTGCCGGTGCGTATGCGGTTTTCCATACGCCGACGATAAGTTACCGGCCGGTAGTGTCCAGCAGTCGCTCGCTCAGCTCCCAGAGTCGCCGTGCGGACCCGGGATCGATTCGTCCCGCGGCCGGGGGCGAGGTAGCGGGCGGCGAAGGCGCCGATCGACGCCGGGTCGAGGAGGTCCAGTTGCCCGATTTCGACGCGTTCGAGCCCGGCCAGCGCGGCCGAGTCCGACGTGGCCGCCGGTGATGATGACGTTCGTGCCTGACAGATCGATGCCCTGGAGGACCTCGTCGGCCGTCGAGGCAGCGGTGAAGCCGGAACCGATGGGGTGTTGTTTCTGAGTCACGTCATCACGCTGGGCACGTCCGTTCGTACGCTACTCGTCGGAAAGCGCGTTCAGCACCGCGTTCAAGCGGGAGGTGGGCCAATCACCGCTTCGCTACCGGCTCACCAGGAGCACGAGCCGGTGAGCGCGCCGTCGACCGGAACCGCGTTGTGGGTGCCGTGTTCATCGGCGGACCGCATCAGCGTGTGGGTGATCGACACGTGGGCCCAGGTGCCCAGCGCGACCAGCAGCACGCACCCGGCGATGACAAGCGGGCCACGACGGCTCCGGGGCTGCCGGTACCTGGCCAGCAGACCCGCCAGGCCCGCACCGGCCAGCAGGAACAAGATCACCGAGCCGAGTCCCCACAGCACCAGGCCGAAACCGGAGAACGCGGTGAGCTGACCCAGCCGGCACCGCAGCGTGGCATCGGTGGTCTGCCAGGCCAGCCAGCCGGAACCCAGCCACCACACCACGCAGCAGACGACAACCGCGGCGGCCACCCCGCTCGCCGCCACCCACTCCCGCCATCCGGCCCGCACGGCGCCACCGTATCGCGCGACGTCAGGCCTTCCGCCCACGTTTGCCCGGTCAGGAGCGGGTTGGCTGGTGAGCCGCGGCGTCACTGAGACTTGGGGAAGGCGGCGCGTAGCCGGGGCCCGTTGACGATGAACGCGGCCGGGACGAGGGTGACCGCACCGGCGATCTGCATCGCGGCGAACCACAGGGGGAGCGCACCGGGAATGCTGTCGATCCCGATGATCGCGATCGGCACGACCACCGAGATGATGCGCATGCGTACGTAGGCCCATCGGGCTCCTCGTGCGGCGAGCACGGTGAACCAGTGAGCCACCGCGGCGCTCGCGAACATTCCGGCGGTCCGGCCCCACATGAACGAGGTCACCTCGTCCCCGAGCAGGAACAGGATGACAACCGCGATGAGGACCGCGACGCTGAGCGCGCCGTAGGCCGCGACGGACTTTTTCACCTTGCCGAATTTTTCCACGTTCTTCCTTCCGTTGTGCATTCGAAGTTATGGAGACCGGGGCCGCGGCGGTATGGGCCTGGGCGCACGACAGGGTGTGGCTGGACCCACTTCGGCGTCGATCCCGGGTGGATCGGGTGCCAGACGGTGCACAGTGGACTCATCAGTCGTCCGGCGCGTGGAGGAGAATCGTGAGAGAACTGGGGCGTGCCTGCACCGGGTTCGTCCGGGCGGTCGTGCTGATGGTCGTCAGCCTGCTGGTCCCGGCCCTGTGGGCGGCCGCCGTGGCGTTGTGGCTGTGGTGGGGCGGGAGTCCGTGGTCGTGGATAGCGCCGGTCATTTGGGCGGCTATCGGTACTTTTGCCCTGTCCCGTCCGGTTTGCCGAATGTTCCGCTCGTTTGCCGAGAAATGGACGGGCACCGTTGTTCCCGGCGGTTACCGGCAGGCCGAACCGGTTACGCAGATGGCCACCGGATACTGGTGGAACGGTTTTTCCTATTCCCGCACCAGCCGGGACGCCCAGCGGGAGCAGCGGTGGCGGGTCTGGTGGAGCGATCCCGCGACCTGGCGTGACCTGCGGTTCACCGTGATCGCGCCGCTCACGGTCGGGCTGGTCGCGGCCGTTCCGCCTGCCGGGGTCGCGGTGGCGGTCCTCGGGTTCAGCCGCTCCTGGCTCATCGGGGTCGCCGGCCTGGTGGTGGCGGTGGTGAGCGCGCCCTACGCCTGGCGGCCCGTCCGGCCGGTGGCCGTCCGCTTCCTGCGCCCGTCGGCGGCGATGGCGCTGGCCGACCGGGTGGACGAGCTGACCGCCCAGCGCGCGGACACCACGGTCGCGCAGGCCGCCGAGATCCGCCGGATCGAACGGGACCTGCACGACGGGGCCCAGGGCAGCCTGGTCGCGCTCGGGCTCTCGCTGGCGACCGCGGAGAAACTGCTGGAAACCGATCCTGAGCAGGCCAAGGCGCTGCTGCGGGAGGCGCGCGCGGGTGCCGCCACGTCACTGGCCGAACTCCGCGACCTGGTCCGGGGCATCAGCCCGCCGGTGCTGACCGAGCGGGGGCTCGTCGACGCCGTCCGCGCCCTCGCCATGGACAGCCCGCTCGAAACCGGCGTCGACGCCGACGGCCTGCCACGCCTGGATCCGCCGATCGAGGCCGCCGTGTACTTCGGGATCGCCGAGTTGCTGACCAACGCGGTCAAACACGCTCACGCCGACCGTGCGCGGATCTCCATCGGCAGGGACAAAACCCGCCTGGTCGTGGTGGTCGAGGACAACGGCAGGGGCGGGGCCGCCATGCGTACCGGCGGTGGGCTCGAGGGACTCCGCCGTCGCCTCGCCGCCTTCGACGGCACGTGCGAGATCACCAGCCCGGCAGGCGGCCCGACCCGTGCGAGCATTGTGGTGCCATGCGAATCGTTGTAGCCGAAGACCTCTACCTCCTGCGTGACGGCATCGTCCGCCTCGTCGAGGCGTACGGGCACGAGGTGGTGGCGACGGCGGCCACCGGCCCCGAGACGCTCGACGCGCTGCTGAGGTGGCGGCCGGACGTGTCCATCATCGACGTCCGCATGCCGCCCGCCCAGTCCGACGAGGGCCTGCGCGCGGCCCTCGCCGCTCGCCGCGAGCTGCCGGGGCTACCGGTGCTGATCCTGTCCCAGCACGTCGAACAGCTGTATGCCCGCGAACTGCTGGCCGGTGGCGCCGGTGGCATCGGCTACTTCCTCAAGGAGAGCGTGTTCGACGCCGACCAGTTCATCGACGCGCTGCACCGCGTCGCCGACGGCGGGACGGCCATGGACCCCGCTGTCATCACGAAACTGTTCTCCAGCGGGACGTCGAACCGGCGACTCGAACGGCTCACCGAGCGCGAGCACTCGGTGCTCGGGCTGATGGCCGAAGGACTGTCCAACCAGGCCGTCGCCCAGCGGCTTTTCCTCAGCGAAAGCGCCATCAGCAAGTACACGACTTCGATCTTCGGCAAGCTCGGCATCACCGACGACGGCAACAACAACCGCCGCGTGCTGGCCGTGCTCACCTACCTGTCTTCGTCGGCCGCGTAGTACACCGCGGTCACGAATTCCGCGGATTGTTGGCCGTTTTCGGACAGGAACTGGTCTAGACCTGGACGTCCGGTGTGGGGCCGCACACACTCTGTTTCGCACGTTCCCCTCCCTGTCCCCGCCTCGAGGAGTTCTGATGCGTCGAAGAAACCTGCTCTCCCTGACCGCGACGGCCTGCCTGGTGCTGTCCGCTGTCACCGCCGGAACTGCCGCCGCCGCACCGGATGCGTCGCCAGGGCTCGTCTCGGCGATGCAACGCGACCTCGGCCTGACGGCCGATCAGGCACGCGCCCGGATGGCCGACGAAGCCGTCGCGAGCCGCGTGCTGCCGGTGGCGCAGGCGGCCGCCGGGGCCGCGTTCGGCGGTGCCTGGTTCGACCCCGGCCGCGGCAAGCTGGTCGTCGGGGTCACCGATCCCGCCGCGGCGGACGCCGTGGAGAACACCGGCGCGGTCACCACGCCGGTCTCGATCAGCGCCGCGGAACTGGATGCCGTCAAGGCCACCATCGACGCCGGGAAGGCACCGGCCGAGGTCAGCGGCTGGCGCGCCGATCCCCGCGCCGGCAGCGTGGTCATCACAGTCCAAAGTGGAGCTTCGAGCCCGGAGCTGACCGCGTTCCTGGAGAAGGCGCGCGAGGCGGGCCCGGTAACCGTGGAGACCGGGCCGAAGCCGGTCAGCTTCGCGGCCGGCACCGTCGGCGGCGATCCCTTCTACATCAACGGGAACACGCGCTGCTCGATCGGCTTCTCGGTGCACGGCGGTTTTGTCACCGCCGGTCACTGCGGGGGCGTCGGCAGCTCGGTCACCGGCTGGGACGGCTCGGCGATGGGCACCTTCAAGGGCTCTTCCTTCCCCGGCGACGACCTCGCCTACGTCGGCATCGGCCACGGCTGGTGGACCGCCCCGGTGGTGCTCGGCTGGGGCACGGTCAGCGACGCGCTGGTCCGCGGTTCGTGGGTGGCCCCGCCGGGCACCTCGGTGTGCCGCTCCGGCTCGACCACGCACTGGCACTGCGGCACCGTGCTCGCGCACAACGAGACGGTGAACTACGCCCAGGGCGCGGTGCACCAGATGACCAAGACCAGCGTCTGCGCCCAGCCAGGTGACTCCGGTGGCTCGTTCATCACCGGCGACCAGGCACAGGGCGTGACCTCCGGCGGCTGGGGCAACTGCAGCTCCGGCGGCGAGACCTGGTTCCAGCCGGTCAACGAGATCCTGCAGCGGTACGGGCTGTCACTGGTGACGGCCTGACGGCCGCGTCCCGCCCCACCGGCGCCGGTGGGGCGGGACCTGCCTAGTAAGGTCATCGGCGATGAGCACGCAGCCGCTGGATCGAGTCGTTCCGGTGCCGGGCCTGACCGGTGGCAAGGTGCGCCTGCGCGCCGTCACCCCCGCCGACCGGCGCACGCTGACCGGGTTCGACCGCGAGTCCGCCGCCCGCGGCGCGATCGGCCGCTACCAGCACTGGGCGGCCCACCGCAGCGGCGACAACCTGCAGTTCGCCATCGAAACCCGGTACAGCGGCCTGCTCGTCGGCTCGATCTCGGTGATCCTCGACGTGGACGGCCGGGTCGGCCGGTTCAGCTACGGCGTCGGCATCGGCGACTCCTACCGCCGCTGCGGGTACGCCGCCGACGCGATCACCGTGCTGCTGTCCCACATGTTCTTCGAGCGCGGCTACCGCAAGTGCGTGGTCGGCATCTACGGCGGCAACGTGCCCTCGCTGTCGCTGCACGGGGTGCTCGGCTTCCGCGAGGAACGCCGCATCCGCGACACCGAACTGCATCTCGGCGGGGTCAAGTACCTGGTCAGGATGGCGATCACGGCACCGGAGTTCGCCGCCTACCGCCGTCCGCCGGAGCCGCAGCGCGGACGGCACGCGCGCACCCGCCGCGGCCGCCACTGGCTCAACGACAAGTCGGCCTGACCGCTCTCATCCCCGCCACCGCAGCACTTCCAGTGCGGCCGCCACGCTGATCGCGTTCTCGGCCAGCGGCTGGGGGAGCAGTTCGCCGGCCCGGGCCAAGCGGCGCAGGACGGTGTTGCGATGGGTGTACAGCCGTTCCGCGGTACGGCTGGCGTTGCCCAGTTCCCGCACGTAGGTCAGCACCGTCTCCCGCGTTTCGGCGTCAGCGGCTATCAGGTCGCCCAGTGTGTCGGCGAGGAACTCGTCGGCCTGCTCGGGTTGGCCGGTGAGCAGCGCGGCGAGCTGGACGTCGGAGTAGCGGGCGAACTGCCGCGGTGAGGTGAGCCTGGTCAGCATCCGCTGTGCGGTGACGGCGTCGAGATGGCTGCGGCGGAAGCCGTCGACGTCGGTGCCGGGACGGCCGAGCGCGACTCTGGCCTCGGGATAGGCGGCCAGTTCGGCGGACATCGGCGCGGTGCCGACCGGCAGCCACACCCAGAGCGCGGCGGCACCGGCCACCACGGTCAGCCGGTGGGTGGCGCCCGCCGCGCGCATGACGGCTTCGGCGGCGGCCTCCAACTGGTCCGACGCCGTGCCCGACGCGCTCCAGATGATCGCGGCGGTGTGCCGTCCGGTCAGGCCGTAACCGAGCTGTACCTCAGCGCGGGCCCGGCTGATCGGCGCGCCCTCCAGCAACAGCGTGACCGCGGCCCGCCGCTCGGCGTGGGCGCCGCGGGTCAGTTCGGCGCGTTCGGTTTTCATCTGCTCGGTGACCGCGGCGACGGTGTCGTCGATGAAGGTGGCGATGGACAACGCGGAGACGTTGAGCAGTTCACGCAGCGCCGCCGGATCGTCGGTCAGTTCGAAGCAGATGTCCATCCACCGGCGCCAGGCCACGCCCTGCGCCGTGCGGTAGGCCTCCAGCGCGCTCTCGTCGAGTCCGCGCCGGACCAGGTCGCGGGCGGATTCGAGGAGTTCGGGCGCGGTGTTGGCCGGTACCCGCTTCCCGGGGTGCGAGACGTTCGCCGCCGCCCAGTGCCGCAGGTTCGCCAGATTGGCCCGGCGGGTGGCCGCGGCGAGTACCGGGTCCTCGGCCACCGGCCGCATCCGCTGCCCGCCGAGCGAGGCCGCGTGCAGTTCCTCCAGCCAGTCCGGGCGCAGGTCCAGCACGATTTCCGCGCCACGCCGGAACAGCCGGCGCCCGCGGGCGGACAGCTGCGGCCAGGCAGCACTTTGCACCATCAACGCAGCATGCTGGTGCGTGTTGCACTGGCGCAAGACCCCGGCATCAGCGCAGAGTACTGAGATGACCACCTCGCAGACCCCCGTCGAGCACCTCGACGTGCTCGTGGTCGGCGCCGGGATCTCCGGGATCGGAGCCGGCCGCTACCTCAAGGCCGAGCACCCGGCGAAGAGCTTCGCCATCCTGGAGGCGCGCGCGGCCTCGGGCGGCACCTGGGACCTGTTCCGCTATCCCGGCATCCGCTCGGACTCCGATCTGCACACGTTCGGCTACGAGTTCAAGCCGTGGCGGGACGAGCAGTCCATCGCCGACGCGCCGCGCATCCTGTCGTACCTGCGCGAGACCATCGCCGAAAACGGGCTGGACGCGCACATCCGCTACCACCACCGCCTGGTCGGCGCCGCGTGGTCCAGCGAGACGGCCCGGTGGACGGTCGACGTCGAGCGCACCGGCACCGGGGAGCGGCTGCGGCTCAGCGCGAACTGGCTGTTCGCCGCCGGTGGTTACTACCGCTACGACGAGGGCTTCACCCCGCACTTCGAAGGGCGCGAACGGTTCCAAGGCCCGGTCGTGCACCCGCAGCACTGGCCGGAAGACCTCGACTACCAGGGCAAGCGGGTCCTGGTGATCGGCAGCGGCGCCACCGCGGTCACCCTGGTGCCCGCGATGGCGGGGACCGCCGCGCACGTGACCATGCTGCAGCGCACGCCGACCTACGTGATGCCGGTGCCGCGCGAGGACAAGCTGGCCAACCTGGCGCGCAAGGTGTTCGGCGAGGAGCGCGGTTACGCGCTGGCCCGCCGCAAGAACATCGCCAAGCAGCTCGCCGTCTGGAAGTTCTGCCAGCGCTTCCCGAAGACGGCCCGGCGGTTGATCCGCTGGGTCAACACCAAGCAGCTGCCCGCCGGTTATCCGGTCGACGAGCACTTCAACCCGCCCTACGACCCGTGGGACCAGCGGCTGTGCGCGGTGCCGAACGGGGACCTCTTCCGCGAGATCCGCCGTGGCACGGCTTCGGTGGTGACCGACCGGATCAGCACCTTCACCGAACGCGGAGTGCTGCTGGAGTCCGGCCGGGAGCTGGAGGCCGATGTCATCATCACCGCCACCGGCCTGAACGTGCAGGCCTTCGGTGGGGTCGGCCTGACCGTGGACGGCAAGCCGGTCGAGCTGTCGGAAACCCTGGCTTACAAGGGCATGATGCTGTCCGGGGTGCCGAACTTCGCCTTCGCCATCGGATACACGAACTCCTCGTGGACGCTCAAGGTCGGCCTGCTGTGCGAGCACCTCTGCCGTCTTCTGTCCTATATGGACGAACACGGCCACGACACCTGCCGCCCGGAACCCGCCGATCCGTCGATGCCGACCCGGCCGCTGCTGGACTTCGCCGCCGGTTACGTCCAGCGCGCGGTGGGCCAGTTGCCCCGCCAGGGCGATCGCATGCCCTGGCTGATGTCGATGAGTTACCACGCCGACGTCAAGCTGCTGCGGTCGGACAGCGTGGCCGACCCGGAGCTGCGGTTCTCCCGCGCCGAAGTGCTCGTCTGATCGTGACCACTCAGTCGAACCAGATGTCGTCCATGTGGAGCACGGAGTCCTCGGTGTGGCGGACGCGGAACTCCGACATCTTCAGCGCTTCGTAGCCCCACGGCTCGAACGGGTGCAGCAGGACTTCGCCGAAGCTCGCCCACGGCACCGTCCACGGTTCCCCGGACAGGTCGATGTGGTTGTGCGCCAGCACTTCCGGGGTGATGCCGACGGCACGGGCGATGGCGTGCGGATCGCCGTCGAGGTGGAAGGGCTCGGCGGCGGGCCAGCCTTCGGTGTGCAGCGTCGCCCCGCCCGGCAGGCGGACGACGGTCTCCTCATGGGTCTCGCCCTGGTCGATTTCGGTCGAGCCGATGATCCGCGCCTGGGGGAAACGCTCGGCCAGGGCACGGGTTTGGGCCAGCAGCGTGAGGTCGAGGCCGTTGTCGACCAGCGAGTAGTCGGACACCGCGATGACGTTGCCCCAGTACCCGACCTGGATCAGCTCCAGGTCCGCACGCGTCTCGGGGAGGTCGGGATCAGTGTCGGTGGCCGGGCGTTCTTCGAGCACCGCTTCGACGGTGGGCCACGATTCCGCGAAAGCCCTGGCCTTCACCGGATCGTGCGGGGCGAAGGCCAGGGGGCTTTCGGGGGTGAGCGGGGCGTACGGGGCGAACGGCGGCAGGACGATGGTGATCCGGCCTTCGCCGTAGCCGCGTATTTCCTGCTCGGGCGGGTGATCCCAGAGTTCGGTGCTGGTCATGCCGGGCACCGTAGTGGGTCTAGACCCCGGAAGTGTTCCGGATCCAGGTACGGTTCGCGGAAATGCTGGTGTGCGTGGAGGTGTCCACCTTGTTGCCGGCGATGTGCACGCCGACCTGACGGCCGCCGACGAACACCGGGCCGCCCGAGTCGCCGCCGTTGGTCAGCCCGTTGCCCCGGTGGGCGCGGATCAGCCCGTTGCTCACGCTGATCACGTCCATCTGGGCGACCTTGAGATTGCGCTGCAGCACACCGTCCTCGTTGTAGCCCCAGCCGTAGACCTGCTCGCTGTCCCCGACGGCCACCGAGGTGCCGAGCGTGGCGTAGGTGGTGCTGACCGACCGGTCGAGTCTGAGCAGCGCGATGTCGGCGCCGCTGGGCGGGGTGTGGATGGCGGACACCGCCGCGTAGGTTCCGGCCTGGTGGTCGACGTTGCCGACCTTGACCGAGTACGTGGCGCCGGGCTCGTCGATGCAGTGCTGGGCGGTGAGCACCCAGGTGGCGCTGATGATCGAGCCGGAGCACCACTGCTGGCCGTTCTGCTGGACCATCGCGGCCCACGGCCCGGATTTGGCGTATTCGCCGTCGATGATGGGGGCGGCACCGGCCGCCGGGGTGACCGCCGCCAGCCCGGCGACGCTGAGCAGGGCGGTGAGCAGGCCTCGGATGCGTGTCGACTTCTTCACTGGGTTGCCTTCCACTACGGGAACACGGGGGAGAAAAGGCAGCGCCCAGGGGTCGCCCAGGCCCGATCCGGTACCGGTTTTCCCATGCTAGGCAGAAGAAGGCAGCGGTCAACAGCGACTAAAGCAGGATCTACTGTGGAGTGCCCGCCAGGATCGGCTCGCCGGGCGGCAGCCACTGGCTCGCCGGGTCGAACGGCCGCACCCCTTCGGCGATGTGCTCGATCAGCAGCGGCAGGGCCGGATGGCGGTTGCGCCGGTGCCACAGCATCGACCACGGGTAGAGCGGGGTCGGGCCGACCACCGGGACCTGCACGATCCCGGCGTGCCACGGCACACGCATCCGCTCACCGCCGAAGGTGTAGCGGTCGCGGGAGGCGGCCAGCTCGTCGAGCATGTGGTCCAGGCCGAAGTGCGGGCCCGCGGTCTGGATGCTGAGCGCGAACTCCCGCTGGAGATAGGTGTAGTAGTCGGCCCATTCGCTGCCCGGTTCGTTGCCGGGCATCCAGGTGATCGACTCGGCGAGTTCGGCCATCCGCACGCGGCGGCGCCCGGCCAGCGGGTGCTTGCGCCCGGCCAGCATGTGGTGCGGTTCCAGGTAGGCGGGCTGGTGCGCGATCGCCGGGTCGAGTTCACCCGCCACCCTGGCGAAGGTGACGTCGATCGCCCCGCCGAGCAGCGCGGGTTGTGCCTCCCGCAGCCCGCGCGAGGTGACGATGTCGATCTTCACCCCGGGATGGGCTTCGTGGAAGACCCGGATCAGCTCGGTCGGGGCGAGGCGGGTGCCCGCGACGTCCACCCGCAGCGCCCGGTCACGCACGCGCACCGACCGAACCGCCTGGTCGGCGAGCGCGATCAGGGCACGGGCGTCCGGGAGAAAGGCGGCGCCCTCGTCGGTGAGTTCGGTGCCGGTGCGGGCGCGGTGGAACAGGCTGGTGCCCAGGCCCGCTTCGAGCTTGGCGATCCGTTTCGAGGTCGCCTGCTGGGTCAGGCCGAGCCGGTCGGCGGCGTCACCGAAATGCCGTTCATCGGCGACGGCGACGAAGGCCCGGACCGCACCGAGGTCCAGTTCCATGCCGCCGACCCTATCCGGCTAGGCGTGTTCGGCGGTGAAGCAGGCGATGGCCGTGTCGATCCACTCGCGTCCGCGCCAGCCTGGGCGGTAGGCGATCATCGCCGCGCGCACCTCGTCGACGACGTCGACGACGTTGTCCGTTCCCGCGTCGAGGCGTCGCCAGGTTTCGTCCCTCAGCAGGTGCAGGTAGTCGCGGACCTCGATGAGCAACTCCCGGCCGCCGACATCGCCGTGCCCCGGCACGACCTGCACCGGTGCGTCCTCGATCAACCGCTCCACCACGGCGATCCAGCGGGTGCCGGACACGTCGGTGTCGTGCGGCGGGAACCACGGGAAGATGGCGAACTGCCCCGATTCGACCAGGTCGCCGGTGAACACCGTGCCCGCGTCGGGCACGGTGACGACCTGGTCCCCGGCGCTGTGCGCGCGGCCCGTCGCGCGTAGCCGCACTTCGCGGCCGCCCAGGTCGAGGGTGTGGCTCTCCTCGTAGACCAGGTCCGGCACCGGGATCTCCACGCCTTCGAGCTGCCCGGCGATCTCCGGGCCGAGCCCGCGGAACATGTCCAGGTAACCGAGTCCCTTGTGCGCCAGGTCATCGGCCTGCGCGCGGTTGACCAGGTAGGTGGCGCGCCCGCGGAACACCTGGGCGCCGAACGCGTGCTCGGGGTGGAAATGCGTGGTGGTCAGGAAGAGTTCGCGCCCGCGGGCGTGTTCGGTGGCGAACTCGAGCACCGGTTCGGCGTTGCGCGGGCCCAATCCGGTGTCCACCACGAGAACCGCGTCCCGGCCGCCGATGATGCCGATGTTCGGCACCAGGTCGGTGTTCTGGTTCGGGAGCACCACCAGCTCGGTGGCGATCTCCAATTTCGCTGTCATGCCACCAGTCCACCCGCGGTGGTGCCCGCGCGTCCAAGTCCGGCCCGCTATCCGCGATACCGGCGCAGTATCGTCACCGGTCATGGACCTGCGGACGCTGCGGTACTTCGTGACGGTGGCCGAGGAACGGCACTTCGGCCGGGCCGCGGCGCGCCTGCACATGACCCAGCCGCCGCTGAGCCGGGCGATCCGGGGCCTGGAAACCGATCTCGGCGTCACCCTGTTCGACCGTTCGGCACAGGGGGTTTCGCTCACCGCGGCGGGCAGCGAGCTGCTGGCCGAGGCGCGCCAGCTGCTGGCGCACGCCGACCAGGTGCGGGATCGCGTGACGGCCGCGTCCACACTGGTCATCGGCACGCTCGCGGACAGTGCCGAGCAACTCGGGTCCCGGCTCGTGGCCACCTTCCGCGCGCGGCACCCGAAGGTCGAGGTCCGGGTGCGGGAGGCCGACTTCAGCGATCCGACCTGCGGACTCCGAAGTGGACTCGTCGACGTGGCGCTGACCCGCGGGCCCTTCGAGGACAACGGGATCAGCACGCACACCCTGCGCGAGGACCCGGTGTCGGCGCTCCTGCGCGCGGACGATCCACTTGCGACACGGGAATCCCTGCGGCTTCGCGATCTCGACGACCGGCCGTGGTTCCGGCTCGCCGACGTCACCGATCCGGTCTGGGCCGCCTACTGGAGCGGCGGCCGTGAGCGCGAAGGGCCGAAGGTGCGCACGGCGCAGGAATGCTTCCAGGCGGTCCGATGGAACGCCTCGGTCGGGTTGATGCCGAGTGGTTCTCCCTTGCCGGACGGCCTGATCGCGGTACCGCTGACCGACCTGCCGCCGTGTCCGCTGGTGATCGCGTGGCCGTCGAAGGAGCCGAACTCGCTCGCCCGGTCGTTCGCGCGCACGGCGGCCGAAGTGGCTTGACCTCGAGTGCGCTTCAGGTTCTAGCTTCGGGAACATGACCGAAACGACCGTCGCCCCGCGGCGCACGCCGAGTCCGCTGCTGGCGACCCTGCTCGGGGTCAGCACGATGACGATCATGGCCAGCGCCACGATCACCCCGGCGCTGCCCGGGATGGAACGCCACTTCGCCGGAACCCCGCACGCCGAGGTGCTGGTGCGCCTCGTGCTCACGCTGCCGGGACTGGCGATCATGCTGGCCGCGCCGGTGCTCGGGCACGTCGGGATGCGGCTCGGGCGGGTGCGCGTGCTGACCGGGGGACTGGTGCTCTACACCGTCGGCGGCGGGTCCGGTCTGTTCCTCGATTCGCTGCCCGCGCTGCTGGCCGGGCGGGTCCTGCTCGGGGTCGGCATCGCGGCGATCATGACCACCGCCACCGCGTTGCTGGCCGATCACCACGAACCCGCGCAGCACGGCCGGGTGCTCGGCCTGCAGGGCGCGGCAATGGGCTTCGGCGGGGTGGTGGCGATGCTGCTCGGCGGTGCGCTCGCGGAACTGAGCTGGCGTGGGCCGTTCGCGGTGTACCTGCTGGCCGTGCCGGTGTTCTTCCTGGTGCTGCGGAACGTGCCGGAGGCTCCCGTGGCCGCGCCGGGTTCGGGCGGGGAGCCGACGGGCTCGCCGTGGACCGCGCGGCTGCTCGGGTTGTACCTGCTGACCTTTCTCAGCATCACCGCGTTCTACACGATCCCGACGCAGGCGCCGTTCTGGCTGGCCGAGATCGGCGGCGCGGGCCCGGTGGTCACCGGCGCGATGATCGCCGGGGTCAACCTGGTGATGACCGCGATCGGGCTGAACTACGGCAGGCTGCGCGCGCGGTGGGATTTCCGCGTGCTGGCGGCGGTGATGTTCGCTTCGTACGCCGTCGGACTGGTGCTGATCGGCACCGCCGGGAACCTGTGGGCCGCGGCGATCGGCATGCTGGTGGTCGGCCTCGGGGTCGGCCTGAGCAATCCGACGCTGAACGGCTGGGCCGTCGCCTCGGTCGACCCCGGCGCGCGGACGCGGGCGCTCGGCCTGCTCACCTCGGTGCTGTTCCTCGGCCAGTTCGCGTCCCCGCTGATCGCGCAGCCGATCGTCGGCACCGCGGGCCTCGGCGGCACCTTCGTGGTGGGCGGCGCGCTGGGCGCGCTGGTCGCCGTGGTCCTCGCCGGCATCGCCCTCACCCGCGCCCGCGCCGGCCGGTAGCTCGCCCGGCTCAGCGCGCGCCCCGCTCGCCTCACCGTCCTTTGTGGACAAAAAGTGCGGAATTTTCGTGGTTCGACCACTTGAGCGTGGGCAATCGACGGGGAACAAGTTACTGTCGCGTACGTAGTGACTTGATCATCGACGCAAGTATAACTTGTTCTCATATGTCGAGAGTGAGGAACGTCACATGAGCGGTAACTCCCTGTCCGGCAAAGGTTCTATGGACGTATCCCGGCGTGCTTTCATCGCTGGAACTGGTTCTATCCTGGGGCTGGCCGCTCTTGGGGTCGGCCGGGCAGGAGCGGCTCCGCCGCCGGCGCCCATCCCGGACGGGGCGCAGGTGTCCGCGCTGGTGATCGGCACGGGCTACGGCGGCTCCGTCACCGCGCTCCGCCTCGCGGAGGCCGGGGTGGACGTGCACATGATCGAGATGGGCATGGCCTGGGACACCCCCGGGCCGGACGGCAACATCTTCGCCAACACCATCAGCCCGGACTACCGCTCGTACTGGCTCCGCACCCGCACCAAGCAGCCGCTGAGCAACTTCCTCGGCTTCCCGATCGACAAGGACGTCCCGCTGCACACCGGCATTCTCGACGCCGAGGACTTCAGTGGGATCAGCGTCTACCAGGGCCGCGGCGTCGGCGGCGGATCGCTGGTCAACGGCGGTATGGCGGTCACGCCGAGGCGCGAGAACTTCGGCGGCGTGCTGCCCTCGGTCAATCCCGACGAGATGTACAACGTGTACTACCCGCGCGCCAACGCCGGGCTGGGGGTCACCGAGGTGGACCCGGCCTGGTGGGAGAGCGCCGAGTGCTACCAGTACGCCCGCGTCGGCCGCAAGCACGCCGAGCGGTCCGGCTTCCCGTTCGTATTCGTGCCGAACGTCTACGACTGGGAGTACATGAAGCAGGAGCAGGCGGGCGCCGTGCCCAAGTCGGCGTTGCGCGGTGAGGTGCTCTACGGCAACAACCACGGCAAGAAGTCGCTGCAGAAGACCTACCTGGCCAAGGCGAGGGCCACCGGCCGGGTGGCCATCTCACCGCTGCACAAGGTCACCTCGGTGACCCCGGCCGCCGGTGGCCGCTACACCGTGGTCATCGACCAGATCAACACCACCGGTGGCACCACGGCCACCAAGTCCGTCACCGCGGACCGGGTGTTCTTCGCCGCGGGCAGCGTCGGCACCAGCAAGCTGCTGACCAAGCTCAAGGCCACCGGCGCGCTGCCGGGGCTCAACGGCGAGATCGGCAAGGGCTGGGGCGACAACGGCAACGTGATGTGCGGGCGCGCCAACCACATGTGGGACCCGACCGGCGCGCTGCAGTCGTCCATGCCCACCGCCGGCATCGACAACTGGGCCGCGGGCGGGGCGTTCGCCGAGGTCGCGCCGCTGCCGACGGGCATCGAGACGTTCGCGTCCTTCTACCTGTCGATCACCAAGAACCCCAACCGCGCGCAGTTCAGCTACAACGCCTCGACCGGCAAGGTGGAGCTGAACTGGCAGACCGCCTGGAAGCAGCCCTCGATCGACGCGGCGAAGACGATCTTCGACAAGATCAACGCCAAGGAGGGCACGATCTACCGGACCGATCTCTTCGGCGTCTACAAGATCTGGGGCGACCACCTGACCTACCACCCGCTCGGCGGGGTGGTGCTGAACAAGGCCACCGACAACTACGGCCGCCTGCACGGCCACGCCGGGCTCTACGTGGTCGACGGCTCGCTGATCCCCGGCAACACCAGCGTGAACCCGTTCGTGACGATCACCGCGCTCGCCGAGCGCAACGTCGAGCGGGTGATCGCCGAGGACTTCTAGAACCGCCGGGGTTTTCTAGAACTTGGGCACCACGCACACCGAGTCGATGCCCAGCACGTGGTTGAGCCTGCCGAAGGCCAGCCAGGAACCGATGCTCATGCTCAGCTCCACGATCTCGGCCTGGCTGTAGTGCTTTGTCATCCTCGACCAGAACTCCTCGTCGAGGCCGTGGTGGTCCAGTGCGTACCGCTCGGCGTATTCGGCGGCCAGCCGCGTGCGGTCGTCGAAAGCGTCGGTGGTGCGCCACTGGGCCACCGCGTCGGCGAAGGACTCCTCGACCTTCTGCCCGTCGCGTTCGGTGCGCCAGTCGAGGCAGAACACGCAGCCGTTGATCTGCGCGGTCCGCAGCCGCGCCGCCTCGAACTCGCGCAGGCCGAGCGTGGTGTGGCTGTACACGGCCAGCGAGAAGTTCGACGCGGCGGTTCCGATGCCGGGCACCATTTCGCCCCACACGTAACCGATCGCGTCCTTGCCTTCGGGAATGTCGATGATCATCGGGTGCTCCTTCCGAGCCTGCCCGCCGCCGGGCGCAGGGGAACGTCGAGTGCGTCGTAGAGGCCGGGTTCGGTTTCGGTGAGCCAGTCGATGGCGTTGACCAGCCTGCCGACCGCGGTCGCGTTGCCGCCCGCGGACCGGTTCTCGCCCTCGTCGCTGGCTTCCACGGTGACCTCGATGCGCGGGCGGCCCTCGATGATCACGCGGTGCGCACCGGACGGGTTCGGCGGCTGCGGCCAGTCCGGCGCGCAGGACGGGTGGATGCGGGTGACGTGCTCGATCACGATCCGCGGTTCCCCGCCGACGATGCCCTGCACCTCGAACCGCACCGCGCCCTGCGTGCCCGCCTCGAACTCGCCCATGGTGCGGGTGCCGACGGTGGTCTCGAGTGGACGGCGGTCCAGCGTTTCGCGGATCTCGTCCACCTCGGCGCCGAGCGCCCTGGCGATCAGCCGCACCTGCCCGCCCCACACCATGGTCGGCACCGACGGCGCGAGCATCGGTGGCTGGTAGTCCATCGGCTGCCCCATGCCGACCAGGTAGCGGACCGAATCCGGCTGCTCGTAGGTGGAGTAGTCGAAGATCTCCTGGCAGCGCACGGCGTCCACAGTGGTGCCGAGTCCGCTGAGCAGCGCGGGCAGCACGTCGTTGCCCCAGCCGGGATCCACGCCGGAGACGAACAGCGAGCCGCCGCCGTCATTGATCGCGGCCAGCACGGGTTCACGCAGCTCCGCCGGGGCGTTGAGCTGGTCGTAGAGCGGGTAGAGCGCCGGGGTGACCACCACCGCGCCCGCCCGGATCGCGTCGGTGATGTCCTTGAGCGCCTCGTCGGGGCGGATGTCACCGGAAGCCGCGTACACCACCGCGCGGGGGCGGGTGGCCAGCACGGCGGCCGGATCGCCGGAGGCGCGCACGCCCAGCTCGTGGTCCAGACCAGCCAGCTCACCCGCGTCGCGGCCGAGCTTGTCCGGGTTGTGCACGAGCACGGCGGCGAGTTCGAGCGACGGGTGGGCGCCGACCGCGCGGATGGCCGCGCGGCCGATGTTGCCTGTGCCCCAGACAACTGTGGGAATCATGTCCAGGAGGCTAACGAAGAAATCCGGGGTTGCCTAGCGGCCGACGGGTGCGTTCGGGCCGGTGGCGTTGACAGGTAACGGGGAACGTGTGATCCTGGGAAGGCTCTCCCCTTGTATCCGGAAGCGCACGGTCCCCGCCATTAACACGCCTTCCGGTGCATTCTATTTCGCTCCTGTGGATATTCCTGTTCTAGGAGGAGAATGCGCATGTCCGTGCAAAGAAAGCTGCTGGCGCTGGTGGCCGCGCTGGCCACCGCCGCCGGGTTGGCCGCGGTGCCTTCGGCCGCCGCGGCGGTACCGGCCACCATCCCGCTGACGATCAAGAACACCTCCGGGCGAGGTGAGCCGGTCTACGTCTACAACCTGGGCACCGAGTTGAGCACCGGCCGTCAGGGCTGGGCCGACGCGAACGGCACCTTCCACCCGTGGCCGGCCGGTGGCAACCCGCCCACGCCGGCGCCCGACGCCTCGATCCAGGGCCCGGCCAACGGCGGTTCGATCACCATCCGGTTGCCGAAGTTCTCCGGCCGGGTCTATTTCTCCTACGGCCAGAAACTGGTGTTCAAACTGACCACCGGCGGACTGGTGCAGCCCGCGGTGCAGAATCCGAGTGACCCGAACCGCAACATTCTGTTCAACTGGACCGAGTACACGCTCAACGACGCGGGAATCTGGATCAACAGCACCCAGGTCGACATGTTCTCGGCGCCGTATTCGGTCGGCGTGCAATTGTCGGGCGGTGCGCAGAAAACCACCGGCCGGTTGAAGGCAGGTGGTTACAACGGTTTCTTCTCGGCGTTGAAGGCGCAGCCGGGCGGCTGGGGGAACTTGGTCCAGGCCAAGCCGGACGGCACGGTGCTGCGCGCGCTCTCGCCGGGGCACGGGGTGGGTTCCGGGGTGCTGGACTCCGGCATCATGAACGACTACATCAACCGGGTGTGGTCGAAGTACGCGTCGTCCACGCTGACCGTCACGCCGTTCGCGGACCAGCCCGGTACCAAGTACTTCGGCCGGGTTTCCGGGAACACGATGAACTTCACCAACACGGCGGGCTCGGTGGTCACCTCGTTCCAGAAACCGGACTCCGACAGCGTGTTCGGCTGCTACAAACTGCTCGACGCGCCGAACGACCTGGTGCGCGGGCCGATTTCCCGCACCCTGTGCGCCGGGTACAACCGGTCCACGCTGCTGGCCAACCCGAACCAGCCGGACGCCGGCTCGGGCGGCTTCTACCAGGATTCGGTGACCAACCACTATTCGCGGCTGATCCACGAGCGGATGGTCGACGGCAAGGCATACGGTTTCGCCTTCGATGACGTCGGGCACCACGAATCGCTGGTGCACGACGGGAATCCGGCACAGGCCAGCATCACGCTGGATCCGTTCAACTAGCGGTTCGCCGGGCACGCGGTAACGTCGGTGGTGGCGGGAGCGTCTTCCAGGCGACCCGCCACCGCCTCGGCGCGAAGGGAGTTTCGCATGACGGGACCGGTTCGGGGCGCGTGCCTGGTGCTCGGCGCGCTGCTCCTCGCTTCGTGCGGTGGCGCCCCGCCCGCGCCGACTTCGACCCCAGCGCCGGCACCGGCGTCTTCGGCGGCTGCGTCCGCGGGGGAGACCCCGGCCGCGACCATCACCGTGCCGGACGTCTCGGGCATGAACCACCAGGACGCGCAGAACACCATGCAGGCCGCGGGCCTGTACAACCTGCGCGAGGTCGACGGCAAGGGCCTCGGCCGCGCACTGCTGGTCGACCGCAACTGGGTCCAAACAGGACAGTCACCGCCCGCGGGCACCAAGGTGCCCCCCGACGCGGTGATCACCCTGACCGCGGTGAAGTACACCGACTAGCCCTGCTGCACGTGCCACTCCGCGACCAGTTCGTCCGCGGAGATGACGGCGGTCCACCGCGCCGGGCCCTCCAGGGCGGGGTGGCCGGGGCAGATCGAGTGCCCGGTGATCGAGATCCGTGACCCCTCGGTGGTCACCGAGTCGACGACGTTGCGGTACTCCGGGAACGCCACGAAGAACTCCGACCACGCCGCCAGGCAGGCCCGCTTCCCGGCGACCACGTTGCCGCCGGTGTCGACGAAGCGGTGGTCGTCACTCATCAGGCGGCCGAGGCCGGTCAGGTCGTGGGCGTTGATCCGCGCGTTGAACTGCTCGGCCACCGTTTCCATACGGTCACGCTAGGCCGGGCCCCGGCAGTACGTCGAGGTCGGTCGCCCGCATCGGCTCACCGCATTCGGAGCAGCGCGGCTCGACGTGGCTGATCCGGCCGCACGCGTGGTGCCGGTAGAGCACCGGCGGCCCCGCCTCGCCCGCCAGCCACCGGTCACCCCAGCGCACCATCACCATCAGCAGGTCGCACAGCTCGGTACCCCGTTCGGTGAGCACGTACTCGTACCGCGGCGGGCGCTCCGAGTACTGCCGCCGCGTCAGCACCTGCTGCTCGGTCAGCCACTTCAGCCGTTCGGTGAGCACCTTGCGCGAGATGCCCAGCGACTCCTGCATCTGCTCGAACCGGTTGATGCCCACGTAGACGTTCCGCAGGATCAGTGGCGACCACGGTTCGCCGATCACGTCCAACGTCCTGGCGATCGAACACGCCATGTCACCGAAGCGGGTGCGCTGCATGGGCCGAGTCTAACCCAGAGGGTTCCTTCAGGGAACTAAGTGCGCTACGGTCGGTTCCGTCAAGGAACTCGGACACGGATGGAGCAGGGCGATGAACCGGCCGCAGGTGGTCTCCCCGGAGGAATGGCAGGTCGCCAGGGATGCGCTCCTGGTCAAGGAGAAGGAGCACACCCGCGCACTGGACGCGCTGGCCGCCGAGCGCCGCAGGCTGCCGATGGTCCGCCTCGACCCCGGGTACCGGTTCACCGCGCCGGACGGCGAGGAGGTCGGCCTGGCCGGGCTCTTCGACGGCATGCGGCAGCTGGTCGTCTACCACTTCATGCTCCGGCCCGGGCAGGACTACCTCTGCGACGGCTGCTGCTCGTTCACCGACAACCTCGCCGACCAGGTCCACCTCAACGCCCGCGACACCCGGCTGATCCTGCTCTGCCGCGCGCCGCAGGCCGAGATCGCGCCGGTCCGCGAGCGCATGGGCTGGACCGTGCCCTGGTACTCCAGCTTCGGCAGCAGCTTCGAGGACGATCTCGGTGTCACCAGCGGTTTCGGGCTGAGCGTGCTGCTGCGCGACGGCGACGGGTTCTTCCGCACCTACTTCACCACCGCGCGCGGCGTCGACCGGCTGCGCATGGACTTCAACCTGCTCGACCTGACCCCGTACGGGCGCCAGGAAATCTGGGAGGACTCGCCGGCGGGCTGGCCGCAGGACCCGACCATGTCCTGGCTCCGCCTCCGCGACGAATACGGAAAGGCCTGATCATGCCCAGAACGCTCACCGACGCCGAACGCGACGAGTTCCTCGCCGAGTCGCGGCCCGCGGTGCTCAGCATCGCCGCCGACGACGGACGGCCGCCGCTGACCGTGCCGGTCTGGTACGCCTACCACGACGGCCGGTTCACCTTTCTCACCGGCACCCAGGGGCGCCCCACCAGGAAGACCCGCCTGCTGGCGCGGGCGAAGGCGCTCAGCCTCTGCGTGCAGCGCGAAGAGTTCCCGTACCGGTACGTCACCGCCGAATGCTCGCTGGTCAAGACGGACCGTTCGCCGACGGTCGAGGAGGTGGTCGCGATCATCGGGCGCTACCTGCCCGCCGACGCCGCGCAGGCCATGGCGGAGCAGGAAATCGGCGACACCGCGGGCACGTTCGTGGTGTTCACCGCGCGCCCGGATCGCTGGATCACCGTCGACTTCGCGGAGGAAGAGCGGGACTAGGCGAATCCCAGGTTCCTCCAAGATGCCCTCGGCAGGCTGGCGCTCCGCGAGGGAGCCCAGGGAGGGACCATGCGACAGAAGGCGTTACGCGGTTTGGCTTTGCTGGCAGCGGCGGTACTCGTGTCCGTCGGCACGGCGGCACCAGCCTCGGCCGAACCGGTGGTGACCGTGCCGGCGAGCGCGTTCACCATGACGCGGACCGACACCACGGGGGCGGCCGAGGGCATCCGGATGGTCAAGGCCAGCCTCAGCTCGATCCTGACTTCGGCCAGCTGGCAGGCGACACGCCGGGGTGCGTGCACACCGTTCCCGGCGCAGCCGGACTGGTGGTGCTTCACCGACGGGGACAACCAGACCAGGGAGTGGATCCCGCAGGGCGTTTCGTCGGTGAACGACGCCCAGGAGGACCAGGTTTGGGGCTCCCACAAGGGAATCATGGTCAGCTGGTACGACGACGAGGACTGGACGGGCAACGACGGCGAGGAAGACGACCACGTACTGAAGAAGAAGGGCGTGCGGGTCAGCGTGCTCAACACGCAGACCGGCAAGTACCAGCACATCCTGCTGGTGGAGCCGTTCCACGGGGCGAACGGCGAGGTGAGCTACCGGCCGGTCGACATCCACGCCGGCGGCATGGTCTGGTACGGCCGGTTCCTCTACCTCGTCGACACGAACTGGGGCATCCGGCAGTTCAGCCTGGACGCGATCTACGACCTGGTGGCCGATCCGCGCGGGTACAGCACGAACAAGTACCTCGTCGGCTACGAGCCCGTCGCGGACCGGTTCTACAGCCACGGCTACCGCTACATCATGGCGCAGAGCGGGTTCTGGAAGAGCCCGAAGAGTTCCGGCGGCAAGTGTTCGACCGATCCCGGTGCGCCGCTGCGCGACTCGTGGGTGTCGCTGGACCGGGTGAGCACACCGGACCGGCTGGTGGTCGGTGAGTTCTGCGAGGCGGAGACCGGGCTGCCCGGCCGCGTGGTGACCTGGGACATGAGCGACCACCAGATCGCTTCGAACGCCAGGGGCGTGGCCACCGCGGACAGCGCCTTCCGGCAACCCGGCCTGACCGGCGGGGTGGGCAACCGCACCCAGGGCGGCGTGACCCACGACGGCGGCACCACCTGGCACTTCAACTCGAGCGACGGCCCCGGCAACAACGGGCTGATGCGCTCGTGGCGGCTCGGCTCGGACTGGACGCTCACGCGCAGCGCCGCGACCCCGAACGGGCCGGAGGACATGTCGTACTGGCGGGAGACCGGCTTGATCTGGTCGGTCTCGGAGTACCACGGCAGGCGGATGCTCTACGGCATCGCGCCCTGACCGGCGCCGGGCGATCGCGCCTGGGATCAGTCGAGCCCGTCGCGGTCTGCCCACTCGAGCAGGGTGTCCACTGTGTACGCGACCTCATCGATCTTCTCGTGCGGGTCACCTGTTTCGGTGAATCGGCGGGAAACCACCCCGATGGTGCACTCGCGCGGTTCGACATCGTCCACTTCGGACCAGGTGATCGGTGTGGACACCACCGCTTCGGGCACCCCGCGCACCGAGTAGGCGCTGGCGATGGTGTGGTCACGGGTGTTCTGGTTGTAGTCGACAAAAACCTTGCCCGGATCGCGATCCTTGCGCCACCACTCGGTGGTCACGTCGTCCGGGGCGCGCCGCTCGACTTCCATGGCGAAGGCGAGCGCCGCGCGCCGGACCTCCTGGAATCCCCGGTTCGGCTCGATGCGCACGTAGATGTGCAGGCCGTCGCCGCCGGAGGTCTTCGGCCAGCCGGTCATGCCCAGCTCGTCGAGCACCTCGTGGGCCACGTGCGCGACCCGGCGCACCCGGTCGAACCCGCAGTCCGGCATCGGGTCCAGATCGATCCGCCACTCGTCGGGGCGCTCGGTGTCCGCGCGCCGGGAGTTCCACGGGTGGAACTCCACAGTGGACATCTGCACCGCCCAGATGACGCTGGCCAGCTCGGTCACGCACAGCTCGTCCGCGTGCCGGTTGTACCGGGGGAAGTGCACCCGCACCGTCTCCAGCCACGGCGGCGCCCCGTTCGGCACGCGCTTCTGGTGCACCTTCTCCCCGGCCACCCCGGACGGGAACCGGTGCAGCATGCACGGCCGCTCGCGCAGCGCGCGCACGATGCCGTCACCCACCGACAGGTAGTAGTTGACCAGGTCGAGCTTGGTCTCGCCCCGGGCCGGGAAGTAGACCCGGTCCGGGTTCGATACCCGCACGACGCACGGGCCGACCTCGATCTCCACCGCCGGTGACTTGCTCATGCGTCGAAACCTAACCCGGGAACGACGAGACGTCACCAGGACGGATCGAACCGCACGCCCTTCTCGTAGAACTCGTCGTCCGATTCGGGCTCGGCCCGCTTCTCCGGTTCGCGCCACGAGCCGGACCGGTCACGCAGCACCCCGGAGCCGCGCTTGTCCTTGCCCTCGCCCCCGGGTGCGGCCGGCGCCGGACCCGGGTCGAACTTGAGCCGCCAGCGCAGCCGGTCGGTCACGTAACCGGCGTTGCCCATCGGGGCGAGCAGCTCGGCGCTGCGCTTGGCCGACTCGCGCTGGGCCTGCGCGTAGGTGCGCAGGACCAGGTCGGCGAGCTGGCTCGGCGGCAGCTTCGCCGCCCCGGCGGACAGCGCCAGCCTGGTCATCACCCCGTCGGTGTTGACGGCCAGGCTGACCGTGCCGTCCGGTGAACCGGCCTCCACCGACAGCTCCTGCAGCGACTTGACGATCGCCGCCCGGTCCACCTTCGCCGGTACCTTCTTCGACGGCTTCGGCTGGGCCTTGTCGGTCATGCGCGGCCCACCTCCTCCCGCCTCAGGTTAGCGGAGCGGGACTGCCCGCGGAGCTGTCCACCTTGCCGTCCGGCGCGATGTCCACGCCCGAATCGCGCACCCTGCGCTCGCGGTCCTTGTCCAGCCGTTCGGTCTCGAAGTCGTCCGGGTTGAACGACGAGCCGGGGCTGACATCCGGCGGCGGCGGGATCGCCGGCAGGTCCTCGGCCTCGATGTCGATCTGCTTGGCCAGGTCGTCCATCGCGTCGATCATGCCTTCGCGGAGCTTGTCGGTGTTCTCGAAGAAGCTCCCGACCAGCTCGAAGACGTTGTCACCGGTGATCTCCGCGGCGTTGGCGATGGTCGCGCTGATCGCCGAGCCCGCCACGTTGCCCGCGATGATCGCGCCCTTCGCGGTGGCCGAGAGCACCGCCGCGCCCGCGGCCGCGCCCGCCCCGGCGGTGGCCACGGTGAGCAGCCCGGCCACCGCGCCGGCGAACGCCGCGCCGAGAACCTTGAGCCCGGCCGACTCGCTCTTGCGCTCCTGGTCCTCGCGGTACTTCTCGGCGACCGCCTTGAACGACTCGCCGAGCTTGCTCAGGTCACCCCTGGCCGAGGCGATCGCCTCGCGGGCGGCCACCACGTCGCTCTCCAGCACGGTGATCTTCGTGCCGACGCGGTCGAAGGTGTGGGCCAGGTTGTTGATGTAGGCCTTGACGTCGTTGGCCGCGTCCCCGCGCCAGTGCTCGAGCCGCTTCTCCGCCTGGTCCAGCTCCGACTTGGAGTTGTCGATCAGCGCCTTCCAGATCTTGTCCTGCTCGTTGATCAGCGCCTGCAGGCCGCTCTCGGAGTCGCGGTCGATGTCGGCGGCGGAGAACTCGCGGTAGATGTCCGCGGTCTGCTTGCGCCACTTCTCGACCTCCTCCTCCGGCATCCACAGCTCGGTCCAGCGCAGGATGTCGAGCGCGTCGAGGGCGTCGTTGGCGCCGTCGAGCAGGTCGTCGCTGATGCCTTCGAGGTGAGCCTGGCGGTTGTTCTCGTAGGAGGTGGTCTCCACCGCGCCGAAGTAGTCGTCCACGCCCGGCCTCAGCTTTCGTCCAGCACGGCGGCGGCGCGCTGCAGCCGGGTGCGCGAGTCTTCGTCGGCCTTCTCGTACAGCTCGGCGACGGTGTTCAGCGCGCGGCTCGAGTCCAGCGTGCTCTGGTGCAGTTCGGCGAGCATCTTCTCGACCTTGGCGCGGTGGTTCTCGTACGCGCGGGCCACCGCCTGCATGCCCAGCGACTGCCCGAAGGCGTTGTCGACCGGGATCATGCCCGAGATGTCGAAGATGCTCTCCCGGGGCGGGGCCACCGGAACGTCCTGCTGGTGCTCGCTGTCCCTGGCGGCGCCGGCCGCGTCAGCCGCGGCCGCCAGGTGGGCACTGGACGCACGGAGGTCGTCCAGGTCCGTCTCGAATCCGATCATGGCGTGCATGAAAGCACTGTCCACGCAGGTCAATCGGGGAAAACCGGCCTCGAGTGGGAAAGCTCACCGAGCGATCAGGTGGTGGCGAACAATCCGAGCGTGGACCCGGGACGAATGCCATCGAGCTCCTTGCGCCAAATGGCGTAGAAGCCGGCCTCCTCTTTGGACCGTAGCTCGACGCCGTCGGCCTCGGCGACCTCCGGGGCCGCGTGCACCGCTTGCTCCAGCACGTCCTTCGCGCCCGAGCCGTCGCCGAACTGTTCCTTGCCACGCCGCAGGATTTCCTCCGGCAGCCAGCCGTCGAAGGCGTCGCGGAGCAGCTTCTTGGCCTCACGGCCGGGCGCGACCATCTTGTGCTCGGGCGGGATGGACAGCGCCAGCCCGATCACGTCGCGGTCCAGGAACGGCACCCGCGCCTCCATGCCGAAGGCCATCGTGGTGCGGTCGCAGCGCTGCAGGTTCAGGTGGTGCAGCTCGTTGACCGTGCGCACCAGCTCGGCCTGCAGCGCGTCGGGATTGGTGAACGGCTCCTCGTGGTAGTAGTCGTACCCGGCGAACAGCTCGTCGGCGCCTTCCCCGGTGAGCACGGCGTGCACCCGCTTCGAGGCGTACTCGGCGAGCAGCAGGTTCGGCACCGCGCTGCGCACCAGCGACGGGTCGAAGTGCTCGATCGCGCGCACCGCCTTGGGCAGCGCGGCCACCGCGTCCTCGGCGGTCATCACGATCTCGTGGTGCTCGGTGCCGAGGTAGTCGGCGACCACGCGGGCCGCGGCCAGGTCGGAGCTGCCGGGCGCGCCGATGGCGAAGGTGGGCAGCGGCTGGCGGTGGCGCAGCGCGTACTCGGCGGCGACCGCGGCCACGATCGCCGAGTCGAGCCCGCCGGAGAGGAACACGCCGATGCCGACGTCGCTCATCATCCGGTTCTCCACCGCGGCCACGACCGTCTCGCGCACCGACTTCAGCAGGTCATCGCCCCAGACGCCCGGCTCGTCCGTGCGGTACGCCGGCCGCAGCACGGCGGGCACCGCGTCGGCGAAGCGCACCAGCCCGCCGGCGGGGCTCCAGCAGCAGCCCGGCGGGAAGCTCTCCACCAGCGGGCGGTCGGCCTTGTCGAAGGCACGCAGCTCGCTGGCGAACAGCGTCACCTCGGGCTTGCGCACCCAGTACAGCGGCTTCACGCCCACCGCGTCGCGGGCGACCAGGAACTCTTCGTCGTCGGTCATGTACGCGAGCGCGAACATGCCGCGCAGCCTGGCCAGCCCGGCCGGGCCGTCCACGATCAGCGCCTGCAGCGCGGCCTCGCTGTCCGAGCCGGTCTCGAACAGCTCGTGGCCGAGGTCCTCGCGGATGTGACGGTGGTTGTAGATTTCGCCGTTGGCCACCAGATGCGTGGTGCCACCGGGGTCGCTCATCGGCTGGGCGCCGCCGTCGACGTCCATAATGGACAATCGCTGGTGGCCGAGCCAGATCCGGCCCCGGTGGATCTCCCCGGTGTCGTCCGGACCTCGATGCTTGATGCGGGAGAGCATCTCCCGGCAGAGTTGGGTATCGACTTCACCGACCGCAGCGACAATTCCGCACACCGTGCTGTACCTCCCGGGTCGGCAGCCAAGTCTAATTGGCGGCCGGTGAATTCGCCGTGCTCGACCGGGGCAGACGTGACGCAACGTACAAACTCCCGGCGAGCGGGGTGAACCCGGACAGCACCCCGCTGACGCTCGGCGTCCAGGCAACCGCCGAGGTCAGGGCCATGATCAGGCCGATCACGCCGAGTGCGGTGAGCCCGTGGGCGGGCACCAGGATGCTCCGCTGCCGCCAGGTGGAGGCGAACGGGATGAAGTGGAGGCCGACCACGAAGGCGACCCGGGCAACCCCGGCCCGCGGCGGCGCGTCCAGCAAGCGGAGCACCGCCATGATCAGGAAGGAGACCAACGCGAGACCGGCAAGTGCACGGACGATCCGGCCGAACGTAGGATTGAGCGGTTCGTTGGCGTTCACCATGACGAACACGGTCCGAAAACGGCGGCGATGAGCCCAGCCAGAATTGGCATGGCGTGACGGTACGCGGCGGCCCTGGGGCAAGTTAGGGTGAACGCCCAGTGACGCCTTTCGAATGCAAAGGCGAAGGGAGACGGCGATGGCAGGGAGTCCGAAGTTCGGGCGGATCGACCCCCTCTGCTGGGTCGTCGTGGTCCCGATGGTGGCCGTTTCGGTCGTTTTGATCGTGTTTGTCGGGCTCACCGACGTCGGCATCGCCCTCGCCGTGCTCGCGCTGCTACTGCTCGTGTTCGACTCGTGGTCCAACCGGCCGCGCCCGGAGCTGGAGGACGACGACGACCGGCGCCGGGCGCCACGGACCCCGCCCCCGGCCAACCGGCAGCGCCCCGCGCAGCAGCGCCAGGCGCGTTCGCCGCAACAGCGGCAACAGCAGCAACGCCAGCCCCAACGGGCTCAGCGACCCCAGCAGCGGCCGCAGCGCCGCGACGTCCGGCGGTAGCGGGCGCTGCACGCCAGGGTGAGGACGCCTGCGTGATGACGACCGACCACCGCGGCCTCGGCTTCGACCCCGTCCCCGGTAACGCCGACGCGGTCCGGGCCGCGGCCGGGCGCTGTGCCCGCGCGGCGATCCGCCTGCCCGCGCCCGACGCGTCCGCTTCGGCCGGGAAGGCGTTGCGGACGACCGCGGCGATCCTCGACGAATGGGCGGGCACGCTGCTGGCCAACCGGCGCCGGGCCGAGCAACTCGACCAGTGCGCGCTTCGCCTCAGGCGTGCCCTGCTCGCCGCCGCCGACGAGGTGGACAGCGCGACGGCGACCGCGCAGTTCAGCACCGCGCCGGGCGTGGAGGCCGAGCGCCGCGCGGCGATGGCGCGGCACGAGCAGCTCACCCGCGAACTGGAGCGCGTGCTGGAATCCGCGCGCCTGCTCGAACGCGAACACCTCGCCGAATCCGACCGGGTCACCGTGCGACTGCGCACTTTGGACGGTGAAGACACCGAGGTGGCGGCCAGGAAATCCGGCCACGCCGAGTTGTTCGCGGGACTGGGCGGCGAACTGGCCGGGCAGGCCGCGTTCGCCGCCGAGTTGGCCGCCGCGGTGCTGTGCCCGCCGCCTGGCCGCGCCGAGCCGGAGTTCGCGGCCGGGGCCTTCGCCGCGGCGCTCGCCCGATGAAGGTCGGCTCGGTCCCAGGGGTCACTTCGGTGTCCCTGCGCTCGGTCGAGCAGACCACCAGCGAGCTGCGCAAGCTGCTCGCGCGCCTGCGGGAGCAGGACCCGGCACTGGAGGCGGCCGCGGTACGGGCCGCCGGACTGGCGCACGAGCACGCCGCCGTGCTGCTCGCGCTGGTCGAGCACCCGGCCGCCGATCCGGGCATCCTGGTCGGCGGGGTGGTTCCGGTCGATCGCGCGGTGACCGCCGCCGAACTGCGCTGCTTCCTCGCCGACGCGGCCGGTCCGGGCATTCGCGAGGTCACCCAGGCCGAAACCACCCGCGGTTACCCCGTGGTGGTCACCGAGCGCATCCTGCCCGGTGGTGCCCAGCTGCAGGCCGTGGTGCTCGACCGCGCGGGCGCGCGGGCCGCGGTGTTCACCCTGCATTCCCCGTCCGGGCGCGGCTGGCCCGACCTCGCCGCGGTGACCGGCCGCTTTGTCACCGGCGTCGATTTCAGCGCGTGCGTGCTCTGAATTCGCGAGGCATTTTCCCACCATTTCCGGAACGCGCGGGAAAAGTGCGTCGCGAGTCAGTCAGATTTCGGGGGCGGCGATGATGCCGCGGATCACCGAAGCCGCCGCGCCGCGGACGGCGGCGCCGGTGCCCAGCGGGGAGCGCACCAGGTTCACCGGCGACCAAGCCGAGCTGGCCACGCGCCGCTCCAGTTCGGTCAGCAGGGGTTCACGCAGCCACGGTTCCAGCCGGGCGTAGGTGCCGCCGAGCACCACGGCGGGCACGTCGACCAGATTGACCACAGTGGACAGTCCGAGGCCGAGCCAGTGCGCGGCTTCCCTCACTGCCGCCACAGCGGTGCGATCGCCGGTGTCCAGCAGGCCGATCAGGTCGTCGACCGATTCCGCCCCGGAAAGGCGCAGGATCTCCTCCTGGCCGGCCATGCGTTCCAGGCAGCCGTTCGCCCCGCACGAGCACGGCGGTCCCTGCGGGTCGACCGGCAGGTGCCCGATCTCCCCGCCCAGCCCGCGCACGCCTTCGAACAGCGAACGGCCCAGCACCAGACCGGCGCCGATGCCGATCTCGCCGGAGACGTGCACGAAGTCCGGCAGGCCCGAACCGTGCCAGAGTTCGGCCAGCGCGGCGAAGTTCGCCTCGTTCCCGACGGAGAAGGTGCCGCCGAGCTTCGCGGGCAGATCGACGTCGTGCCAGCCGAGATTGGGGGCCAGCCGCACCACGCCGGTGCTCGACTCGACCAGTCCCGGCACCGCGATGCCGACCCCGCCGACCGGCACGCCCAGCGCCTCGGCCTCCTTGAGCGCGGACGCCAGGAAGTCCCTGGTCCGGCGGAACACCCGCGGCGTGCGGTTGTCGGCGACCCGGACCCGCTCCGCCCGCACCGCGCCGGTCAGGTCGACCAGGCAGTAGGCGAGGTAGTCCACGCCGATCTCCACGCCGAGTCCGTGCGGGCCGGTGGGGGACAGGGACACCACGGTGCCGCGCCTGCCCGGCCCGTTGCGCCGCTCGGGCTCGCCCTCGGCGACCAGCCCGGCCGCGATCAGCGCGTCGACCACGCTGGACACGGTCGCCTTGGTCAGCCCGGTGGCCGCGGCCAGCCCGGCACGCGAAACCCCGGGGCCGTCGGCGATCGCGCGCAGCACGAGCGCGGAGTTGTGCTGGCGCACGGTGTGCTGTCCGGCGGGCCCGATCATCGGGCGATTGTATTCGTTTGATGGCTGAACGAAAGCCTTGACCCGGCCGAGCCCGCCCGGATAAGTTCAGGCATCAAACTTATTCAGGGAGGCGTGATGACACTGGCACCGACGCGCGAGGACAGGTTCAGCTTCGGGCTGTGGACGGTGGGCTGGGAGGCGAACGACATGTTCGGCCCGGCCAGCCGGGCTCCGCTCGACGCGGTGGAGGCCGTGCACCGCCTGTCCGAACTCGGTGCGTGGGGCATCACCTTCCACGACGACAACCTGTTCCCGTTCGGCTCCGCCGACGACGAGCGCGACCGGCGGATCAAGCGGTTCAAGGCGGCACTGGCCGAGACCGGGCTGGTGGTGCCGATGGTCACCACGGACCTGTTCAGCCACCCCGTGTTCAAGGACGGCAGCCTGACCAGCAACGACCGCTCGGTCCGCCGGTTCGCGCTGCGCAAGGTCATGCGCAACATGGAGCTGGCCGCCGACCTCGGCGCGTCCACCTTCGTGCTCTGGGGCGGCCGCGAGGGCTCCGAGACCGACGCCGCGAAGGACATCAACGCGGCGATGGACCGCTACCGCGAGGGCATCGACTTCCTCGCCCAGTACGTGCTCGACCAGGGCCTCGGCCTTCGGCTCGCGCTCGAGCCGAAGCCGAACGAGCCGCGTGGCGACATCCTGCTGCCCACCGTCGGCCACGCGCTGGCGTTCATCTCCACCCTGGACAACCACGAGATCGTCGGCGTCAACCCGGAGGTCGGCCACGAGCAGATGGCCGGGCTGAACGTGGTGCACGGCATCGGGCAGGCGCTGTGGCAGGGCAAGCTGTTCCACATCGACCTCAACGGCCAGCGCGGCCCCCGGTTCGACCAGGACCTGGTCTTCGGCCACGGTGACGTGCTGTCCTCGTTCTTCCTGGTCGACCTGCTGGAGAACGGCGGCTACGACGGCCCCCGCCACTTCGACTACAAGCCGCTGCGCACCGAGAACATGGACGGCGTGTGGGCCAGCGCGGCCGCGAACATGCGCAGCTACCTCATCTTCGCCGAGCGCTCCCGCGCCTTCCGCGCCGATCCCGAGGTGCAGGAGGCGCTGGCCACCTCGCTGGTGCCGGAGCTGGCCGTGCCCACGCTGAACGAGGGCGAGACCGCCGCCGACCTGCTCGCCGACCGGTCCGCCTTCGAGGACTTCGACGCGGACAAGGCGGCCGAGCGCAACTACGGCTTCATCCGGCTGGCCCAGCTCGCGCTCGACCACCTCACCGGAGCACGCTGACCGCTCACCTAGGGTAGGCGGATGCTTTCACCCGAAGATCTCGCCGCCCGTACCGATCGAGCGACCCGCGCCGCGGCCGACGCGGCGCGGGAACTCGGCGTGACGGTGACCGCGCCCAGGGCCATCTACGACGTGTTCTCCGTCGTGGTGGCCCTGGACCCGGCGCCGGTGATCGCCCGCGTGCCGACCGTGCTGCCGCGCTCGGTCACCCCCGAGCAGCAGGCCGGGCTCCAGCGCAACGAACTCGCCGTCACCCGGTGGCTGGCCGAGCGCGGGGAGCCGACCGTGGTGCCGAGTCCGCTGATGCCCGCCGAACCGGTGCGGCGCGACGGTTTCGGCATCACCTTCTGGGAGCTGATCGAGGGCGTCACCGAACCCGAACTGGACACCGGCCCGAGGCTCGCGCTCACCGCGCGGCTGCACTCGGTGCTCCGCGAGTACCCCGGCGACCTGGGCTTCCTGGCGATGATGGACGGCTTCCTGGATGACGCGCTGGAGCAGCTGAACGGCCGCCCCGACCTGCTGCCGCCCGAGGACCTGGACCGCGCGCGCCGGGAATGGGCGGTGTTCGCGCCGCTCCTGGCCTCGGAGGAGGCGTTCCTGACCGAGTTCCCGGACGCCGCCATTCAGGTGGTGCACGGGGACGCGCCGTACTACAACCTGATCGAGACACCTGACCGGGTGTATTTCTCTGACTTCGAGCACGTGACGCGCGGGCCGGTCGAATGGGACCTCGTCGGGATCGGCGACGAGGGCGTCACCGCCTACAACGCCGAGGCCGCCGAGTTCGGCCTGCGACCGGTCGACCCGCGGCTGCTGCGGGCCATGGAAGCGCTGCGCAACCTGCAACTCGTCGGCTGCCTGCCGATGATCCCGGAACTGCCGCTGCTGGCCGACGCCTTCAAGCCGCTGATCGAGCACTGGCGGACCACCGAACCGGCGGGCGGGCTCGGCTGACCGTTCCGTTCAAGACGGCCGCACCACACTCGAAGCATGAACACCACCTCCGAATTCATGGCCACCCGGGCCAGGTTGCTCGACCGGCGCCGGTACGAACTGCTCTTCGACGGGGGCTCGGCGGAAGCGGCACTGGCCGCGCTGGCCGGCTACCGCAATCCGGACGGCGGCTACGGCTCCGGCCTCGAACCCGACCTGCGGTCGCGGAGCAGCCAGCCGGTGAGCGCGCTGCACGCCTTCGAAGTGTTCGAGGAGACCGGATCCGCGCCCGAGGCGAGCGGGCTGTGCGACTGGCTCGCCTCGATCACCCTGCCCGACGGCGGGCTGCCGTTCGCGCTGCCGATCGAGGACCCGGCCGGGTGCGCGCCGTTCTTCGTCTCGGCCGATCCCACCGAGTCCTCCCTGCACATGACCGCCATGCTCGCCGGGATCGCGCACCGCGTCGCGCGGCACGACGCGAAGCTGCGCGAGCACCCCTGGCTCGCCACCGCGACGGAGCACTCGCTGCGGCGCATCCGGGAGATGGACCACGCCCGGCACGCGCTGGAACTCCGGTACTCACTGCAGTTCCTCGAAGCGATTTCGGCGGAGGACGAGCTGAAGCGGGTCGGCGGATTCATCCCGGCTTCCGGTTCGCTGGCGGTCGAAGGCGGCGCCGACGGCGAGGCGATGAACCCGCTCGACTTCGCGCCGGAACCCGGTCCGCTGCGGCAGTTCTTCCCGGCCGAAGCGATCGAGGCGGAACTCGACAAGCTCGAAGCCGCGCGGTCGCCGGACGGCGGCTGGGCGGTCGACTGGCACAGCTTCTCCGCGGCCGGCACCTTCGAGTGGTACGGCTGGGCCACCGTCCGGGCGGCGAAGATCCTGCGGGCCAACGGGCGCGGAAAATAGGTTTCACCACCGCGGGCCGGGCTGACAGGGTGGCCCGATGACCGATCGCACGTTGATCAACTTCTTCTACGCGCAGCCCATCGGGCACGCGGTGGAGGCGCTGTACTACGCGAACGGCCACCACGCGGCGCGGCCGGACCGGGAGATCGCGGTGGCGCTCAACGCGGCCACCGCGGTGGAGTTCGCCGACTACTGCCCGTTCGTCTCGGCGAAGTACGCGATGGATCATTCCTTTGTGGAGCGGGACCCCGACTCCGCGGCCCGGCTGGCCGCGCTGCCGCGCGAATGGGACCACGTGATCGAGGACTCCCGGCGGTACCAGGACTTCCAGCTGGAGATGTTCCCCGGCATGCGCGACTACTACACCGCGGCCGAAGAGCACCTCGTCGCGCGCGTCAAGCGCACCTTCGTGGGTGACCCGCGCGTCGGCTACCTGCCTCGGCAGCACCTGCGCTTCGAACTCCCCGAACGGGTGCGCCGCGAGCGCCGGCCCCGGATCGCGGTGCTGCCGAGCGGTTCGAGCGAGCCGGCGCTGTACCCGTCGGTGGGTTCGTGGCAGCTGATCCTGGACGCGCTGACCGAGGCGCGACCCGAGGCGGAGATCGTGCTGCTGGGCAAAACCGGGCAGGACGGGCGGACGACGTCGGGCTTCGGGGAGCGCGGGCTCCGCGAGTTGCTCGCGCACCGGTCGAAGCCGGTGAACGCGGTCGACGTCCCGCTGGCCGAACAACTGGGGCTGGTCCAAGCGAGTGATGTTTTCGTTTCGCCGCACACCGGGTTCGGGCTCGCCGTGCTCGCCACCGGAACGCCGTGGCTGACCATCTCCGGCGGGCGCTGGTTCGAGTACTTCTTCAACGGCGTGCCGTTCCGCTCGATCATTCCGGACACCGGTCGTTTTCCCAGCTACAGCCAGTTCGACCCGGCCGTGGTGACCGAGGACGACGAGGGCCCGCGCACGCCGTCGATGAGCCGCGCGCGCATCGAAGCCGACCTCGACCGCATCGTCACCGCGGCCGGGGAACTGGCCGATGGCAAGGTGAGCTACGAGCAGGCGCTGCGGGACTACTTCCCGGCGCTGCTCGCCGCACACGGCGGGGACGCTTCGGGGATCTGGTCCATCGACGGCGTGCACCTGGACTACCTCGGTTAGCATGCCGGAGACCTGGGAGCGCTCCCAGGTCCCCATCTGCAGACGAGGAGCGACGATGCGCTCGTTAATCGGGAAAGCGCTTACAGCAGCCGCGCTGATCGCGGCACTGGTACCCGCCGTGCCGGTCTCGGCCGCCGGTCCGCTGGCCGACTGCGGCACCGGCTCGGTCAACGCGGAGGCGGTGAACAACGGCGGCACCTGGACGGTCCGCAACGGCGGCAACACCGTCTACACCGGCACGAGCCTGCTCTCGGCGTTGCAGGCGGCGGCGGGCAGCCTCAGCGCCGGGCGCACGTGGAAGGAGCGGATCGTGGTCCGCGGCTCCGGCTCGATGAGCGCGGGCAGCCGGTTCTCCCTGCCCAGCTACACCGTGCTGGACGTGTGCGGCACGATCAACGTGACCGGGTCCGGCTCCGGTGACCAGGCCCCGGTCTACGCCAGGAATGTGCGCGACATCGAGGTGCAGCACCTGAACCTGACCGGGTCGCCGCTCTACGGCATCTTCATGCGCAACGTGGAGAACGTCGTCCTCGGCCAACTCGACCTGCGCCTGTCCAGTGGGCTCGGCGTGCGCATCGACAACCGCGGCGACACCTCGCGGTGGACCAGGAACGTGCGCATCGACCACGTCCACGTCCAGGGTTCGAGCACGCACGGCGTGGAGACCTACGGCGTGGACGGGCTCACCGTCGGCACCGTGGTCGCGCGGAACACCGGTGGCTCCGGCCTGCTGCTCAACGAGACTATCAACGCGACGGTGACCAAAGTGGACGGTGATGGTGCCGGCACCGGCACCGGGTACGCGGCCTTCCGCACGGCGAACCGCAACGGCCGGATCGGCAACTCCTACCCGGTCAACATCCGGGTCGGTGAGGTGATCGCGCGTGGTGGCGGGCGGGGGATCTTCTGCGTGTCCGAAAGCGGCGGCATGGTGATCGACCGGCTGGACATCGCGCAGACCGGTGGGAACGCGATCCTGCTGGAGAACTGCTACAACGTGAACCTGGCCGCGCAGAGCGGAAAGGTCGCCGGCCCCGGCGACATCCGGCTCGCTTCGCGCACGGAGTTCCCGGTGACCTCGGACGTCACGGTGCGGAACCTGACCGTGACGAACTCCGCGATCAACGAGAACCCCTGTGGCAACAACACCAACTTCGTGAACAACACGCTGGTGAACAGCACGCAGAAGATCTGCTAACCGAGCGCCGCGGTCAGTGCCGGGTACCAGCGGCTTTCGATCTTCTGGATGCCGCTGGTGCCGTTCGGGTGCACCCCGTCGTAGGTGTCGGTGGCCGGGTTGAAGCCGGTCCACTGGTCGACCACGGTGATCGGCGACTGCGCGGTGCTGTTCGCCTGCGCCCAGCCGGGAATCGCGGCGTTCAGGTCGACAACCCGCTGGGCGCAGGCGCCGCAGTTGGCCGGTGCCATCGGGATGATCCGCGCGACGAGGAGTTCCATCGACGGGTTCTGCGCGCGCATCTGCCCGAGCAGCTTGCTGAAGGCGCCCAGAATCGCGGACGGGCTCTGGTTGTTCCAGACGTCGTTGGTGCCCAGGTGCATCAGCACGATGTCCGGATCGGTGGCGGCGAGCCAGCCGGGCAGCAGGTTCTGGTTGGCGATGCCGGTGGCGAGGAAACCGCCGTGCCCCTCGTTCTCGCCGTCGTGGGGAAAGCCGCAGCCCTGCGCGGGCAGCGTGCCGACGAAGTCGACGTCGGTGTACCCGGTCTGCTGGAGGTGCTGCCAGAGCAGGGCGCGCCAGCAGCCGGGCGAACCGGTGATCGAGTCACCGAGCGGCATGATGCGGGCGGGCGCCTGCGCGGTGGCGGTCACGGGGAACAGCAACGCGGTGAGCAGGGCGATCAGGGCGAGCGTCGAACGGTGCATCGGACCTCCTTGGCCGAATTCCGGGAGCGCTCCCAAAAACCTTACTGCCGAGGCCCCGGCTTGACCAGCGGCCAACCGAAGGCGATGCAGGCCACGGCGAACAACACGATCGGCGGGACGGGCAGCAACCACACCGACAAGCCCAGTGCGACAACGGACGCCGTCAGTGCGGTGGCGACCAGGGCCTTGCCGACCGCTTCGCGGGCCGCGAGCAGGCACACCACGCCGCCGAAGATCAGCGCCACGCCCATGACGAGCGACATGCCGAGGTCGAGATCGGCCAGGCTGCGCCGCAGGCCGAGCAGTTCGATCCCGTGCTCGCGCATCGCCCCCAGCGCTCGGCTCGCCTCCGGCGTTTCAGGCCGTGAAGCCAAAAATGCCGCCGTCGCCAGATGTCCGGCACCGGTCGCGATCCACGCCCAAGCCCCCACGCGGAACAACTTCGTTCTTCCATACACGAGTGTATGTTCCATCCATACAGCTGTGTATGTCAACGCGCGTGCCCGGGATCAGGCCGTCAGCTGCTCGATGAAGTGCTTGAGCCCGGCCCGCCCCCTGGCGCCGTCCACGGCGACCTCCGGGACCACGTCACCGGCGGCCCGCCGGAGGTCCGACCAGCCGAGGTAGGCCGAGTAGGCGAAGACCGCCTGGCGCCGCGCGACCGCGGGGGTCAGGCCGAGTTCGCCGTAGAGGGAGGCCAGGTAGGTGATCCGCCGGTCGATGACCCGCTTCAGTACCGGGGCCACGGCCGGGTGATCGGCCTGCGCCATCAGCGCCGGTTCGAGTCCGGCGATCACCTCGGTGCCCAGCGCGGCCAGGAAACCGGCGCGCAGTTTCTCCCGCGGGTCGCCGAGCGGTTCCAGGTCGGTGATCAGCGCGGCCGTGGTCCGCTCCTCCCACGCCTCCATCGCCGCCACCAGCAACGCCGAGCGGTCCTTGAAGTGCCAGTAGAAGCTGCCGCGGGTGATGCCGAGTTCCCCGGCGAGCGCGTCGACGGAGACGGCGGCCACACCACCGTTGGCCAGTGCGCGCAGGGCCGCCGTCGTCCAGTCGTCGCGGGTCAGTCGTCCTCTCGCCATGGTCCGAACAGTAGTGTCAGCCGCCGAGCCCCCAGAAGGCACTGATCCGCGACGCCGCGCACAGGTTGACGTCGAGGAGGTACGCACCGGCGGTGCCGCACGGCGGATCGACCGGCTGGCCGTGCCCCATGCCGGTGATCGAGTACGTCTCCACCACGGCCCGCCCGCCGCCGTCGCGGTAGACCGCGTGCGGGTAGCCCGCCACCGAATCGGTTTCGCTCGGCGTGGGCTGGATCCCGTGCACGTTCGTCCACTGGTCGACCAGTTCGCGCTGGTTCGCCGCGGCGACCGTGTAGTCGGCCGTGCCCTGCCAGAGGCTGACCACCGGCCACGGCCCCTGGTGCCGGCTCGCCGCCCGGACGCTGTCGCCCCACGCCGCCGGGGTGCGGTCCTTGCCGGGGTTCATGCACGAGAACGCGTCCACCATCGTGGTGGCGCAGCCCTGCGGCAGCCCGGCGACCACGGCTCCGCCGGCGAACACGTCCGGATAGGCCGCGAGCACCACCGAGGTCATGCCGCCACCGGCCGACAACCCCGTCGCATACGCCTGCGTGCCGCCGGTGTCGGTCTGCGTGCGCCGGACCATCTGCGCGATCGACTCGGCCTCACCCGAGCCACGCGCCACGTCCCCGGACTGGAACCAGTTGAAGCACTTGTTCAGGTTGTTGCCGGACTGCTGTTCGGGCAGCACCAGGCTGAACCGGCCGCTGTCGGCCAGTGCCCGCCACCCGGTGTTCTCCCCGTAGCCCGGCGCGTTCTGCGTGCACCCGTGCATCGCGACCACGATCGGCCGCCCGGCGGGTAGTCCGTCCGGTACGTACCGGAACATCTTCAGTGCCCCGGGATTGCTCCCGAAGCCGGTCACCTCCACGATGTTCGCCGCCGAAGCCGGGGTCGTTCCCGTCAGCAGCGCTGCCAGCAGGGTCAGGGCGATCGTCAGCGTTCGCATCTTTTCCACGGTAAGCAGCGGTATGCGGTGAACCGACGGTCGCGGCCACACAATCGGGCGCGGCACTGTGTGGGCCGCCGACATGGTCGTGCGGCCGCGCGCGACCTACCTTCACCGGATGCTGTCGAAACTCGCGCTGGCCGGCGCCCTCCTGGCCACGGTACTGCTGCCCGGCACCGGCAGGGCCGGCACCGCCGCGGACGGCTGCGCGGCGCCGTGGGTGCCGGGCGCGGAGAAGCAGGTCGGCGCCTGCCTCACCGACCTCACCACGACCGGCACCGTCTCCTCGGGACACACCGTGCCCGGCGACTGGGCCGGGCTCACCTCGGCCGGGTTGCCACGTCCCGGTGCGGTGCCGGGTGTCCAGATCGACGGCTACTTCCCGGATTCCTCCACCACGAACGCCCACCACGGCTGGGCGCACGACGCGCAGTTCGTGCTGCGGCTGCCCGAGCGGTGGAACGGCGGGCTGGTGGTCGCCGGTTCACCCGGCAACCGCGCGCAGTACGCCGGCGACCGGGCCATCGCCGACCACGTGCTGGCCGACGGGTACGCCTACGCCGCCACCGACAAGGGCAACACCGGCCTCGAGTTCTTCGCCGACGGCGACCGGCCGGGCGACGCCGTCGCCGAGTGGAACCACCGCGTGACCCAGCTGACCGTGGCGGCGAAGCTCGCGGTGACGCAGCGGTACGGCCGCTTTCCACAAAGGACACTGATGGCGGGCATCTCCAACGGTGGCTACCTGGTGCGCTGGCAGCTGGAGAACCGGGCGTGGCTCTACGACGGCGGGGTGGACTGGGAGGGCACGCTCTGGACCGCCGACGGCCCGAACCTGTTCACCTTCCTCCCCGCCGCCGTGCGTAATTACCCGGCCTATTCCGCCGGTTCCGCCGAGGCGCACCAAGCCATTCTCGACGCCGGTTTCCCGTCCGGTTCGGAATTTCTCTGGCCCTATCACGATCAGGTCTACTGGGGACTGACCCAGCGGATCTACCGCACCGAATTCGACCCGGAATACCGCGGTTCCGACGCCGATTACGACTACGCGAACCGGCCGGGACGGGTGCACCGGGCGGTCGAGCGGGTGGCGCTGACCGGCCGCATCGGCAAACCGCTGATCACCCTGCACGGCACGCTGGACGCACTCCTGCCGATCAGTCGCGACTCCGACGTCTACGCCGGGATGACCGGCGACCGGCCCCACCGCTACTACCGGATCGACGGCGGCACCCACGCCGACGCGCTCTACGACGCCCACCCGGACCGCCTGCGCCCGATCGGGCCGTGCTTCCTCAGCGCGTTCGAAGCGATGGGCGGCTGGCTCGACGGGCACCGCCCGCCGCCTTCGCGCACGGTGCCGCGCGTCGAGGGCGTGGACCTGGCCACCACCTGCGAGCTGTGATCACCCCCGCGACCGTGATCAGCCTGCGGCGACGGCCTCTTCCAGGCCCTTGACCGCGAGCCGGTCGGCGCGCTCGTTCTCCGGGTGCCCGGCGTGGCCCTTGACCCAGTGCCACTCCACCTGGTGGCGGGCGGCGGCCTGTTCCAGGCGCTGCCAGAGGTCCGCGTTCTTCACCGGGGTCTTGCCCGCGGTCTGCCAGCCGTTGCTCTTCCAGCGGGGCAGCCACGAGGTGATGCCGTTGCGGACGTAGGTGCTGTCGGTGAACAGCCGTACCTCGACCGGGCGCTTGAGACTTTCCAGCGCCTGGATCGGCGCGGTCAGCTCCATCCGGTTGTTCGTGGTCTCGGCCGCCTGACCGCCGTAGAGCTCCTTCTCGTGCGTGCCGTACCGCAGGACCGCGCCCCAGCCGCCCGGCCCGGGATTGCCACTGCACGCACCGTCGGTGTAGATCTCCACGATCCGCTCTGTCACGCCGGTACCCTACCTCCCCCGATCGAGTCGGCCCGGTTCGACCTATCGGGAGGTGGAAATGGGCAAAACTCTGTGCTTTTCTCGAACAGGACGCACACCGGAACAAACCCCGACAGGACTGGTGGATCGTTTTGTCCAGATATCACTGGGAACCCCATGCCCGGGAAATCGACGGGTTGAGATCCGCGATCAGCGGAATTCGCGCGGAGGTCACCGGGCACCGGATCTACCGCCTGCTCCGCGGCCGCGCCGACGTGGCGACCTTCATGGCGCACCACGTGTTCGCGGTCTGGGACTTCATGTCCCTGCTCAAGGCGCTGCAGGGCAGATTGACCTGCGTGCGCGTGCCGTGGGTCCCCGGTGACCTGCCGGTGGGCGGGCGGCTGATCAACGAAATCGTGCTGGTCGAAGAGAGTGACGCGGTCGAATCCGGGTTCACCAGCCATTTCGGGTTGTACCGCCAGGCGATGGCGGCGGCGGGGGCGGACACCGCGCCGATCGACGAGTTCCTCGGCCTGCTGCGCAGCGGCATTCCGGTCCCGCGGGCCTTGGTCACCGCGGGTGTGCCGGACGCCGCGGCGGAGTTCGTGCGCACCACCTGGTCGCTGATCAGCGAGGGCACCGTGCACCAGCAGGCGGCGGCGTTCGCCTTCGGTCGCGAGGACCTCGTCCCGGCGATGTTCTCCCAGGTCGGCGCCGAGGACGACCGGCTCGCCCTGTTCCGCCTCTACCTGGAACGCCACCTCGACGCCGACGGCGGGCAGCACGGCCCGATGGCGATGCGCATGCTCACCGAACTCTGCGGTGAGGACGAGCTGAAGTGGCGTGAATGCCTCGACACCGCGCACGAGGTGCTGCGGGCGAGGGTGGCCCTGTGGGACGGCATCTGCGTGGCGCTGGACCGGCGCCTCGCACCCACCTGACCGGCGGGTGCGCGGGGCCGCCGACCCCGCGCACCCGGAAAGGCCGTTCACCCGGTGGTGGTAACCCCGGCGTCACGTCCACCGGCCGGTTCCCGGCGTGTCCGCGCACCCGGTGAGCATGGTCAGCAGCGCGAGCCGGCGGACCTTTCCGGTGCCGGTGCGCGGGATCTCGTCCCAGGTGAGCACGCGCGGCGGCTGGAGATCGGGCAGGTCGTGCACCGCGCCGGTCCACTCGGCCGCGTCGACCCGCCCGGTATCGGTGACCACCACCGGCAGCGGGTCCTTGCCGGGCATCGCCAGCACCACGCATTCGAGCACGCCGGGCAGCCGATCCTCCAGCACGTCTTCCAGTTCCAGGCAGCTCAGGCCGAGCGTGGTGTCGACCTCGCGGTCGAGCAGCAGCACCCGGCCGTCGCGCCGGTGCACCGCGATGTCCCCGGTGTTCCACCACCCGGCATCGTGCTTCTCCTGCCAGCGCTGGTTTTCCCCGACGTAACCGAGGCAGCGCGCGGGAGTGCGCGTGAGCGCCAGCCCGGGTCGCCCGCGCGGAACCGGTTCGAAGGTGGCCGGGTCGACCACCTTCAACCGGGTGCGGATCGGGATCGGCCGGCCGAGGTCGCGAGTGGGCGGATGCCTGTCCCACCGGACGGCCAGCGACTTCCTGGTCAGCAGGCGGAAGGTGATCGGCCCGGTCTCCACCTGGCCCCAGCTCTGAATCCACAGTGGACGCCTGCGTCGCGAGGCGTGCAGGTAGTCGCGGACCACCGGTGGGTGCATCGCGTCGTGGCTGCTCAGGAAAACCCGGACGTCACGGAACGGATTGTCCAAACGCGACAGAAGCGGGCGGAAACGGACGAATGCGGCGGGCAGCGCCTCGACGTAGGTCGGCGGGTACCGGCGCAGCAGCACGTCCACGGCGTCGGGGTGCTGCCCGGACAGGATGACGATCCGGGCCGGGGCACGGCAGAACACGTTCGCCGTCCAGCAGAAGGTCCGGCCGTGTGCGTAGGAACTGGCGTTGGCGAGTGTGTCGTCGCGGCGGACGCCGATCGCGGGCAGCCGCACCGATTCCAGTCCGGCGAGCTTGCGGACGGCGGTCGAAGTCGAGTGCACCACGAGCTTCGGCGTCCCGGTGGTGCCCGAGGTGTGGTTGATCACCAGCGGTTCGTGCTCGCCCGGCCGCCGTGGCGGGGGCGGGCGGTGGCCGCGGAGCCGGTCCACGTGGATCGCGCCGGGCTCCGGAGTGTCCAAAGTGATCACTCGCGAGGCGAAGTCCGCGCCGAGCGCGGCGTGTTCGGCGGTGGTCACCAGCACCGCGGGCTTCAGCCGTCGCAGCAGTTCGGCCAGCGATTCGGGTGGCAGGTGCGCGGAGAGCTGCGCCGGCACCGCGCCGAGCCGGACCGCCGCGCAGGCGATCAGGTCGTAGTCCCAGTGGTTGGGTTTGAGCACCGCGACGCGGTCACCGGCGCCGGCGCCCACCGCGGCCAGCCAGCCCGACACCTCGGCCACCAGCACGGCGAGTTCACCAACGCCGTAGTCGACCTTCTCATCCGGTGCGATGTCGAAGGGCCGATCGAGCCGGACCCTGGTGGCCGACCCCCGATCGGCGCACTCGTCGAACAGCACGCCCATGTCGTACGGCCTCACACCGACTCCTTGACGCCTGCGCGGCAGTGGTGCAGCACCCTCGACGCGGCCAGCGCCCCGGCGCGTATCGCGCTTTCGCCGCTGGGGCACAGGGAAATCCAGTCGCCCGCGTAGTCGACCGGGCCGACCGGCCGCGCTTCGAACCCGGCGCGCAACGCGAGCGCGGCCGGGGTCGCTTCGGGCAGGGCGTGCCGGAACCGATGGACCAGGATTTCCCCGGTCGCGGTGCCCAATCCCGGCAGGAACCGTTCTCCCGCGCCGAGCAGGCGCGGGACGATGTCTCCGTCCGGGGCGTCGATCAGTTCGGCGGCCACCGGGGCAGCCGCGAACAGGCTCACCAGGCCGCGCCCGTCGGGCGCCCGGGACTCGTGCTTCTCGTGGTCCACGACGACCCCCGACAGCACGGACTCCTCGGCAGCGGGGGTGAGCAACGCGTGGAGCGGACGGCTCGCCGTCAGGCCGAGCGGCCGGTCCAGCAGGCAGCTGAGCTTGAGCATCGGGGTGAACGAGCACGCGGCGAGATACGGTTCCGCGGCTGGATCGGGATTGGCGTGCAGAGCCGCCGCGACGGGAGCGGGAACGCACAGCACCGCCGCCCGCGCGTGGAAAGTGCCTGCCGCGGTGGCCACCCTGGCGCCGGAGCCGTCGGTGACCACCTCGTCCACCGGGTGATCCGTTTCGACGTCGAGCTGGGCGGCCAGTCGCCGCGCGAGGGTGTCCATGCCGTCGGTGAAGGTGTGCCACGACGTGGCTGGGCCCGCCGCCAGCATCAGGCTCGCCATTGGTGCTATTGCGGAGTTTTCCGTCTGCCAGCCGAAGAAATGCGCGCCGAGCGGCTGGAACAGGTAGTCGTGCAGATCGCGGTGGAGGCGCTCGGTGAATTCGGCGACCGTGGCCGAGCCGAGCGGTGTCCCTTCTGGACGGTCTTGGTCGTAGGCGCGCCGTTTTCGCTTGGCGCTCAGGAGTAAACGCGTAAGTTGCCAGCGCGCGCGAAGCGACAACGCCGTGGGACCTGGATGGATGCGGCCGTCGCGCCAGACGCCGACCGAACTTCGGATCACCGGGACGTCGGCGATCGGCAAACCGGTGCGGCGCAGGAGTTCCCAGGTCGCGCGATGGCCCTCGGCGGAGATCCGTTCGGCGCCGGTGTCGATGGTGTACCCGTTGTGGCGGACGCTCGCCATCCGCCCGCCCACCTGCCCGTTCGCCTCGAAAACCCGTACCGACAGACCGGCCCGCCGCAGTTCGTGCGCCACGGTCAGCCCGGCGATGCCCGCACCCACCACGGCCACGTCCGGCCCGGCGTTCACGCGAGCGCCAGCACGAGCAGGTTCGACAACACCATCAGCAGCACCGAAAGCCGGTGTGCGCGCGAGCCCATGCGGTGTGCGGTGACGAGGTCGCCCACCCGGAAACCGCGGTGGTACTGCATGGCGCGCGACGCCGTCGCCGGTGCCATCGCCACCACGAACCACCACGGCGCGGCGCCGGTCAGCGAGCCGATCGCGCCGATCGCGAACTCCGTCACCGAAAGCGCGGCGACGAGTCGCGCGTTCGGGGAAGCCGTGGCGTACAGGCCGGCCAGCAGCGGGCCGAGGCCGAAGAGCAGTGCCTGCACCACAACGAACGGGTGGAGTCCACCGGTGGCCAGCCCGTACGGCGCCAGCACCAGCACGCAGCCGAGCGTGGCCAGGAACAGTTCCCGGAGGTCGTATCGGCTCAGCCAGGCTGCGGCAAAGGTCACCGCGATCAGCAATATCGTCCACACTGGACCTACCGGGCCGATCAGCACGGCCACGATCCACAGCAGCGCGCCCACGAGGGCCGCGCCCCAGCCGAACCGCCGCATTTCCGTCGAGGCGAGCACGCAGATCCCACCGGCGAGGAAGCACAGCAGCATCGGGAAAACGCGGACGCTGAACTGCGTTGTGGTGGCCAGGATCGCGGTGAACACCACGAGCGGGCTCAGGTAGGAGTTGAAGTCGTCGAGCTTCGCGAGCCTGACGTAACCGCGGAGCTTGCTCTCGCGGATCGGCTCGGCCCGCCACAGGGCGAGCAACCGCTCCTGGCTCCTGGTCATCTGGTCTCCTGAACGGCGCGTGGGCACAAATGGGGTGCTGCGGTATTCGCGAAGAGATTGCTCCGATTGAGCGAAGTTCTTGCAAGGGGTCTGACGCACTCGTCGACCGTCACACTCCGCTGCACTGCCACGTACCGAAAGTAGCTGAGCGTTCTGGTGTCGAAAAGGGATGAATGGTAACCGGCCCGGTTTTCACTCTTTGCGGTCAGGTTTCCGCCGCGGTTCTCGACGGTCGAGGCGGGCCCGGCGGATATTACGACGGACAGCTTCCCCGAACGAGACGAGAACCATGCTGCAAACTCTGGTGCTCGGGCTGGGCCGGGCCGGCGCCGCGCTCCACCTCCCGGCGCTCGCCAGGATCGTCGAAACCGGATTGCCGGGAGTGTTCGCCGATCACCCGATCGCCGCGTACGACCCCCGGCCGGTGGATCTGCCGCACCTGCCCCGTGTCCGGGTCACCGGTGATCTCGGCGAGGCGATGACGCTGGTGGACCCCGGATCGGCGGTCGCTCACCTGTGCAAGCCGCCGGGTTCCCGGCTCACCCTCCTCGAAGAACTGGCGCGCAACGGGTTCCGCCGGTTCGTCGTGGAGAAGCCGCTCGGTGCCGGGCGCCGCGAACTCGACCGGATCGGCGTGCTGCGCCGCCGGTTCGGCCTGGAGGTCGCGGTGGTGGCGCCGTGGCTGGCGGCCGATCTCACCGGACGGCTCGCGAAACTGGCGCGCTCGGGTGAGTTCGGCGCGTTGCGCTCGGTGACGGTGAACCTGCACCAGCCCCGGTTCCACCGCTCGCTCACCGATCCGGAGCACACGAACGCCTGCGAGGTGGAGCTGCCGCACGCGGTGCCAGTGGTGTTGCGACTGGCCGGACCGGCCGAGCTGGTCGACGCGGAGTGGTCGGACATGACCTGCGGCGAGCGGGAGATCCCCCGGCTGGGCGGCGCGTCGCTCACCCTGCGGCACGACGGCGGGGTGCTGAGCAGGCTGCGGTCGGACCTGACCTCGCCGATCCGCGAGCGCAGCATCTCGCTCAACCTCGACCACGGCATCGTCACCGGGTACTACCCGCTCGGCGCCGAGGACGACCACGCTCAGCTGGAAGTGGTGTCCCCGCACCGGAGCGAACGCGAGGTCTTCCGCGACGACGCGCTCACCGCGTTCTTCCTGCGCACCTACCGAGCTTTTCGTGCCGGGCGGCCCACCGGGCTCGAAGTGCACGAACGTGCCGCCCGGTTGCTGATCGAGGCGAAGGAGCGGTGCGCGCGGCGCGGGCTGGTGGCGTCGAATGCGCCGTGAGTTGTCCTTCGCCGGGATCGGCGACGAGGCGGGCGCGAGACTCCCGGCCCAGGTCACCGCGATCCGGCGGCTGGGCTGGCGGCAGCTGGAGCTGCGCAGCGTGGACGGCAGGGCGATCGCCGACCTGGGCCTGGACGGGCTCCGGCGGGTCGAAACGGCGATCCGCGACGCGGGGGTGGAGGTGGTCTGCCTCGACTCGCGGATCGGCAACTGGGCGCGGCCGATCACCGTGCCGTTCGCCCGTGAGCTGCACGAACTCGACGAGCTGATCGACTGGTGCCTTGCGCTGGACACCCGGTTCATCCGGATCATGTCCTATCCGAACGCCGAGCTGCCCGAGGACGAGTGGCGCAGCCGGGTGTTCGACCGGGTGCGGCGGCTGGCCGAGCGCGCCGCCGAGGTGGATGTGGTGCTGCTGCACGAGAACTGCTCCGGTTGGGCGGGCGCCAGTGCCGAACGCGCCCTCGAACTGGTCACGGCCGTCGGCAACCTGCGGCTGCTGTACAACACCGGCAACGGTCTCGCGCACGGTTATTGCGGCCACGACCTGCTCGCCGAGATCGTGGACTACGTCGAGCACGTGCACGTCAAGGACGCGGTGGTGGTCGACGGGATGGCCCGGTTCTGCCTGCCGGGTCACGGCGAGGCGCGGGTCGCGGACTCGCTGCGGTTGCTGCTCGCGCATGGGTACCGGGGCGCGTTCTCGCTCGAACCGCAGCTGAACGCGGTACCGCGTCAGGGAAAGGTCGCCGGTGACACCGCGGCCGACGCGTTCGTGGCGGCCGGGCGCGCGCTGACTCGGCTGGGTGTGGAGATCCCGCGGTGAGCGGGCTGCTGCTGGCTTCCGATCACGACCTGCTGCTGCGACTGCTGCGCACAACGACTATCAGCCCGCTCGAAGCCGACGGGAGCGAACCGGCCACGCAGTTGTGGCAGGCGCAGGCCGCCTACGCGGAGGCGGCGCGGGCAATCGGCTTCCGGACGGCCCGGCACGACTGCGCGCGCCCGGCGGACGTGCTGCGCGACGACGTCCCGGCCGCCGTCCGCGCCGCGGCGGGCACGCCGGGTTTTCTCGCCGCGCAGCCGAGCCTGGTGCTGCGGCTTGGCCGGGCGCTGCCGTTCGGCGCGACGGTCATGTTCAACGTGCACCTGGACACGGTCGGCGGCTTGGAGCCGGTGACTTTCGACGGCAGCCGGTTCACCGGGCGCGGCGCGATCGACGCGAAGGGCCCGGCGGTGGCATTGCTGGCCGGGGTGCGCCAGGCGCTCCAGCTGAGCCCGGCGGTCGGGCGGGAGATCGGGGTGGTGGTGCAGGTGGTGGCCGGTGAAGAGGGCGGCGCGCTGGGCGCAATCGGCACGCGGCGGCTGATCGATGCCGGTTTTCACGGCAGGCTGAACATTTTCTGCCAGCCCACAGGCCTGCGGTACCTGACGAGGGCGACGGCCGAGATGACCGCGCGCGTCCGGGTGACTGAGCGGGAAGGTCGGTCAGAAGCCGCTGTACTGCTGGGTCTTCTCGCGCAACACTTCGCAGCCACGTTCGGGAGGCGGCTCCGCGTGGCCAACTTGCGCGCCGACAACCGGCGGGGCTGCGGCACGGGGGAGTTGCTGGTGACCCTGCCGTACAAATCAGCGGCGGAGGGCGCGGACCTGGCGGCCAGTCTCGAGCGGGTGTACCGGGCCGGACTGGCGGATTTCACCACAACCTTCGGCGGGACAGCCTCCGAGTCCACGGAGTTGACGTGGCCAAAACGCGACCTACCCTGCCTCGACGGCGGCGACCGATGGGCCGAAGCCCTGCTAACCACACACGCCGGCCTTACTCCCTGCGCCCCCGAGGAACCGGCTTACCCCAACGACGCAATCTGGATGGACGGTGTCCCCGGCGCCTTCACCGCCGTCCTAGGCCCAGGCTCTCGCCTAGTGAACCACGCACACACACCTGGCGAACACGCCGATCTACCCGACCTGGAGGCCTTCGCGGCCGCCGTCTCGCGAATCCTGCTCGCCTTCGCCCGCCTCCGAGCCCTCGCAGCGAACGCCCGCCCCTAACTGGCTGCTGCGAGAGGCTCGCCACCTTCGTCCCCACCGCTCACCTGCCCACTCTCCTCCAGCGGCCCAGCGGCCCAGCGGCCCAGCGGCCCAGCGGCCCAGCGGCCCAGCGGTCCAGGGGCGAGGCGGCCCAGCCGCCCAGCCGCCCAGCCGCCCAGCCGCCCAGCCGCCCAGCGGCCCAGCGGCCCAGCGGCCCAGCCGCCTACCGGTCCAGCGGTCCAGCCGCCCACCGGCGAGGGCTAGGCAGCCCAGCGGCTCTATGGTTGGTGGCCTAGTGGGTAAGTGGCTGAGTGGTCGAGTGGTCAAGTGGCTCAGCCACTTATCCACTAGGCCACCAAGCCACCCGTCCACACAGCCACTCGTCCAGTAAGCCACCCGGCCATTTAGCCACTCGTCCTGTGGGTCGCTCAGCCAGTCGCCCGGCAAGCCACTCGGCCGCTGCACCCGTGCCCAGTAATCGAGCCACGGGCCGCCGAGCCGTCGGGCCATGGTGTCCCCGAGTTGCCGTGCCGCCGAGGCTGGGGGCGCCGAGTGGTCGAGCCGCCGAGCCATGGGGCCGCCGAGCTGCCTGGGTATGGGCGCCGAGCTATCGAGCTGCCGGGCCATGGGGCGCCGAATTGTGAGGGGCTGATCTTCGGGGTGGCGATCTGGGTGGCGATCTGGGTGGCGAGCTATGGGGGCGCCTGCATTCCTCGAAAACCGCGGTGAAGCTGGGCGGAGAAGGCTTATCCCAGTAGTGGGATGTGCAGCTTGCCGAAGTGGAAGTTGCGCACGGCGGTGAGTAGTTCCTCGGTGGAGAGCAGGCCATCGCCGGACGAATCGATTTGTTCGAAGGCCGTGCGCGCCTCATCCCGTTCTACGCCGAGGGCGCCTAGCCAGATGGCGAACTCGTTTCCATCGATGTAACCGTCGTGGTTGTCGTCGCACATGCCGATTACGGCGTCGACCACCGGGCCCATCACCCGGTTGAAGGCCGCCTCGCCCTCTTCGAAGATGAGCCGTTCGGTCACCGCGCGGAACTGTTCCTGCGAAAGCGACTCGTCCGGGCCGACCCCCGCCTGAGCGGTCAGGTACCCGAACAAACCGGTGAACGCGGCCATCAGGGTCCTGGTTTCCGCCGACGACTCGCCCTTGGCGAAAGCCTCGGCGATCAGATGCGCTTCGTCCTGGAAGTCGGCGAGTTCGAGCACGCCGTCCCCGTTTGTGTCCCACTTTTCGAAACGCTGGGTGAGCCGATCCTGCGCGACAGCGGTGGTCATGAAAACGTAAAGTATCAGCGACTCAGCGTGACGGTAAGAGGTCGAGCCCAATGCGCACCGGTGGGGTGAAGGGCTGCCCCGACTGGTCACGGTGGGTTTACCGGAGCCCTAACGCGGAAGGGCTCAGAAAGGCGCCTTCGGGTTCTTCCCGTCGCGGACCCCGCGCGCGTAGTCGAGCGCCTGTTCCCGTGTGATCCAGTTCGGCACACCGATCTCGAAGTTCCCGCAGACCATCGTCATGCCACCGGACCACACGCCGGCCGGTGGGTGGATGACCTGCCACTCGTCCCACTGCACGACCTGCGGCTGCGGCTCGGCGGGCACCGGCGTGGTGAACCACGAAGGCAACGGCTCACACGAATTCCACCACTCCAGCGGAATCACCCCGCTACCGCCACGCGCGGCGATGACACCACCGACCATGGCGCACACCGTGTCGATGTCCTCGGCGAAGCGCGCGGCTGTCCACAGTGCACCCGCGAAGTCGTCGAAGTGGTGTGCGGCCAACCAAAGCGCGAGTGGGACCGTGTCCGCCGCGCTCACTTCGCGTCCGTTGCCCAGTTCGCGCGCGACCTCTTCGGCTCCACCGAGCGCGGTGGCCGCCTCAAGCCGCCGCCGGACCTCGCTCGGTGCCAAGCGCGCGGCCACCGCCTGGAGCAGGTCATCGCCCGAAAGCGTGGTGGTGCAAGCGAAAGCGGCCGCGAGGGCGACCGCCACCGCACCGGCGACGCCCTCCGGGTGGGCGTGCGTGACCTCGGCCGACCGGGCGGCTTCGGCGACCACGGTGTCCAGGTCCGGGCCGAACCACGCGCCGAGCGGGGCGACCCGCATCGCGCCACCGTTGCCCCACGAGCCGTTACCGAACACCGACGGCGCGACCTCCCGCCACGACTCGCCGCGCCGGTAGCGCAACAACACCCGCTCGGCGCCCGAGCCGTAACCCCGGTCCGGGTCGAAGTGCTGCTGGAAGTGCCACGCCAGGTCGTCCTGGTCGATGCGGCCGTGCCGGGTGAGCACGGCGAAGATCGAGCACGCCATCTCGGTGTCGTCGGTCCACGCCCACGGCGCCGGGGGCAGTGCGCGCCCGACGACGTCGGGGTGGTCGCCCGGCAGCGTGATCTGCGCGCCGAACGCGTCACCGGCCTGAAGTCCGTACAGGCTGGCGTAGGCGGGGTGCTCCTCGGTCATGGGTGCGAATATGCCAAATTCACCGGCCGCCGGTGTGCAGAACGGCCGCACTGGCCACGGTCAGTCCGGAGAGGACGGCCAGCGCGCCGAACGCCCAGGCGGAACCGGTGCCGGTGACCAGCACGGACACCCCGGCCGCGCCGATCGCGCCACCGGCCCGCTGCACGATGTTGACCAGGGTCGTCGCGTCGCCGAGCCGGTCGGCGGTGACCGCGGCGTAGGCCGCCGTCGTCGCGGGTAGCTGGGCCAATGCCAGCCCGGCACCGCGCACCACCAGCAGCGCGGTCAGCATCGGGACCGGCAGCGGCAGCAGGAACGGCAGGGTGGTGACCACGAGCAGCGCGGCCCCGGTGAGCGTGACCGGCCCGGCGCCGTGCCGGTCGGTCAGCGCGCCGCCGAAGTACAACGCGCCCGCGCTGCCCAGACCCATCGCGAGCAACTGCAACCCGGTCGCCGTGCTGTCCAGGCCCAGCTCCAGGTGCAGGACCAACGGCAGGAGCAGCAGGCCGCCGTACATGTTCGCGCCGGTGAACCCGGTGGTCACGGTGGCCGCGGTGAACCGGCGATCACGCAGCAGCCGCAGGTCGACGAGCGGACGCGGAGTGCGCAGCGCGGTACGGGTGAAGGCGGCGATCAGCAGTCCGCCGAGCAGCAGGAGCAGTACCGAGCGCGAGGTGGCGCCATAGAGCAGCAAGGGCAGTCCGGTACCCAGCAGCACCAGCCCGATCCGGTCCAGCGAGCGGCCCTCGTCCCGATCGCCCGGCGGGACCAGGCCGCGGGCGGCTAGCAGCGCGAACACCCCGATCGGCACGTTGATCCAGAACAGCCAGCGCCACGACGCCAGGTCCAGCAGCAGTCCGCCGAGCGCGGGCCCGATCGCCGGACCGAGGCTGATCACCACGCCGAGCGCGCCCATCAGCCTGCCGAGCTGCGCCGGCCCGGCGACCGCGCCGAGCACCGCCTGTCCGGCGGGGACCAGCAGCCCGCCGGCCAGTCCCTGCAGCACGCGGGCGGCGATCAACGCGGGCACGCCGGGCGCGAGCGCGCACAGTGCCGAAGCCATGACAAAAACCGCCAGCGCGACCGTCCACACGCGACCGTAGCCGAAGCGGCCGCCCAGCCAGCCGGACGCGGGCAGCGAGACCGCCAGTGCGACGAGGTAACCGGTGACGATCCACTGCACCACCGGCAGCGTGCTGCCCAGGTCGGCCCGGACGGCCTCGGCGGCGAGATTGACCAGGGTCGAGTCGAGCATCGCGAGCAGCGCGCCGAGCCCGGTGACGGCGGCGATCTTCCAGGTGCGCGTCGGGATCATGGTTTTTATCGTACCGTGGTACTATAAAAACGTGCCGAAGCGAGTCGATCACGAGCAGCGCAAGCGGGAGTTCGCCGCGGCGCTGGTGCGCTGCGCCCGGGTCCGCGGTCTGCACGCGACCGGGTTCCGCGAGGTCGCGGCCGAGGCGGGGGTCTCGCTGAACCTGGTCCAGTACTACTTCCCGACCAAGGAAAAACTGCTCCAGGGCGGGCTGGTGTACGTGCGGGAGCGCATCAACGAACGACTGCGGTGCCATGACGAGACCGATCCCGGGCGGCGGGTGCGCGCGATCCTCTCGGAACTGCTCCCGGCCGACGAGGAAAGCACTGACCTCTACTGCGTCCACGCCGCGTATGCCGCGCTCGCGCTGACCGATCCGGCGCTCGCCGCGCAACCGCACGCTGCCGGGCCGGACGAGCTGCACCCGCTGCTGACCGACCTGCTGGCCGAGGCGGGGCTGGCCGAACCGCACCTGGTCGCCACCAACCTGCTCGCGCTGGCCACCGGCCTTTCCGCCTACGTCGTGTCCGGCTACCACCCGGTCGAAACCGCGCGTGCCGCGCTGGCCGTGCAGCTCGCTCTGGTCTTCGACCAGTCGATTTGACGGATGCCGTCCGCCGCCGGGTCCGTCAGGCTGGGCTGAGGCGGGCAAATCGGACAAGGAGGCGGTCATGTCGGAGAACGGCAAACCGAAGCGGCGGCTGCGTCGCCGGCTCGGCTGGGTGGCGCTGGGCTTCGTGCTGGTGGTGGCGCTGCTGGTGGGCGTGGCGGCGTACGCCCTCGATCCCGGCGGTGATCCGCCCGATCCGGCGGGGCTGGGGGCGAATCCGCAGGTGGCGCCCGCCGACGAGCAGACCATTCCGACGGTCAACGCGGCGAACGTGATCGGCTGGCCGGACGACAAGGCGCCGGTCGCGCCGCCGGGGTTCACCGTCAAGCGGTTCGCCGCCGGGCTGGACCACCCGCGCTGGCTCTACGAACTGCCCAACGGTGACGTGCTCGCGGCCGAGGCGGCCACCACGCCGGCCACTTCGCTGTTCGACTCGCTGTTCGAACTGGTGCGCGGCAACGACGGTTCGCGCAAGCAGAGCGCGAACCGCATCACGCTGCTGCGCGACGCCGATGGTGACGGGACGGCCGAGTTCCGCACGCCCTTCCTGGAGGGCCTCAGCCAGCCCTTCGGCATGGCACTGATCGGCGAATCGCTGTACGTGGGCAACACCGACAGCGTGTGGCGCTACCCGTACCGCGCCGGGGAAACCCGCGTCAGCGCGCCGGGGCAGAAGATCCTCGACCTGCCCGCGGGCGGGTACAACAACCACTGGACGCGCAATGTGGTGGCCGCGCCGGACGGCTCGAAGCTCTACATCACCGTCGGTTCCGGCAGCAATATCGCCGAAAACGGGCTGGACAACGAGATCCGGCGCGCGATGGTGCTCGAGATCAATCCGGACGGCACCGGTGAACGGGTGCTCGCCTCGGGCATGCGCAATCCGAACGGACTCGATTTCGAGCCGCAGAGCGGTGCATTGTGGACAGTGGTGAACGAACGCGACATGCTCGGCGACGACGCTCCGCCGGACTACTTCACCCGCGTCCGCGACGGCGATTTCTACGGCTGGCCATGGAGTTACTGGGGGCAGCGGGTGGACAGCCGGGTCGAACCACAGCGGCCGGACCTGGTGGCGAACTCGCTCGTGCCGGACTACTCGCTCGGCGCGCACACCGCCCCGCTCGGCCTGGCCTTCTACCGCGGCGAAACGTTCCCGGAGCGGTTCCGCGGTGGTGCGTTCATCGGCGCGCACGGTTCGTGGAACCGCGGCCGTTCGGTGGGATTCACGGTCAACTTCGTGCCGTTCCGCGACGGTATGCCGAGCGGTCCGCCGGAGGACTTCCTCACCGGGTTCAAGCCGGACCCGGACAATGCGGACACCTACGGCCGTCCCGTCGGCGTGATCGGGACAAAAACGGGCGATCTGCTCGTCGCGGACGACGCGGGGAACATCGTGTGGCGCGTCGCGCCGCAGGGTTAGGTGCGGCGCGTGACGGGCGGGAATAGCATGGCGGCATGGATATCGATTCCGGCCTGCTCGCGCCGGTGTGGGCGGGCACCGGACTCGCTGACCTGGTCTCCGACGAAGCCTGGCTGCGCGCGATGCTCGACGTGGAGGTCGCGCTCGCTCGAGCGCAGGCCGAACTGGGGGTGATCCCGGCGGACGCCGCCGAACGCATCGCCGACGGCGTCCGGAAGGGACAGTTCGATCTCGCCGCGCTCGCCGAGCAGGCGCGTGGCGCGGCGAATCCGGTGGTGGCGCTGGTCAAGCAGCTCACCGAAGCGGCCGGACCGGAGGCGGCGGAGTACGTGCACCGCGGCGGCACCAGCCAGGACATCTTCGACTCCGCTTCGATGCTGGTGGCCAAGCGCGCACTGGAAGCGATCGAGACCGACCTGCGGCGCACCGCCGCTTCGCTGGCCGGACTGGCCGCCGCGCACCGGGAAACCCCGATGGCCGGGCGCACGCTCACCCAGCACGCCGTGCCGATCTCGTTCGGCCTCAAGGCGGCCACGTGGTTGCAACTGGCGCTCGATGCGATCGAGCGCATCGGGGCCGTGGTCCTGCCCGCGCAACTCGGTGGTGCGGCCGGAACCCTTGCCTCGTATGAGGAATACGCGGGCCGGTCGAACGGGCCGGAGCTGATGGCGGTGTTCGCCAGGCAGCTCGGGCTGGCCGTGCCGGTGATGCCATGGCACACCGCGCGCACGCCGATCGCCGACCTCGGTGCCGCGCTGTCCTTCACCACCGGCGCGCTGGGCAAGCTGGCGGTCGACGTGCAAACCTTGTCCCGCACCGAAATCGGTGAGGTGACCGAACCGGCCGCCGAAGGGCGCGGGGTTTCCTCGGCCATGCCGCAGAAGCGCAATCCGGTGCTGGCCACTCTGCTGCTCTCGGCGGCGAAGCAAGTCCCGGCGAACGCGTTGGTACTGGCACAAAGCCTGATCGCCGAGGACGAACGCGCCGGTGGTGGCTGGCACGCGGAATGGCAACCGTTGCGTGAATGCCTGCGACTGACCGCCGGAGCCGCGCGCACGGCGGCGGAACTGACCGGCGGACTGGAGGTACATCCCGCGCGGATGCGGGAAAACCTCGAACTGACCGGTCGCGGTATCGTGTCCGAACGGCTCAACATCGCGCTGGCGTCGACCTTGGGCAAGGCCGCGGCGAAGGAACTGCTGGCGCGGCTGAACCGCGAAGGCTCGCTGGACGACGCCGAGGAACTGCGCGACTTACCCGATCTCAGCGCACCGGAGGAATACCTCGGCGCGTCGGCCGCACTGGTCGGCCGCGTGCTCGCGCGTGCCGAAGAAGTCCTGCACACCAAGGGGGAGTAGTGGCGGAAGACCCGGCCATGGGGTGGTACGGCCTGAGCAAGCGCTTCGGGCCGACGATCGCCGCGGACAACGTGAGCCTGGAGGTCCCGCGCGGCTCGTTCTTCGGGCTGGTGGGGCCGAACGGCGCGGGGAAGACGACCTCGCTGTCGATGGCGGTCGGCCTGCTGCGCCCGGACGCCGGTTCGGTGCGGATCTTCGGCACCGACATGTGGCAGCAGCCGGACCAGGCCAAGGCGCTGGTCGGCGTGCTCCCGGATGGACTGTCCATTCCGGAACGACTGACCGGCCGCGAACTGCTGACCTACATGGGACAGCTGCGCGGGCTGGCGCCGTCGGCGGTGGCCGAGCGCACCCACGAACTGCTCGGCGTGCTGGAGCTGACCGACGCCGAGCGCACGCTGGTGATCGACTACTCCGCGGGCATGCGCAAGAAGATCGGCCTGGCGATGGCGCTGCTGCACGCGCCGCGGCTGCTGGTGCTGGACGAGCCGTTCGAGGCGGTGGACCCGGTTTCCGCGTCCACCATCCGCACCATTCTCAACCGGTTCGTCGCCTCCGGCGGCGCGGTGGTGCTGTCCAGCCACGTGATGGCGCTGGTCGAGCAGTTGTGCAGCCACGTCGCGGTGATCACCAAGGGACGTGTGGTGGCGGCGGGCTCGGCGGCCGAGGTGCGTGGCGAAGGCAGTCTGGAGGAGGCGTTCGTGCGGTTGGTCGGCGGACGCACCGGCGGCGGGGAAGGACTGTCGTGGTTGGCGTCTTCGTCCGACTGAAGCTGCTGGTCCTGCGCAATTCGCTGCGCGGGACCAGGATCGTCGGCTGGCTCCTCGGCGGGCTGGTCGGCCTCGTGGTGGCGGTCGGCACGCTGCTGGTCGGGGTGGTGCCGTTCGAGCGGCCGGAGACCTCGGTCGACCTGCTGGCCTCGATCTACGCCCTCTGGCTGATCGGCTGGGTGCTGGCCCCGGTGGCCACCGGCGGTGGTGACGAAACGCTGCGGCCCGAGCAGTTCGCGCTGCTGCCACTGTCGAATCGACGCCTGGCGGCCGGTCTTCTCGCGGCGAGCCTGGTCGGGGTGACCACGCTGGTCAGCCTGGTGGCCTTCAGCGGGCTCTACTTCTACGGCCTGCGCTTCGGCCCCGCCCAGGCGCTGGTCGGCCTGCTGTTCGCGGTACTGCAACTGCTGCTCGTGGTCCTGGTCTACCGGGTGGTGACGGCCGCGCTCGGCGCGCTGCTGAGTTCCCGCAAGGGCAAGGAACTCGGCATCCTGCTGGTGGCGCTGACCGGGTTGTCCGGGGTCGGCCTCAACTACGCGCTGAACAGCGTGGGCCCGGCGATCATCGAGGGACAGGCGCCCGGCCTGGTGGCGGTGACGCGCGCGCTGCCGTCGGGCTGGGGCGCGATCGCGGTGCACGCGTCCGCCGGGGGTTCGTGGGGGCTGGTTTTCCTGCTACTGGCGGGCTTGGTGGTGGTGCTCGGCGTGCTGCTGTGGATCTGGGGCGCGCTGCTGGCCAGGCGCATGACCTCGCCGTCGTTCCGCGGTGCGGCCAGGGTGCGCTCGTCCGAGCGGCCGGTGTCCACGGCGGTGGTCTCACCGGTGGGCGCGGTGGTCCGCAAGGAACTGCGCACCTGGTGGCGCGACGCCCGGCGGCGGGTCGCGCTGATGAGCACGCTGATCATGGGCGTGGTGATCTGCGTGGTGCCGTCGTTCTCCGGGGAATCGGGCGCGCCGCTGGCCATGCTCGGCCTGTTCGTCGCGGTGTTCGCCTGCCTGCAGGCGGGAAACCTGTACGGCTTCGACGGCAGCGCGTTGTGGCACACGCTGGTCACGCCCGGTGCGCCGCGGGTGGACGTGCGCGGGCGGCAGATCGCCTGGGCCCTGCTGGTGGCGCCGGTCGCGGTGGTGCTCGGCCTGGTCACCCCGGCGGTGAGCGGACGCGCGGACCTGTACCCGTGGGTGCTCGGGCTGCTGCCCGCGGTGCTCGGTGCCGGGGCGGGAGTGGTGCTGCTGCAGTCGGTTTACGTGGCTTATCCGCTGCCCGATCCGCGCCGGAATTCGAGCCCGTGGACCTCGGGCGGGCGGCCCGGCTGCGCGCGGGTACTGATGATGCTGGCGATCACGTTGCTGCAGTTGGTGGCCGCGTTGCCAGTGGTGGCGGTGGAGTTGGTCGGCGAGCTGAACGAGCTGGAGGTGCTCCGCTGGGCGGGCGTGCCGGTCGGCCTGGTCACCGGTGCGCTGGTGGCGTGGTGGTGGGGCCGGATCGCGGTGCGGCGGCTCACCGAACGTGGTCCGGAACTGCTGAACACCGTCGCCAAGGAGATCTAGAAACCCAGTGCGCGGGCGCGGGCGGCGGGCAGCTCGGCCGGATCGGTGAGCACCGCCGCCACGTAGGCGTCCGGGCGCAGCAACCAGATCTCACCTTCCCGCGCGCCAAGGGCGTCGCGGAGCGCCGGGGTGAACCGGAGGTGGCGCTCGGGCAGGTCGCACGGACTGAGCGAGAGGAAGCCTTCACGGGCGAGCGCGCGCAGCCGCCCGCCCTCGACCGGCACGTCCGGCACCAGCACCCCGGGCGCCGGTGACGGGACTGCTCCACGGGCGGGGCGACCGGCGAACGGGCGTGAAGGGTCCACAGTGGTCAGTGGAGAATTCGGGTACCAGAACGGTTCCGACAGCCTGCCCGAGTCCACCTCGGCGCGTGCCGCCGGATCGTCGGCGGCCCGTGCGAGCACGTCGAGCCGGTGTTGCCGCCGCGCTTCGTCGTTCGGTACCAGGAAGTCCATCGTCGCCGTGGTGATCTCCAGGTTCTCCAACGCGGCCGCGTGCCGTTCGTCGTGATAGGACTCCAGCAGTCCCGGTCCGCCTTGTCCATTGAGGACGTACGCCAGCTTCCACGCCGCGTTCTCCGCGTCCGCGACCCCGGAATTCAGCCCGCGCGCGCCGAACGGTGAGTACAGGTGCGCGCAGTCCCCGGCGAGCAGCACACGGCCCACCCGCAACCGGCTCGCCACCCGCGACTGGAAGCGGTAGACCGACTTCCAGACGATCTCGTACGGCCGGTCGCCGATGATCGCGCGGATCCGGTCCGCCAGTACGTCGGTGGCCGGGTCGTAGTCCGCGGGTACCTGCCAGTCGATGCGGAAGGTCGAGCCGGGGCAGGGGTGGATCAGCACCTGCCGCCCCGGATTCCAGGCCGGGTCGAAGTAGAAGCGCCGTTCGTTCGCCCAGCCGGGCAGCTCGGCGCGGATGTCGCAGATGAGGAACCGGTCGTCGTAGGACCGGCCGGTGAAGTCGATCCCGAGCCCGGCGCGCAGCTCCGCGCTCCGCGCCCCGGTGCAGGCGACTGCGTAGTCCGCGCGGACCTCCAGGCCGGAGGCGCAGCCGACGGTCACGCCGTCCTCGTCCGGCTCGACCCGGTCGACGTGCTGGCCCCATCGCGCCTCGATCAGCGGCTCTCCGGCGATCTGCTCGTCGAGCAGCTGCTCGGTCCGCGCCTGCGAAATGTTCACGAACGGCGGAAACGGCGACTTCCCGTGGCCGGGCAGGGTGTAGGCGAACAGCTCGCGGTCGCGGTGGAAGGTCCGCGCGGTGGTCCAGGTGACGCCCTCGGCGGCGATGCGGCGGCCGGGGCCGGCGAAGTCCCAGATGTCGAGCACATCGCGCTGCTGGCAGATCGAGCGCGAACCGCTGAGATCGCGGTGCGGCCGGGTGTCCAGCAGCAGCGAGGGCACGCCACGGCGGGCGAGCAGCAGCGCGGTGGTCTGGCCGACAGGTCCGTTGCCGAGCACCGCGACCGGCGTCCGGACACTCATCCCTGGAGCTGCGCCCAGACCTCGCGATCCCGTTCAGCCGTCCAGATCACCGGGCGCTCGATCCCGGACAGCTCGTCCCACAGCCGCGAGACGTCGAACGGCAGGCAGTGCTCGAAGATCGGCCACTGCCCGTACCGCTCGCGCAGCGCGGCGTGCGTGCGTTCGAAGGCCTCCTTGAGCGTGCCGCCCGCTTCGCGCACCGCACCGACCTCCCGGATCATCACCGTCAGGAAGTGCCTGGTCTGCTCGATGGCCGCCTCGACGGCCTCGCGGCCCCGGCTCACCCCGCCGCGTCCGCCGATCAGCGTCTCGGCCTCGAACGCCCGTACGCGGTCCAAAGTGGACGATGCCCAGTCGTGGTGGAAGGCGTCGCCGGTGTACAGCGCGGCTTCGGCTTCGACCAGGTCACCGGCGTAGAGGGTGCGCTGCTTGGGCAGCCACGCGACCAGATCGCCCTCGGTGTGCCCACGGCCGCAGTAGTGCAGCTCCAGATCCCCGCGCTCGCCACCGAGTTCGATGGTCAGCCGGTCGGAGAAGGTGAGCGTGGGCCAGGTCAGCCCCGGCACCGAATCGGCGCCCTTGGCCAGCCGCGGCATCCGGCCGAACTCGCTCTCCCAGTCGGCGATCCCGCGCTCGGCGATCAGCGCGCGGGTGTTCTCGTGCGCCACGATCACGTCGGCGTCGAACGCCGAAGCACCCAGCACGCGCACCGCGTGGTAGTGCGAAAGGATCAGGTAGCGCACCGGTTTGTCGGTGTGCTCACGCAGTTCGGCCAGCCATTCGCTGGCGGCGACGGGGGTGGCCAGCGCCTCGAAGCAGACGAGGAAGTCCTCGCCCTCGATCGCCCCGATGTTCGGATCGCCCTCCGCGGTCAGCGCGTAGACGCCGTCGGCGAGCACCTCCAGGGTGCGCTGCTTCTCTTCCAGATCGGCCGAGGATGCGAACGCCTTCTCCGTCATCCTGAAGAGGTTAGCCCCGGCGGGCCTGTACCCGCCGGTAGCTGTAACCCAGCAGCACCAGCAGCACGATGCCGGACAGGATCAGGCTGGTGCCGGTGCTCCACCCGGCCAGCGGCAGCCAGCGCACCAGCCCCCACACCACCCCGGCGGCGATCAGCGCCAGCCCGGCCAGCACCGAACCGGCGATCCGCAGTGGCGAGGACACGCTGTCCTCGGCGGCCTTCATCGCCCGGTCCCGCACCGGATCGACGTAGCGCTCCAGTCGCGGGAACTCGGAGGCGAGGATGAGCAATCCCGCCAGCACCAGCAGCAGGCCGGGGCCGGGCAGCACCAGCAGGGCGATGCCGATCACCAGGATCAGCACCCCCGCCACGGTCAGCAGCACGCGCTTCATCGATCCCACGTTAACCGAGCGTGGCCGACCCGGCCGGGCGAGCGGCGTACTCGGTGAACGAGCCGTCCACGGTGAACCCGAGCCGCCGGTAGACCGGTTCACCCTCGGCCGAGGCCTGCAGCACGATCGCCGGGAAGCCCGCTTCGACGGCCGTGCGCATGGTCGCCAGCGTCATCGCGCCGCCGAAGCCGCGCCGCCGGTGGCTCGCCAGCGTGCTGATGTTGTAGATGCCCGCGACCCCGGCGTGAAGGAAGACCTCGCCGGTGCACACGGGCACACCGTCGAAGTAGCCGACCAGGTACCGGGCCGGGCAGCCGGGAGCCAGCGCGAGCGCGGCGGTCTTCGCGACGAACTCCGCCACGGTCGCGGCGGGCGGGTCCCAGTTCGCGGCCAGCACCCGTGCGTAACCGGCCAGGTCCGCCGGGGTGCGCGCCAGGCGGATGTCCAGTCCCGCCGGGGTTTCCACCGGGAGCGGACCGTCCACAGTGGTGGACATCGCGGCCTCGGTTTCGGCGGCGGGCAGCCCGGCCGCGGCCAGCCTGGCGGGCAGGTCCCGGGGCCCGGACGCGGGACCTGCCCACCACGAGAACGGCCGCGGCCCCAGTGCGCGCAGGGTTTCCGCGATCCGGCGATCCGCGTCCCGCTCGGTGAAGCGGGCGGCGGCGATGATGTTGAACGTGTCGTCGTCGAGCCCGCTGTCGGCGACGAGCACATCACCGGGTTCGCGCACGGTCATGCCCGCCGAGCGGCGGTGCAGGTGACAGGCGTGCTCGGCGAGATTGGCTTCGGCGGCTTCGGCGTGGTTCACGCCGTCGATGATCCCCCGAGCGCCTGGTCGAGGTCGGCCCACAGGTCCTCGACGTCCTCCAGGCCGACCGAGATCCGCAGCAGCTGCTCGCTGATCCCGCCGTCGGCGCGGTCGGCCGGGTCCATGATGTGGTGGCTGAGCGAACCGGGGTGCTGGATGAGGCTGTCCACGCTGCCCAGGCTGACCGCGGGGGTGAACAGCCGGACGGCACCGATCACCGCGTGCGGGTCGCCGTGGACCTCCACCGCCAGCATCGGGCCGCCACCGGTCATCTGCTTCTCGGGACGGTTCTCGTTGCGGCCGGGGTAGTGCACCTTCGCGATCCGCGGGTGCCCGGCCAGCCGGTCGGCGAGTTCGGCCGCGGTCTCGGCGGCGGCGCGCATCCGCAGCGGAAGCGTGGAGAGCCCGCGCAGCAACATGTACCCGGCCAGCGGATGCAGCGTCGCACCGGTGAGGAAGCGCAGTTGCCGCAGCTTGCGCGCGTACTCCTCGGAGCAGGTCACCACACCGCCGAGCACGTCGCCGTGGCCGCCGAGGAATTTGGTGGCGCTGTGCAGCACGATCCGTGCACCGTGCTCGGCCGGGCGTTGCAGCACGGGGGTGGCGAAGGTGTTGTCCGCGAGCAGCGGCACCGGGCCGCAGGCGTCGGACAGCCGGCGCAGATCCGTTTCGGACAGCGTCGGGTTCGCCGGGGTCTCCACGATGACCAGCCCGGTGTCCTCGCGGATCGCGCCGGCCACCTCGTCCGGCCGCGCGAAGGTGACCTCGTTGCCCAGCAGGCCGGAGGCGATCAAGTGGTCACTGCTGCCGTAGAGCGGCCGGACCGCCACCACGTGCGGTTTACCGGCGGAAACCCCGGCGAGCAGGCACGCCGAGAGCGCGGCCATCCCGCTGGCGAAGGCGACCGCGGCTTCGCAACCCTCCAGTTCGGCCATCGCCGTCTCGAACCGGGCGACGGTCGGATTGCCGACACGGGCGTAGACCGGCGGGCCGTCCACCTGCGCGCCGGTGCAGAGCACGTCGAGCCGGTCGGCTTCGGTGCGGCTGTCGCGTGAGGGATAGGTGGTGGACAGGTCCAGCGGGACCGCGTGCACACCGAGTTCCACGAGGTCGTCGCGGCCGGCGTGCACGGCACGGGTGTTCAGTGTGGTCATGCGCCGAACCTGGCAGGCGGGCCGGGATGCGGCCACGAGGTCCGGACTATGTTCGGCGCATGGAGCAGAATGTGCGCCTGGATTCGGTCGACGCCGAGATCCTGCGGCGCTTGCAGAACGACGGCCGGATGGCCAACAAGGAACTGGCGGCGGCGGTCGGCATCGCGCCGTCGACCTGCCTGGACCGGGTGGCGCGGCTGCGCCGGGCCGGCGCGATCACCGGGTACACCGCGCAGGTCGATCCGGCGGCGATCGGCCGTCCGATCGAGGCGTTGCTCGCGGTGCAGGTCCAGCCGCACGCGCGCCCGCTGGTCGACCCGTTCGTCACGCACGTGCTCGGCCTGCCCGAGACCAGGGCGGTGCACCACGTGACCGGGCCGGACGACTTCATCGTGCACGTGGCGTGCGGCAGCAGCCAGGACCTCCAGCGGCTGGTGCTCGACGAGTTCACCGCCCGGCCGGAGGTGGCCCGGCTGCAGACGCACCTGATCTTCTCCACCTGGCCCGGCGGTCCGCTGACCCCGTACCGCGGGGCTTCCACAAAGGACGGCCATTGACATGTGACCAAACGGTCACGTATTTTTGCGGTGTCCGGCCCTTCGTGAATCGAGGAGACACCGTTATGAAACGCGCACTCGTGCTCGTGACCCTGCTCGCCGCCGCGCTGACCGTCGCTCCGGGCGGCGCATCGGCGACGCCCGAAAGCGGGCGTCGCGGTTACACCGGATGGCTCGACGGTGCGGAGTACCGGGTGGAAATGCCCGAGCACTGGAACGGTTCACTGGTGCTCTACAGCCATCCGTACTACGTGCCGGGAATACCACCCGGAATCGGACTGGCGAACCGGCCGGAAACGGAGAACTGGCTGCTCGACCGCGGTTACGCGCTGGCCGCTTCGGATTTCACCGGCCGCTACGGCGCGGTCTACGACCAGGGACCGCGAGATCAGCTGACCTTGCTGGACTGGTTCGAGGCGAACGTCGGTAAACCGGGACGAACCATCGCACTCGGTTCCTCGATGGGCGCGGCCCTTTCGGTACGGCTCGCCGAAGAGAATCCGGACCGGATCGACGGGGTGGCGGCGTTGTGCGGCCCGCTGGATCTGGCGGCGAGCTGGAACCTTTCCCTGGACGTCACCTTTGCCATCCGCACCCTGCTGGCTCCGGATTCGGACATCGATCTGGTGCGGCCGCGGGATCCGGCCACCGCCGCGCAGGCCCTGCAAACGGCGGTGGACGAGGCACTGGTCACACCGGAAGGGCGCGCCCGGCTCGCGCTGGCGGGCGCGGTCGGAAATGTGCCGTCCTGGAATTCCGCGTTCCACCCCGAACCGGACGCACTGGCCGACCGCGTCCGGCAAATGGCGGAACTGGCCTCGGTGCACATCTGGGGATTCGGCCCGACCTCCCGAGTGGACCTGGAACACCGGGCCGGTGGGAATCCGTCGTGGAACACCGGGATCGATTACGGGCGGCAGCTCGCCAAGTCCGAACAGCGGGAGCTGGTGCGCGAGGCGTACCGGGCCGCCGGATTGGACGTCGGCCCGGATCTGGCGCGGCTGGCCGAGGCGCCGAGAGTGGCCGCGGATCCGGCGGCGGTGGCCTGGATGGACCGTCACGGTGTGCCGGACGGCGTCACCCCGGCACCGGTGGTGACCTTGCACAACACCGCGGACGCCGCGGTCGCCGAACACGAACGCTGGTATTCCGGGCGGGTTCGCCGGTATGGTGCACCTGAGCGACTGCGACAGCTCTACGCCGATCGGGCCACCCATTGCGCGTTCACGCCGGCAGAGGAGATCGTCACGCTGCGCGTTTTGTTCGAGCGGATCGAAACGGGGCGGTGGCCGGAGCTTTCCCCGCGCGCGCTGAATGCGCAGGCCGGGCGCCTCGGCGGGGAGTACGGCACGGTTTACGACTATCCGACGAACAGTTACGGCCCGGCGGCGCCGGCGTTCACCCGCTTCACGCCTTCGCCGCCGCTTCGCCCTTCCTCCTGATCGGCGGGCCCGCGGTCCGGGTGAGCGTTGTCGCAGGCCCCTGAACTGCAACGTCCTGTGTGGACCGCCCGTTTCTTGTCCGGCGTGCAACCGGATTGAGGCGCTGTTCGTGATCCCGATTTCGTGTTCGGCGGCGAGAATGACAAACTATAAACGGCGGGGCCCTCGCACGCCGCGACTGCCGTGCCCGTTATGGTGCGGCTGGCTGATCAACGAAGCGGGAAGAGAGCACATTATGGCGCAGAAGGTTCTGGTCGAGATGATCGACGACATCGACGGCGAGATCGCCACCCAGACCGTGCCGTTCGGTTTGGACGGTGTGTCCTACGAGATCGACCTGTCCGACGACAACGCCGCCAACCTCCGCGATGAACTCGCGCGTTTCATCGCGGCCGGGCGGCGTACCGGCGGCCGCAAGGTGCGCCTGGCCACCGGTGAGTCGGCTTCCTCCTCCAGCGGGGCCGACCGGGAGCGGGCCCGTCAGGTCCGCGAGTGGGCCAGGGAGAACGGTTACCAGGTCTCCGAGCGCGGCCGGATCTCGGCCGAGATCACCGAGGCCTTCGAGGAGGCGCAGCGCAAGCCGGCGGCCGCCAAGGCCCCGCGCAAGCGCGCCGCCCGCAAGAAGGTCGCGGCGAAGTAGTGCGGATCCCGTCCGGCGTCGCCGGTCCCGAGTGGACGATCCACTCCGGACCGGTGGCGCCGGGCCGCTCGGTCGGCTTAGGCTGGCCCCATGGGGGAGACCCACGAGGAACTGGTGACCGGGCGGTTGAGCCTGCGCCGGCCGGTTCCCGGTGACATCGACGCCATCCACGCCATTCACCGCGATCCGCTGGCCTGTGCGCACAATCCGTCCGACCAGCTCACCGCGCGTGACGAAGCGGAACAGCTTTTCCACCGGTGGGACGCACACTGGTCCAGCCACGGCTTCGGCTATTGGACCGTGCGCACGGCAGGCGCTCCCGGCCCGGCCGGTTTCTGCGGGCTGAAGGTGATGGAGTTCCGCGACCGGATGGTGCTCAACCTCTTCTACCGCTTCGCCCCGGCGCACTGGGGTGCCGGCCTGGGTACCGAGGCAGCCACCGCGGTGGTGGAATGGGCCGCCGCGCACCGGCCGGACCATTCCGTGATCGCCAGGGTGCGCCCGGCGAACACCGCTTCGGCGAAGGTCGCCGCCCGGGCAGGCCTGACCAGAGCCGCCCACCTGGACGGCCCCGGCCACGACGGTCACGACCTCATCTTCACCGCGGGGAATTCGCCCGGTTAGCCCACGCCCGGTCGCCGAGCAGGGAAAGGGTGGCGGGGAGCAGGACGCCCCGTACCACGGTGGCATCGACGAAGACGGCCACCGCCATTCCCAGGCCGAGCATTTTGTACTCGATCGCGGTCAGCGTGAGGAATACCGCGAACACCGCGATCATGATCACCGCCGCGCTGGTGACCACGCCGGAACTGGCGCCGATCCCGCTGACGATCGCCGAGCGCGCGTGGCCAGGGGTGAAGCGTTCGCGGATCCGGCTCAGGATGAAGATGTGGTAATCCATGCTCAACCCGAACAGCAGCACGAAGATGAACAGCGGCAACCAGCCGACCACTCCGCCGTACGAGGTGAAACCGAGCAGGTCCGCCAGGTTTCCGTATTGGAACACCCAGGTCAGCACTCCGTAGGCGGCGCCGATCGAGAGCAGGTTCAGCGCGATCGACACCAGCGCGATGGCGATCGAGCGGAAAGCCAGCCCCAGCAACACGAACGCCAGCACCAGCACAAAAGCGAAGACATACGGGCTCCGCTCGGTTATCCGCTGGGTGAAGTCGTACGGGGTGGCGGTGCGGCCGCCGACCGCGTACTCCGCCTTGCCGTCGAAGGTCGCGGGCAGTACCTCGTCGCGCAGGTATTCGAGCGCTTCGTTCGATTGGCGATCGGTGCCCGCGCCGGCCAGTGGGACGCGCACCACCGTGGTGTCGCCGACCGGGGTCGTGATCACCGGCTCGAACAGCCTGCCACCGCTTGCCGCCACCCGCTCCCGCAGTTCACCGAGCGCCGGGGTCAGGTCGCCGGTCTGGTTCCACAGCACCACCCGCGCCGGCGTCGGCATTCCGGGGAACGCTTCGCCCATTCTCAGCGCCGCGTCCACGGCGGGCACCTCGCGCGGCAAGCTCTGTGTGATCGCCGCGTCCTGGAGGTGCATTTCCAGTGCTGGGGCGGCGGTCAGCAACAGCGCGAGCGTGGCCAGCCCGCCCCACGCGAGCGGGCGCCGCACCACGGCCGTCGCGATCGAAGCCCAGGCCCGCGATTCCCGCGCCGCCGTCCGGCCGCGGCCGAACCACGGCAGGCTCAGCGCGTCGACCCGGTCGCCCAGCAGGGAAAGCAGTGCGGGCAGCACGGTCACCGCGCCGAGCATGGCCAGCCCGACCACCAGCGCGGTGCCGATGGTCAAGCCGCGGAACACCCCGAGCCCGGTGAACAGCAACCCCATCAGGCACAGCACCACGGTCAGCCCGGAGAACACCACCACCCGGCCGGAAGTGCGCGCGGTGACACGCAGCGCGTCGGCGGTGGAGCGCCCGGCGTGCCGTTCCTCCCGATGGCGCCGCAACACGAACAAGGAGTAGTCCACCCCGACCGCGACCCCGATCAGCAGCACCAGCGCCGATCCCGCGCTGTTGAACGGCACCACCTTGCCGATCACGCCGAGCAGCGCGAAGGTCGCGGCGACCACGCTCAGCGTCAGCAGCACCGGCAGTCCGGCGGCCAGCAGGGAACCGAACACCACGATCAGGATCAGCAGCGTGATCGGCAACGACAGCAGGTGCGACTGGCTGAGGTCGTTCTTGATCGCCTCGTCGACCGCGCGGGTCAGGCTGCGATCACCCGCCTGCAGCACCCGGACGTCCGGATGCCGGGCGGCGACCGCGTCGACGGTTTCGGTGGCGGCGCGTGCCTGCGCCGGGGTCCGTTCGTCCGGTCCGCTGAGCTGGAAGGTGACCAGGTACGACCGGCCGTCGGCGGAGATCAGGTTCCCGGCGTCCGGATCAGCGGGTGACCGGACGGCGGTGACCTCCTCGCGTTGCCTCAGCGACGAGGCCAGATCCGCGAGTGCCGCGTCCGGATCGGCGGGCGCAATCGCTTGCACCAGCACGTATTCCCGCACGGGTTCCTCGGCGGTTTCGGCGCGCAGCGCGGTCTGCGCGCGGCCGGACTCGCCGGGATCGGTGTTGGGGGCGTCCGGGCCGGTGGCCAGGAAACTGATCGCCACGGTGAGCGCGACCAGCGCGAACCAGCCGGCGATCGCCTTGCCGCGGTGGGCCGCCGACCAGCCGGCGATTCTTTCCACCACGGGTGCGCGGCCCCCCGACTTGCCATCGGGCAGCATGAACTGATGTCCTTTCGGTGAAGGGGTACGACACGAAGGACTCGCCCTCGGGCGAGGTGGTGCTTCTTCCGCCCGGGCCGCCGAGCTGCAACTCGGTGGCCCGGGGTCTTTCATCGGGTCATTCGACGTCCTTGAGAATCCTTTCCACGCCCTCGACCCTCGACCGCAGCTCGGTCAGCTGCCGCTGGGTCTCCTCCTGGCTCCGCACCGCGCGTTCGGCCAGGTCCCGGTAGGTCTCCTCCCTGGACAGCGCGGCCTTCGCGCGCCAGCTCACGGCGAGCTGCCAGATCGCCACCGTGAGCACGGTGGTGATCAGGATGAAGATCCCGATCACCCCGGCCAGCTCGGCCCAGTCGTTGCCGCTCATTCCCCGGTTCCCTTCTCGCGCTCGCTCAGCGTTTCGGCCGCGGCCGCGACGGAATGCGGCGTCAGCTCGTAGGCGAACGCCGTGACTTCGTAGAACTTCATCGCCTTGCCGTCGTCCGACAGCTCCAGCTGTGCGGTGACCAGCCCGGCCGCTTCGAGCTTGCGCAGGTGCACCTGCAGCAGCGCGCGGCTGATCCCCAGCTCGCGCGCCAGTTCGCTGACGTAGTACCGCTTCCGCGCGAGCATGGCGACCACACGCACGCGATGCGGGTTGGCCAGCGTCGCCAGCACGCGCACCAGCTCGTCCCCGGTGGTGCTCACAACGCGAACCTGCACATGCCAACAAAAGTTAGCAGGTGCGGGTTCGAGTTGGCCAGTGCGGGTTTCAGGCGGCCCGGCGCGCGGTGCTCCCGAGGATGCGGCGGTGGATGTCCAGTGCGGCGTCGGACTTGTTCAGCGTGATGTAGTGCAGCCCGGGGGCGCCCTCGGCGAGCAGCCGCTCGGCCATCGCGGTGGCGTGGTCGACACCGATCCGGTAGGCGTCCTCCGGCGTGGCGTGCTCCAGCGCCCGTGCCAGCTCCGGCGGGAACGAGGCGTCGCTCAGCTCGGCGAAGCGGCGGATCTGCTTGAAGTCGGTGGCGGGCATGATCTCCGGGATGATCGGCGTGGTGCAGCCCGCCGCCTCGACGCGGTCACGCAGGCGCAGGTAGTGCGTCACGTCGAAGAACATCTGCGTCACCGCGTAGTCAGCCCCCGCCCGGCACTTCTCCACGAAGTACCGGGTGTCGCTGTCCACATCGGACGAACGCGGGTGCAGTTCCGGGTAGGCGGCGACGCCGACGGAGAAGTCGCCGATCTCCTTGACCATCGCCACCAGCTCGGCCGCGTAGGTGAAGCCCTGCGGGTGCGCGATCCACCGCGCCCGCGGATCGCCGGGCGGATCCCCGCGCAGCACCAGCACGTCCCGGATCCCCGCGCCCGCGTACTGGCCGATGATCTGCCGCAGCTCCGCCACCGAATGCCCGACCGCGGTCAGGTGCGCCACCGCCCGCAACGTCGTGTCGGCGACGATCGCCTCGGTCATGCTCACCGTGCGCTCGCGCGACGAACCACCGGCGCCGTAGGTCACCGAGACGAAGGTCGGGGCGAGCGATTCCACCCGCCGCACCGAATCCCAGAACCGCCGTTCGCCGACTTCGGTCTTCGGCGGGAAGAACTCGAAGGAGAAGGTGCGACGACCGCCGGCCAGTTCCTCGCGCAGGGATTTCATCGGCGGGCTCCCGTGTTGAAGTACTTCGCCTCCGGGTGGTGCAGCACGATCGCGTCGGTCGACTGCTCCGGGTGGAGCTGGTACTCCTCGGACAGTTCGACGCCGATGCGTGACGGGTCGAGCAGCGCGGCGATCTTCGCGCGGTCCTCCAGCTCCGGGCAGGCGCCGTAGCCGAGGGAGAACCGGGCGCCGCGGTACTTCAGCGCGAACATGTCCTCCACCGCCGCCGGGTCTTCGTGCGCGTACCCGAGTTCGGCGCGCACCCGCGCGTGCCAGTACTCGGCGAGCGCCTCGGCCAGCTGCACCGACAACCCGTGCAGCTCCAGGTAGTCGCGATAGGCGTCGGCGGCAAAAAGCTCGGCCGTCCGCTGCCCGATCCGCGAGCCGACCGTGACGATCTGGAGGCCGACCACGTCGGTTTCGCCGGACTCCTCCGGCCGGAAGAAGTCGGCAAGGCACAGCCGGCGCCCGCGCGGCTGCCGGGGGAAGGTGAACCGGGTGCGCTCGGAACCGGTCTCCGACAGCAGGATCAGATCGTCCCCTTTGGACACGCAGGGGAAGTAACCGTAGACGACGGCGGCTTCGAGCAGGTTCGACGTGTGCAGTTCGTCCAGCCAGCCACGCAGTCGCGGCCTGCCCTCGGTCTCCGCCAGTTCCGCATAGGACGGTCCGTTCCCGCGGCCCTGCTTGAGCCCCCACTGCCCCTTGAACAACGCGTCCTCGTCCAGCCAGGACGCGTAGTCCTTCAGCGGAATGCCCTTGACCACCCGGGTGCCCCAGAACGGCGGCTCCGGGATCGGGTTGTCGATGGCCACGTCGGAGCGCACCGAGCCCTCGTCCGGCGGCGGCGCCAGTACCTCGGCGGTGGTGGTCTTGGCCACCCGGCGCGGTTTCAGCTCGGGGAGTTTCGCGCCCGGCACGCCGCGTTTCACCGCGATCAGCGCGTCCATCAGGCGCAGGCCCTCGAAGGCGTCGCGCGCGTACCGGACCTCGCCCTCGTAGATCTCGTGCAGGTCCTGCTCCACGTAGGCGCGGGTGAGCGCGGCGCCGCCGAGGATGACCGGGTAGTCCGCGGCCAGCTTCCGCTGGTTCAGCTCCTCCAGGTTCTCCTTCATGATCACCGTGGACTTCACCAGCAGCCCGGACATGCCGATCACGTCGGCCTTGTGCTCGACGGCCGCCTCCAGGATCGCCGACACGGGCTGCTTGATGCCCAGGTTCACCACGGTGTAGCCGTTGTTGGACAGGATGATGTCGACCAGGTTCTTGCCGATGTCGTGCACGTCGCCGCGCACGGTGGCGAGCACGATGGTGCCCTTGCCCGCCGCGTCGGACTTCTCCATGTGCGGTTCGAGGTGCGCCACCGCGGTTTTCATCACCTCGGCGGACTGCAGCACGAACGGCAGCTGCATCTGCCCGGAGCCGAACAGCTCACCGACCACCTTCATGCCCTCGAGCAGCGTGTGGTTGACGATGTCCAGTGCCGGTCGCGACTCCAGTGCCGCGTCGAGATCGGCTTCCAGCCCGTTGCGCTCACCGTCGATGATGCGGCGCTGCAGCCGTTCGTCCAGCGGCAGCGCGAGCAGTTCCTCGGTTTTGCCCGCCTGCATGGACTTGCTGTCGACGCCCTCGAACAGGGTGAGGAACTCCTGCAGCGGGTCGTAACCCTCGCGGCGGCGGTCGTAGATCAGGTCCAGTGCCACTTCGCGCTGTTCGTCGGCCAGCCGCGCGATCGGCAGGATCTTCGCCGCGTGCACGATCGCCGAATCCAGGCCGGCTTCCACGCATTCGTTGAGGAACACCGAGTTCAGCACCATGCGCGCGGCCGGGTTGAGGCCGAACGAGATGTTGGACAGGCCGAGCGTGGTCTGCACGTCGGGGTGGCGCCGCTTCAGCTCGCGGATCGCCTCGATGGTGGCGATACCGTCCTTTCTGGACTCCTCCTGCCCGGTGGCGATGGTGAAGGTGAGGCAGTCGACGATGATGTCGCACTCGCGCACGCCCCAGTTCCCGGTGAGGTCGGCGATCAGGCGTTCGGCCACCGCGACCTTGTGCTCCGGGGTGCGTGCCTGGCCCTCTTCGTCGATGGTCAGCGCGATCAGCGCTGCGCCGTGCTCCACCGCGAGCGCGGTGATCTTCGCGAACCGCGAGTCCGGGCCGTCGCCGTCCTCGTAGTTCACCGAGTTGATCACCGCGCGTCCGCCGAGCTTCTCCAGCCCGGCCTGGAGCACGGCCGGTTCGGTGGAGTCGAGCACGATCGGCAGCGTGGAGCTGGTCGCGAACCGGCCAGCCACCTCGGCCATGTCGGCGACCCCGTCGCGGCCCACGTAGTCGACGCAGAGGTCGAGCAGGTGCGCGCCTTCGCGGATCTGGTCGCGGGCGAGTTCGACGCAGTCGTCCCAGCGGCCCTCCAGCATGGCCTCGCGGAACTTCTTGGAACCGTTGGCGTTCGTGCGCTCGCCGATCGCGAGGTACGCGGTGTCCTGGCGGAACGGCACGGTCTGGTACAGCGACGCGGCCCCCGGTTCGGGACGCGGGTCGCGCGGGGCCGGGCGCAGGTCGCGAACCCGCTCGACCACCTGCCGCAGGTGTTCCGGCGTGGTGCCGCAGCACCCGCCGACCAGTGAAAGGCCGTAGTCGCGGATGAACGCCTCGTGCGCGTCGGCGAGTTCGGCCGGGCTCAGCGGGTAGTGCGCGCCGTTCGAGCCGAGCACCGGCAACCCGGCGTTCGGCATCGCCGAGACGCGGGTCCGCGCGTGCCGCGCCAGGTAACGGAGGTGCTCGCTCATCTCCGCCGGACCGGTGGCGCAGTTCAGCCCGATCATGTCGATGCCGAGCGGTTCGAGCGCGGTCAGCGCGGCGCCGATCTCCGAACCCAGCAGCATCGTGCCGGTGGTCTCCACGGTGACCTGCACCAGCAGCGGCAGGTCCGCCCCGGCCTCGGCGAGCGCGCGCTTGGCGCCGATCACCGCGGCCTTGGTCTGCAACAGGTCCTGGGTGGTTTCCACCAGAAGCGCGTCCGCGCCACCGGAAATCAGCCCGGCGGCGTTGTCGCGGTAGGCGTCCCGCAGGTTCGCGTAGGCCGCGTGCCCGAGCGTGGGGAGCTTGGTGCCGGGCCCGATCGAGCCGAGCACCCAGCGTGGACGGCCGTCGGCGGCGAACTCGTCGGCCACCTCCCTGGCGATCCGCGCGCCCGCCTCGGCGAGTTCGAAGATGCGGTGCGCGATCTCGTATTCCCCGAGCGCGGCCAGGTTCGTGCCGAAGGTGTTCGTCTCCACACAGTCCACACCGACGGCGAAGTACGCCTCGTGCACCGAGCGCACGATGTCGGGACGGGTCGCGTTGAGCACCTCGTTGCAGCCTTCGAGCTGCTCGAAGTCCTCCATGGTGGGGTTCTGCTCCTGGAGCATGGTGCCCATCGCGCCGTCCGCGACCACCACTCGGCTCGCCAGCGCTTCACGCAGCGCCCGCACCCGGTCCGTCATGAGGCATCCGCCAATCGCGACTCGATCTGGTCGGCTGCCGCCTGCCCGTAGCTCTCGGCCGCGCGTGCGGCGAGATCGGCGGCGACCAGCTTGTACTCCTGCGGTCCCACGGTTTCCAGCGCGGCCGTGGCCAGCGTGCAGCCGAGCTGCGCGGCGCGTTCGTCCGGCCAGCCCCAGGCGAATCCGGCCAGGTACCCGGCGCGGAAGGCGTCGCCGACACCGGTGGGATCGGCGATGTCGTGGGCCGGGACCGCGGGCACGCGCAGCGAGCGACCGCCGTCGATGCCCACGCCTTCACCGCCGTAGGTGGTGATCCAGGTGCGCACGCGGTCGAGCACCTGCCGCCGCGTCCAGCCGGTGCGCTCCTGCAGCAACGCGGCCTCGTACTCGTTGGTGAACAGGAACTGCGCCCCGGTCACCAGCCGCCGGGTCTGCTCGCGGTCGAGCGTGGCCAGCTGCTGCGAGGGATCGGCGGCGAACGGCACGCCCAGCTCCCGGCACTGCTCGGTGTGGCGCAGCATCGCCTCGGGATCGTCGGGCGCGAGCACGGCCAGGTCGATCGGGCCGACGCCGGTCAGGTCGATCTCCTTGGCCTCGGCCATCGCGCCGGGGTAGAAGGTGGCGATCTGGTTCTGCTCGAGATCGGTGGTGCAGGTGAACCGCGCGGTGTGCCGGTGCGCGCTGACCAGCACCGCGCCGGTGTCCACCCCGTGCTCGCGCAGCCAGTCGCCGTAGTCGCCGAAGTCGGGGCCGACCGCGCCGGCCAGCAGCGGCCGCAGGCCGAGCCTGCCGAGGCCGAAGGCGATGTTGGCGGCCACCCCGCCACGCCGGACCTCCAGGCGGTCGGCCAGGAACGACAGCGAGACGCGGTCGAGCCGGTCGGCCAGGAACAGTTCGCTGAACTTCCCGGGAAAGGTCATCAGGTGGTCGGTGGCGATCGAGCCTGCGACGGTGATGCGCACGGGCGATCCTCCTCGGACTGGGGGCCGGGCCCCAGTTTCCGGGCGATTCGGCGCGGCCCTTCTTTCCGTTGAACTGTGATCTGAGTCACAAGGTTGAAACATCGCGGGGTTGTTCAGTAGAAGGACAAAGTGCGGCCCCCGGGAAACCCGCGCCATCCCGCGGCCGTTGATCCGGTGTCATCCGTTCACCCGTCGGGGGGATCTGAGCGTGGTTGTTGCCAGTCCGGTTCGTGCGCAACTGCCACCCGCGCCACCCGTCGCCGCCACGGTGCCCCGCCGCGGCCGGATCCTGCTGCACGCGGCGTGGATCGTCGCGCTCGCGGTGGTGGCCGAACTGCGCATCGGCCGCTTCGGTTTCCACCCCTCCGACCAGGGCTTCATCCTGGCCCAGAGCTGGCGGATCCTGCACGGCGAGATCCCGCACGCGGACATCGTCTCGGCGCGGCCGCTGGCTTCCGCGCTGCTGCACACGGTGGACTTCTTCATCCCGGGGCCGTTGTTCGTGGTCTCCGGCGTGCTCTCGATGCTGGAGCTGATCCTGGCCACCGTGGCGCTCGCCGCGCTGGTCACCCGGCGCCCGGTGCTGACCTGGGGCCCGGGCTTCACCGCGCTGGTGGCCGCGGTGGCACTGGTGAACCTGAACGGCTTCCCGATGATGGCCTGGCACACCATCGACGGCATCGCGCTGGTGGCCTGCGGGGCGTGGGCGCTGGACGCGGGGTTGCGGTCGGGGCGCGCCTGGCCGCGGCGGCTGGGGTTGTTCCTGTTCGGCGTCGCGGGATTCGTCAAGCAGGGCTTCCTGCTCGCGATCGTGCTGGCGGCGGTGTGGTTGCTGCTGCACCCGGCGAGCCGGGCCGGGGCGCTGCGGGCCTGGCGGTGGTGGCGGCGGACCGTGGTGGATCTGCTGGTGCTGGGCGCCTTCCCGCTCGCCTACGTCGCGGTGGTGTGGCTGGCGGACGGGTACGAGTCGATGTACGCGCAGGTGGCGACCGGCGTGCCGGCGTACGGGGAGCGGCTGGTCGCGTTCTGGGTGGACGAGTTCTTCTTCACCCCGCTCGGCGTGCCGCTGCCGCACACCCCGGTGCCGCTGATCCTGGTGTTCGGCGGGATCGCGGCCCTGCTGGTGGTGGTGCGGCTGGCCGGGCGGTGGCCGGTGCTGGACCGTGCGCTGGTGCTCGCCGGCACCGCGACCGTGACGGCGGCGCTGGCCTGGGGGCTGTCTGTGCGCGAGCCGCGCTGGGCAGACGTGCTGTGGTGGGCGGCGGCCGCGGCGCTGGTGGTCGCCACGGTGTCGCGCCGGCGCGTGCCGCCCGCGGCACTGCTGGTGGTCGCGCTCGGGTACATGATCAGCCTTTCCTGGGGTGTGGACACACCGGCGCTGCTCGCCGGGAGCCTCGGGCTGACCGCGGTGCTGCTGCTGGTGGAGGGCATGCCGCCGGTGCCTTCGCCCGGGCGGTCGGGCACCGCGCTGGCCGGGGTGGTGGTGTTCGCCGTCGCCGGGTTCACCGTGGTGCACCGCCACGATCGCGCGCCGTACCTGGACCAGCCGGTCGAACGGCTGACCGAGGACCTGGGCGTCATCACCCCGGAAATGCGCGGGGTGATGACAAATCCGGCCACCTACCGCTACGTTTCCCAGCTGAATTCCTGCCTGCACCGGTTCCCGGCGTCGAAGGTGGCGGTGCTGCCGGACAATCCGTTCGCCTATCCGGTGTTCGGCCTGCGGAATCCGTATCCACTGGAATGGCCGCTGCCACTGGAACTGGTCGGTGACGGCCCGGCCAGGATGATCGAGCGGACGCACGAGCTGAACCGCGAGGGCGACTACCTGGTGCTGTTCCAGACGGTGCGGCCGGAGGTGCTCGCGAACGGTGGTGAGGTGCCGCGCTGGACCACCCCGGACGCGCCGATCTTCGACCACGCGGACCTGGAGAACGACATCAGGGCGATACTGACCGGGCAGCCGGTCAGCTGCGGCAGCTTCGTCGGAAAATGGGCGCCCGCGGTGAGTGGACGGTGAACCAACAATGGGGCTATTGCGCATTGTGCAATAAAAGTCCCATTCGCCGAAATCGGGGTACGGTTGGGGAGTGCACGCCTGGTTGCGGGTGAAGGGCAGGGAGTTCCGGTCGCGGTTGCTGCTCGGTGCGGAACTCTACGATTCGGCGAAACTGATCGGCGAGGTGCTCGAAGCCGGCGGTTGCGACGTTTTCATCACCACGCTGGACCTCGGGGCCGAGCGGACCGGGGTGGCGCTGTCGGACCTGTCCCGGTTCGTCGACGTGGACACGTTCACCTGGGTGGGCACCACTTCCTTCGCGCGCACCGGTGACGAAGCGTTGCGCACCGCGCGGTTGCTGCGTTCTTCGTTCGGCATCGAGATCGTCAAGCTCGACGTGCGCGACGTGGCGAACCTGCCGGACGGACCGGCCACGGTGACCGTCGCCGAGCAGCTGCTCGCCGAGGACTTCGCCGTGCTGCCACTGGTCGACGCCGATCCGGGCCTGGTCACCCGGCTCACCGAGGCGGGCTGCGCGGCGGTCCGGGTGGTCGCGTCGCCGGTGGGCAGCGGGCTCGGCATCACCGACGAGGACGCGTTGCGGGCGGTGCTGGAGGTGGCGACCGTGCCGATCGTGGTCGAATGCGGGATCGGCTCGGTCGCGCACGCGGCCAGGGCCCTCGAACTCGGCGCGGACGCGGTGCTGGTCAACACCGCGGTCGCGATCGCGCCGGACCCGCCGGGCATGGCGCGGGCCATGCGGCACGCCGTACTGGCGGGCCGGCTGGCCGCCGCCGCCCGCTGACCTGCCCCCGGCGCCGGCACCGCCTAGCGAGCGGCGCGGCGGAAGAGCAAGCCGGTGATCGGGACGGCGGCGAAGAGGATGCCGGTCCACCAGGCGACCGCCAGCCAGCCGTCGCCGGTGGTGGGCAGGCCGAGCAGGAGCGGCCGCACGGTGTCCATGACCAGGGTGATCGGCTGGTTCTCCACCACCACGCGCAGCCAGCCCGGCAGCGTGTCCGCCGGGGCGAAGGCGCTGCTCACGTACGGCGCGAAGACCAGCAGCACGCTCAGCCCGCTCGCCCCCTCCACGGTTTTCGCGATCATGCCGAGGATCGCGGCCAGGAAGGCCATCGCGACCGAGTAGAGCGCCATGAGCCCGGCCACGGCCAGCCAGCCGTCGAGGTCCGCGCGCGGCCGGAAGCCGACCAGCATGCCAACGCCCAGCATCACCACCGTGGAGATCGCGTTGCGCACCACCGCGGCCGCCACGTGCCCGATGATCACCGCCGAGCTGAGCACCGGCATCGAGCGCAGCCGGTCGACGAAGCCCTCCGACAGATCCGCGCGCACGGCCGTCGCCGTCGCGGTGGAGTTCATCGACACGCTCAGCACGAGCATTCCGGCGATCAGGTAGTCGGCGTACACCGTCGAACCGGTGTCGATCGCGCCGCCGAACATGTACCGGAAAACCAGCAGGATCATCGCCGGCAGCAGAACGGCGACCACCACCTGCTCACCGTTCCGCACGATGTGCCGCAGCGAACGCCCGATCAGCGCGCGGGAATCGGTCACCGCCCACATCGCCGTCATGCCGCGCTCGCCTTCTCACCGGTCAGGCTCAGGAACACGTCGTCCAGGGTCGGCTTCTTCACCTGCAGCCCCACCGGTTCCAGCCCGGCGTCGTCGAGCCGGTCCAGCAGCGACCGCAGTTCCCGCACCCCGCCGATGCGCACCGAAAGCCCGTCGCCGCGCAGGACGTCCACCCCGGCCAGCACCGCGTGCGCGCGTTCGGTCGCGTCCGGATCGGTGAACGCCAGTTCCACGCGTTCCTCGCCGACCTTCGCCTTGAGCTGGTCGGCCGAGCCCTCCGCGATCACCCGCCCGCCGTCCAGCACGGCGATCCGGTCGGCCAGCTGGTCGGCCTCCTCCAGGTACTGCGTGGTGAGCAGGATCGTGGTGCCGCCGGCGAGCAGCTGCCGGATCGCCGTCCACATGCCCGTGCGGCTGCGCGGGTCGAGCCCGGTGGTCGGCTCGTCGAGGAACAGCACCGGTGGTGACGTGATCAGGCTCGCCGCCAGGTCCAGCCGCCGGAACATGCCGCCCGAGTAGGTCTTCGCCGGGCGGTCGGCCGCCTCGGTCAGCGCGAACTGCTCCAGCAGCTCGGCCGCGCGTGCCTTCGCGCCGCGGCCCAGGTGGTGCAGCCTGCCCATCAGCACCAGGTTCTCGCGGCCGGTGAGCAGCTTGTCCACCGCGGAGAACTGCCCGGTCAGCCCGATGGACCGCCGGACCCGCGCGGCGTGGCGCGCCACGTCGAGCCCCAGCACCGCGGCGCGCCCGGCGTCCGCCTTGAGCAGCGTGCTCAGAATCCGCACCACGGTGGTCTTCCCGGCCCCGTTCGGGCCGAGCAACGCGAGCATCGTGCCGGGCTCGACCCGCAGGTCGACCCCGGTGAGCACGCGGTTCCCGGCGAAGGACTTCGCCAGCCCCTGCACTTCGATCATGTCCCGCCCCTCAAACTGTGTATCTGGTACACGCAATGGTGTAAGTGATACACAGTTCTAGGATGGCCGTCAAGCGCCGAAGATGGGTGGGAGATGCCGAAGGACCGGGCCAGCAATCTGGAACTGATGTGGGGGAACCGGGAACGCCCGGCGAGAGGGCCGAAGCCGGGGCTCACGCTCGACGAGATCGTGAAGGCCGGCGTGCGGGTGGCCGACAGTGAAGGGCTCGACGCGTTGTCCATGCAGCGCGTCGCCGGTGAACTCGGCTACACCACGATGTCGCTCTACCGCTACGTCTCAGGCAAGGACCAGCTGATCGCGCTGATGTCCGACGTCGCGCTCGGGCCGCCGCCCGAACCGTCCGGCGGCGACTGGCGCGCGGAGGTGGAGGCCTGGGTGCGCGCGATGTGGCGGGGCTACCGCGAGCACGCGTGGCTGATGTCGGTGAAGATCGAAGGTCCGCCGTCGGGCCCCCAAGGGCTGGCGTGGCTGGAAGCGGCCCTGCGCGCGCTGGAGGAATCGGGGCTGGACAAGGGAGAGCGGATCGGGGTGACGATGTTCGTCAACGCCGCCACCTTCAGCCTCGCGCGCCTTTCGGTCGACCTCAAGCCGATGGAGGAGTTCGGTGCCGCGCTGGTACTGGGCGCTCGGACCGGCCAGTACCCGATCCTGGCGAGCATGATCGAGGACGGCACGTTCGAAAGCGTCGGCGCGCCGCAGACCGAGTTCGCGCAGGAGGTCCTGCCCGATCTGGAGTTCGGCCTGCGGCGCCTGCTCGACGGCATCGAGCACTACGTCAGTGCGCGGAAGACCGCGCCCACAGGTTGATGTCGCCCTCGACCGCGTACCGCTCGATCTCGGCCAGTTCCTCGTCGGTGAACTCGAGATTGCCCAGCGAGCCGACGTTCGCCTCCAGCTGGGCCACGCTGCTGGCGCCGATCAGCACCGAGGTGACCCGCTTGTCGCGCAGCGCCCACGCCAGCGCGAGCTGGGCCAGGCTCTGCCCGCGCCGCTTCGCGACCTCGTTCAGCGCGCGGACGCGGGTGAGGTTCTCCTCGGTGAGCATGCCCTCGTCGAGCGCGCCGCCGGTGGCCGCCCGCGAGTCGGCGGGAATGCCGTCGAGGTAGCGGTCGGTCAGCAGGCCCTGCGCCAGCGGGGAGAACGCGATGCACCCGGCGCCGACGGTGTCCAGAGTGGACAGCAGATCCTGTTCCTCGATCCAGCGGTTCAGCATCGAGTAGGACGGCTGGTGGATCAGCAGCGGGGTGCCCAGTTCACGCAGCAACCGCGCGGCCTCGGCCGTCTTTTCCGAGGAATACGACGAGATGCCGACGTAGAGCGCGCGCCCGGAGCGGACCGCGGTGTCCAGCGCGCCGACCGTCTCCTCCAGCGGGGTGTCCGGATCGAACCGGTGCGAGTAGAAGATGTCCACATAGTCCAGACCCATCCGCTCCAGCGACTGGTCCAGCGAGGCGAGCAGGTACTTGCGCGAACCGAAGTTGCCGTACGGCCCCGGCCACATGTCGTAACCCGCCTTGGTCGAGAAAACAAGTTCGTCCCGGTATGGGCGGAAGTCCCCGGCCAGCATCCGGCCGAAGTTGCTTTCCGCGGCACCGTAGGGCGGGCCGTAGTTGTTGGCCAGGTCGAAGTGGGTGATGCCGAGGTCGAAGGCCCGGCGGCAGATGGCGCGCTGGGTCTCGAACGGCCGGTCGTGGCCGAAGTTGTGCCACAGGCCGAGCGAGACGGCGGGCAGGTGCAGCCCGCTGCGCCCGGAGCGCCGGTAAACCATGGAGTCGTACCTGTCGGCAGCCGCGATGTAAGTCACCACCGCAGCCTACGGCTTCGGTCCGGCGACCGGCACGGTCACCGAGGTACCCGCCAGGTCGAAGTCCAGCGCCGGGTGCAGGCTCGGCGAGCGGATCCAGAACGCGTCCGTACCGCCCAGCACCAGCCCGATCCGGTGCCCGGCGGGCACCAGCTTGTCCACTGTGGAGATGCGGAAGGTCATCGTGTAGTACCGGTCCGGCCGCAGGTCCTCACCGCGCCAGAGGGTCCGGTGGTGCCCGATGTCCGCCCAGCCCGCGGCCAGCAGCTGGTGGTCGACGGTTTCGGTGGTGGTTTCGGTGTCCAGGTAACAGGCGCTGTCGCCGGGCGCGCTCTCGCCCCAGCACGACCGGGTTTCCAGGTTCCGGATGCCGGGAGCGCCCTGGTAGGTGGCGCGGACGGTGGCCGGGCCGTAGTCGACCAGCATCGCGCCGACCCTGGCCTGCGGCGTGCTCGAGCGCACCTTCACCGTCACCGAGCCGGTGCCCGACAGCTGCGTGGGCCGGTCCAGTGGCTCGGTGGTGAAGACCACTCGCGCGGTCGAAGGATCGGCGGGCTGCCGGATCCAGTCGTAGCCGGTCAGTGCGGGGTCGTCCACAATGGACTCCACGCCGTTCGCGGGTGCAGTGCCCAGTCCGCCGTCGCCGGTCGGCCGGAGGGTCACCGGCCGGGCGCTCGCCGGTGGCCAGCGGCGTTCGTCCACCCACTGGCCGACGGCGGCTTCGCGGTGCACGGCCGGTTCGTGCTCGATCCCGTTGCGGACGTCCAGCAGCCACCGGTCCAGCCAGCGGTGCAGGGTGTGCACGAACTCGGGGCGCTGGAGGTCGAACGGGTCGACGTGACCGGCCTGGCTCAGCCACGCCTTTCGGGTCACGCCGTGCGCGCCGAGCGCGTCCCACCACGGACCGAACTGGATGGTGCGCACGTTGAGATCACCGAAGCCCTGGACGGCGAACACGCTGGCGCGCACGCGATGTGCCTGGTGCACGTAGTTCAGCGACTCCCAGTACCGGTTGTAGTCGCCGTCGGTGCCCGCGAGCTCTTCCTGCTCGGCCATCCACGGTGCGCACAGCTCCTGGGCGCGCGGGTTGAGCAGTCCCGGCGGGCCGCCGCCACCACCGTGCCACGCGCCGTCGGAGTTGTGCACCTCGTAGTAGGAGCTGACCCCGGCGATCGGCACGATGGTCCGGACGCCTTCGACACCGGTGGAGGCGACGCCGATCGCGGTCGCGCCGTCCTGGGACTTGCCCACCAGACCAACCGCGCCGGTGGTCCAGTCCGCCCGGACCGGCGTGCCGCCCTCCACCGCGGAGTAGCCGGTCGCGCGGCCGTTGAGCCAGTCGACGACGCCGCGTCCGGACGGCACGTCGTCGAAACAGCCGCGGGAGCGGTTGGTGCCACCGGCGTCGACCAGCACCACCGCGTAACCACGGGGCACGAAGTAGTTGTCGTAGAAGAGCGGGAAGCCCAGCGGGGTGCCGTCGGGCGCGTAGGTCTTCTTCTGCGCTTCGTTGCCGCGCCCGCAACACGCGTAGTACGGGCTGACGTCCATGATCACCGGCACGCGCTGCCCGCGGGCCGCCGGTTCCGCCGGGCGGATGATGTCCGCGGCGATCCGATCCCCGGCGCCGTCGCGGTCGAGATCGGTGCCGATGTCGACCCACACCGTTTCGCGGATGGCGTGCTCGTAGGAGTAGATCGGCGCGCTCACCCCGTTTTCCAGCTGGAACGGCTTGCCCGCGGCACCGGCCGCGGAAACCGGGGCGGTCAGCCCCGCCAGCAACACCAAGACCAGCAGCCCGCCCAGAATCCGCATGGGCCGATTATGGCCGACGCCGGAGCACTTCCAGGGTTTTCACGGCACGTTCGTAGTCCTCGCGCAGCGCCGCGCGACGCTCGGTGATCCAGTGCTCACCGGGCTCGCCGTCGAGGAAGTCGCCCCGGTAGACCTCGACCGCGGTGGCCAGCCACTTCGCCGGGGCCAGTTCGGTGTCGCGCAGGGCGTTGCGGAAGCGGTCGACGTCGAAGTCGCAGCCTGCTTCGCGGTCGAAGCGGTAGCGCCCGTTCGAGTAGGTCACCCAGCCCGGCTGCCGCAGCGCCCGGCGCAGGTGGTGCAGCGTGGTGTGGAAGTTGTTGCGGACCTGCGCGTCGGTGGACCACGGCCACAGCGCCCGCCCGATCCGGTGCTTGGTGCAGTCGGTTTCGGTGAGCAGGAAGTACAGCAGCTCGCGGGGTTTGGCGAAGGTCCAGTCGGCGGGCAGCAGCGGTTCGGAGCCGAGGAACACCTCCGCCCGGCCGAAGGCGAACACCCGCAGCGGCGGATCCACCACCCGCGCGGCCGGGGCGTGCTCGTCGAGTTCCTCGCGGATCACCTGTTCGGCGGTGACCGCGGACCACAACTGCGTGAAGCGGTCCGGTGACACCGCGCCGCGCGCGGCGGCCAGCGTCCGCTGCCGGGCCGCGCGTTCCACCGGTGGCACGCGCGCGCCGGTCAGCATGCGCAACTCGGCCGAGGCGCCGAGCAGGCGCACGGCGTGTTCCGGCTCCCGAGCCGCCAGAGCGACCGCGGCCAGTGCCTCCAGCTGACTGGCGATCCGCCACCGCGCGTTGAGCGAATGGTGGTTGCGCAGGCTCGCGCGCAGGTAACGCCGCGCCGCGGTGGTATCGCCTTCGTGCAGCGAGAGCAGCCCGAGCTGGCCGAGCGACCACGCCTTGCCGTCGCGCCAGGACGCCCGGTCGGCACCGGCGAAGCTCTGCGAAAGCAGCGCGCGGGCCGAGGCGTGCTCACCGCGGTGGAGCGCGACCACGCCCAGCCCGAGCAGCGCGCGGGACTGGGCCCGCTTCGCCCGCGTCCCGGACTGGACCTTCGAAATCGCCCCGGCACCGGCGCACAACATGCGCGCGGTGCCGAAATCCCCGCGCAACCAGGAAACCAGGCCGAGGCGGTTCAGCGATTCCGCGGTCCAGAGCGGGTCGGCCAGGCGCATCGCCAGCCGTCTGCTCTGCGCGTACCTGGCGAACGCGCCGGCGTAGTCGCCGAGTTCGAGCGCGGCGTCACCGAGCGCGTCGAGCACGATCCCGGCGTTGGGGACGTCACCGCACCGGGCGCAGATCGCCAGTGCCTCGGTCAGCCGGTCGGCCGCTCGCTCGTGTTCGCCGGCGAACCGCGCGACGGCGCTCAGGTTCAGCAGGTGGTCGAGGCGTTCGCGGTCCGCGCCGGACACCGGGCCGGCCGGCGCGACCGGCTCGGCGGCGAAGTACTCGCGCACCACGCGCAGCAGCCGGAACCGCGTGCCGCAGCGCACCACCAGCGCGGCGCCGGACAGCCGTGCCAGGGCCGGGGCGGGGTCCGGGCCGCCGGTCAGCTCGCGTACCGCGGCCGTGGTGAACAAGCCGGGAAACACCGCGAGCCTGCTCAGCAACTGCCGGTCGGCCGGGCTCAGCCGCAGCACGGCCGTGGTGAGCGCACCGCGCACACCGGTCAACCGTTGCCGACAGCCGTCCAGTGGTAACGGAGTTGCCGACATGGAGAACACCTCGTGCGGGATGCGCGTTGTGATCTCCACCTTCCGCATCACCGGGCTAGTCCGGTATCGGGGGATTCCCTCATCCGGCTTTGCCGACACCGTGCGCTGGGTGACCATGACCCGGTGGACGAGGATGGACCGCCGGCGGGGCGCGCGGCCGAACTGGCGGTGCTGGGCCGGATGCTGGCCGCGCTGGCCGCCGGGCGGCCGGGCGCGGTGGTGCTCACCGGGGAACCGGGCATCGGCAAAACCCGGTTGCTCGCCGAGCTGACCGGGCGGGCCGGTGCCGCGCGGGTTTTCGGCGGTGCCGCCACCGAGTTCGAGCGGGCCGAGCCGTACGCCGTTTTCGCGCACGCGCTGGACCCGTTCCTCCGGTCGCTCGGGGAGTCGGGGCGGGCGGTGCTCGGCCCGGCCGGCGAACTGCGGGTGGTGTTCCCCGCGTTCGGCCCGCCGGTGGACCGGGTTCCCGCCGCTTCGCACGTCCGCTGGGCGGTGAGCGCGCTGCTGGCGCGGCTCGCCGCGCAACGGCCGCTGGTGCTGGTGCTCGACGACCTCCAGTGGGCCGATGCCGCCTCGATCGAACTGTTCGGCCACCTCGTGCGGTGGCTGCCCGACGCGCCGTTGCTGCTGGCGGGGGCGATGCGCCCGGCCCGAGGCCCGGAACGGCTGCGGCTGCTGCTCGACACCGCCCGGCCGGGCAGCGAGTTCGAAGAGGTGCCGCTCGGCCCGTTGAGCCTTGATGAGGTCGCCGGGCTGATGCCGGACCCGGCCGCGGCGGAAGTGGCCGCACTGCACCACGAATCCGGCGGCAATCCGTTCTACTTCGCGGCACTGGCCAAGGAAGGCGCGTCGAGCCTGCCCCAGACGGTGTTCAGCGCGGTTTCCACGGAACTGCGCGCACTGGCGCCGGGGACGCGAATCGCCGCGTGGGCCGCCTCGCTGTCCGAAATGCCCTTCGAACCCGGCCTGGCGGCGGAAATCGCCGAACTACCACTCGGTGAATTCCTGACCGCGCTCGACGAACTGGCCGCCGCCGACCTGGTGCGACCCGTCGGGGGAACCGGCCGGTTCCGCTTCCGGCACCCGATCGTGCGCCGGGCCGTGCACCAGACGGCGGGGCCCGGGTGGCGGCGCGCGGCCCACGCCCGTGCCGCCGAAATCCTCGCCCGGCGCGGGGCGGGCGTGGCGGCCATCGCGGAACACGTCGAGCGCAGCGCGGTGGCCGGTGATCTGGTGGCGGTGGAACTGCTGGCGGACGCGGGAAAGGCGGCGTTGCCAGCCGAAGCCGCGCGCTGGTTCGGCGCGGCACTGGACCTGTTGCCGAACGGGGAGGTGCACCGTTCCCGGCGCCAGGAACTGTTGACCCGCCTGGCTTTGTGCGCGGGTGCGGCGGGCCTGATCGACGAGAGCAGGCGGGCGGCGGACGAGCTGCTCACGCTGACCCGGCCGTCACCGGCCAGGACGGAACTCGTCGCCTTCCGGTCGTTCGTCGAGTGCGCTTCGGGACGGCACGACCGGGCACGGGCGCTCCTGGACCGCGAACTCCGCGTGGTGCCGAGGGAACTGGTCGTGTGCCGGGCCGCGTTGCACGCCGAACTGGCGAGCACCGCGCTGATCCGCGCCGACCACGCGGAAGTCGAGCGGCACGCGGACCTGGCGCTCGCCGCCGACGGGCCCGCCCACGTGCTGGCGACCGCGCTGCTGGCGCACGGGCAGTACGCGCTGGGCCGGATCGAGGAGGCCATCGCGACCGTCGACCGCGCGGCCGCGAGGTTCGACGCGATGACCGACGAACTGCTGCTGACCCGGCTCGACGCCTGCCTGCCACTGGCGCGGGCCGAACAGGACCTGGACCGGCCGGACGACGCGATCCGGCACGCCACGCGCGGGCTCGACCTGGCCAGGTCGTCCGGGCAGGCACTGGTCGCGCCCCTGCTCTGGACCGCACGCGCTGCCGCGCACGCGTCGCGAGGCCGTCCGGTGGAAACGCTCGAGGACGCGACCGAGGCGTACGAACTGTGCCGCGGCGGGGGAAACCGGTACGGCGCGGCGCTCGCGTTGTGCGTGAGCACTCGCGCGCAGGTGTGGCGCGGCGAGGTGAGCGCCGCGGTGGCGTCGGCGGAGGAGGCGCTGGCGATCGGCCGTGACACCGGGGCGGCGGCGCTGCTGGGCGACGCGGGCGTCGGGTACGCGGAAGCGTTGCAGGCAGCCGGGCGCTTCGCCGACGTGGAACCGGTGCTGCTGGAGACGACCGGGAACTTCGAACTGGTGGACCGGCCGTGGTGGCCGCGATTGCACCTGGTGCTGATCACGGCGGCGCTGGCGGCCGGGGACCGGCCGGGGGCCGGCCACCTGCTCGGGCAGGCCCGCGAGGCGGTGGACGGGATCCCGCTGGCCTCGCGCCAGTCGGTCGTGCGGTACGCGGAAGCGTTGGTGCTGCTGGATTCGGCGGAGTTCGACGCGGCCGCCGACGCCGCCTTCACCGCGCTCGGCCTGGCCGGAACGGCGGGCTGCCAGGTGCGGGCCGGGCAGGCGCGCATCGTCGCCGGACGGGCGCTGGCCGCGAACGGTGACCGGGACCGCGGCCTGGCCGAACTGCTGCGCGCGGAACGGGACCTGGCCGCGCTGGGCGCCTACCGCTACCGCGACCACGCGGTGCGCGAGCTGCGCCGGTTCGGGCGCCGGGTGCCGCGGCCGGCCCACGGTTCCGGTGCCGGGTTGAGCAACCGGGAACACGAGATCGCGCAGCTGGTGGCGGCCGGGCGCACCAACCGGGAGATCGCGGAGCAACTGGTGATCAGTGAGAAGACGGTGGAGACGCATGTGTCGCGAGTACTGCGAAAACTGCGGGTCCGCTCCCGCGCCGGGGTCGGCCGGGCATTATGAACCGCATGGCGCGCAAGGTGATCGACGTCCGAGCCGAGTTCCCCGTCACGCCCGCGCAGCTCTACGCGGTGCTGCGTGAAGGGGCCCGGTGGCCGGAGCTGACCCCGCTGGGCTCCTTCGAGCTGTACCGGCCGGGGGAGACCGAACCCGAAGGCGTCGGCGCGATCCGGTTGTTCCGGACGCCGCCGTTCGCCAGCTACGAGCAGATCGTCGAGCTGGAACCCGATCGCCGGTTCAGCTACACACTGCTACGAGGGCTTCCGCTGCGGGACTACCGGGTGGACGCCACGCTGACCCCGGTCGGCGGCGGCACCGAACTGCACTGGCACTGCGAATTCACCCCGAAGATCCCCGGCACCGGCTGGTTCTACCGCTGGTTCTTCGGTTACTTCCACGCCAAGGTGGTCGCCGGGCTGGGCGCGGGGGCGACCGCATAGAGTCACCGCATGCCGACCGCGGAACGCCGGACCCAGGAGGAACGCAGCGCCGCCATGCGCCGGCGCCTGCTCGACGCCACCGTCGACTGCCTGGTCGAGCACGGGTACGCCGGCACGACGACCACCAGGGTGGCCGAGCGCGCCGGGGTCACCCGTGGCGCCCAGGTGCACCACTTCCCGACCAAGGCCGATCTGGTCACCTCGGCGATCCGGCACCTGGCGGCCAAGCGCACCGAGGTGGCGATGGCCGAGATCGACCGGCTGAAGGCGTCGGCCGATCCGGTCGGTGACGCGCTGCAGCTGATGTGGGAGATGCACCAGGGGCCGGTGTTCTCGGCCACCGTCGAGCTGTGGGTGGCCTCGCGCACCGACCCCGACCTGCGGCGCCAGATGTCCGCGGTGGAGCCGATCGCCACCTCGAGCCTGGTCGAGTTCGGCAAGGCGCTGCTGCCGGGTTACGCCGGGCACCCCGAGTTCCTGCCCGCGGTCTACACCGCGATGGACACCGTGCGCGGGATCCTGATCGCCAGCTGGGCGACCCGCGACCAGGCCGAGCTGGACGCGCGCTGGGCCCGCGCCCGGCGCCACCTGCGGGTGCTCTACTCCGCGCTGCTCGAAGCGGCCTGAGCCGCGACCCACTCGCGCAGGGTCACCGGCTCGCGGCCGATCAGCTTGGCCAGGTCCGGCGCGGCGAGCGCCAGGTCCCCGGCGGCGATGCCCCGGTTCGAGTCGACCAGCACGCCGACCAGCGGCGCGGGCAGCCCGGCCGCGGTGAGCTGCTCCTCGGCCTGCTCGTCGGTGAGCGCGGTGAAGGTGATCTCGCGGCCGGTGGCCTCGCTCAGCGCCGCCGCCCAGTCCGCGTAGGAGTAGGTGACCGGCGAGCCCAGCTCGTAGACGGCGTTCTCGTGGCCGCCGGTGGTCAGCGCGACCGCCGCCGCCTCGGCGTACTCCGCGCGGGTCACCGGGGCGGTCCGGCCGTCGCCGGCCGAGCTGGCCAGCGTGCCGGTGGCCAGCGCCGCGGCGATGGTGCCGAGATCGTTCTCCAGGTACCAGTTGTTGCGCAGGATGGTGTAGGTCAGGCCGCTCGCCTTGAGCAGTTCCTCGGTCGGACCGTGGGTGCGGGCGAGCAGCATGCTGCTGGAGTCCGCCTTGGTCAGCGAGGTGTAGAAAACGTGCCGCACCCCGGCGCGCTTGGCCGCCTCGATCGCGTTCCCGTGCTGGGTGACGCGGTGGTCGGAGACGTCGCCGGTGGAGATGAACAGCACCTTGTCGGCACCGGCGAAGGCCTGGTCGAGGGTCTCCGGCCGGTCGAAGTCGCCCTGCCGGACGTCGACGCCGAGATCCGCGGCCTTGGCCGGTTCACGGACGCTCACCGCGATCTCGCTCGCGTCCACCCGCTTGAGCAGGTGCTCGACCACCAGCCGGCCCAGCTGGCCGGTCGCCCCGGTCACCACGATCGTCATGTTGTGCTCCTCAGTGTCGGTGCCTGTTCGCCCTGGTCAACGGGGCCGGCCCGCCATTGATTCCGTTCGGAGAGTAATGACTTTGAAGTCTGTAACTCTCTGTGGGAGAGTATTGGGTATGACCTTCGTGATACCGGATCCGTACGACCGCGACTGCCCGACGCGGCAGCTGCTCGACCGCATCGGGGACCAGTGGACCGTGTTGATCGTGGGCGTGCTGGGCGGCGGGCCGCTGCGGTTCACCGAGATCGGGAAGCGGGTGTCGGGCATCTCGCAGAAGATGCTCACCCAGACCCTGCGCGCCCTGGTCCGCGACGGCATCCTGGCGCGGCGCATGTATCCGGAGATCCCGCCGCGGGTGGAGTACGAGCTGACCGACCTGGGACGCGACCTGGCCGAGCCGCTCGCGGTGCTCACGAAGTGGGCCACCCAGCACATGGACCGGGTGGCCGCCGCGCGGGAAGCCTACGACCGCGCCGACGCCGTGAAGGCGGCCCGGTCAGGGAAGTAGGCCCGCTTCGTGGGCCAGCAGGCCCGCCTGGGTTCGGTTCGCGCAGTCCAGCTTCACCAGCATCCGCGAGACGTAGCTCTTCACCGTCGACTCCGAGAGGTGCAGCCGGGCCGCGATGTCCGCATTGGACAGTCCGGAGCCGAGGCAGCCGAGCACCTGGACCTCCCGCTCGGACAGCACCGAGATCCGGTCGCGCGCCCGCTCGGCCCGGTGCTGCTCCCCGGCCGACGCGGCGACCAGGCGGCGCGCGGCCTCCGGCGAGAGCACGGTGTGCCCGTCGGCGGCCACCCGGACCAGGCCGATCAGGTCCTCCGGCGGGGTCGACTTCACCAGGAAGCCCGCCGCACCGGCACGCAGGGCGCGGATGACGTAGCTGTCGGCGTCGAAGGTGGTCAGCGCGACCACGGCGGGCGGGTCGGGCAGTTCGGCGATGCGCTCGATCGCGGTCAGGCCGTCGACGCCGGGCATGCGCAGGTCCATCAGCACCACCCGCGGCCGGTGCCGGATGACCGCCTCCACCGCCTCCGCGCCGTCGGCCGCGGAACCGGCGACCTCGATGTCCGCGGCCGAGGACAGGATCGTCTTCAGGTGCGCGCACACCATCGGCTCGTCATCGACGACGACTACCCGGATCATTCCGTGCACCCTCTGCCGTGGGAACGTACGCGGGCAGTATCGCACCGACTTCGAAGCCGCCACCCGGCAGCGGCCCCGCCCGCAGCGAGCCGCCGAGCAGATCCGCGCGCTGCCGCAAGCCGGCCAGTCCCGCCCCGGAACCGCTCTCGGCGAGCACCGGGTCCGGCCGCGCCGACGCCGGGCCGTTGCGCACGCTGATCCGCACCCCGTCGGCGGAGTAGCGGATTCCGGTGTCCACCACGGCTCCCGGCGCGTGCTTGCGCACGTTGGTCAGCGCTTCCTGCACGATCCGGTGCGCGGTACGGGAAATCGTCGGTGAGAGCTGGGCGGGATCACCGTCGAGATCGAGCCGGACCTCGACGCCGACCGACGCGGATTCCGCGGCCAGTGCTTCCAGCGCGGCGATGTCGGCCGCCGCGTCGACCCGCCGCTCACCCTTTCTGTCCATTTCGGACTGACCGGTGTGCAGCACGCCGACCAGGTCCCGCAGTTCGTCGAGCGCCCTGGTGCCCGCGGCGCGGATTTCCTCGGCGGCCGCGCGCACCGGCTCCTCCGCCGAACTGACCCCGAGCGCACCGGCGTGCAGCACCATCAGGCTGAGCTGGTGGGTCACCACGTCGTGCATCTCCGCGGCCAGCCGCCGCCGTTCCTGCGCCCGCGCCCGCTCGGCCAGCAGCGCCTGCTCGCGTTCCGCGCGTTCCGCCCGGTCCCGGAGCGACTGGAGCAACTGCTTGCGCGCGTCCACGTAGAGGATCAGCAGCGCCGGCAGCACGGTGTTGACCAGTCCGAACGGCGTGATGTCCCAGCTCGGCGTCCAGGCACGGGTGGCGATCACCGCCAGCACCCCGGTCAGGATCAGCGCCGTCCGCCGGTCCAGCACCCGGACCATCGCCACCACCAGCACCGGCGTGACGGTGGGCACGGTGGCCAGCGTCAACGGGTCGAGCGGGGACAGCAGGCCCGGCGCGAACAGGTCGGCCACCAGCATCGCCACCGCCCCGCCCACGCCGAGGCCGAACACCGTGCGCGGGAAGCGCCACACCACCAGCAGTGAGAGGTCGAGCACCAGCTGGAGCGCCAGCCATGCGTGCGGACCGGCCCAGCCGCTGGTCCGCTGCCCGGCCGCGTAGAGCGCGACGTCCAGTCCGGACAGTGCCAGCGAGGTGACCGCGAGCGAGATCAGGTCGGTTTTGGAAGGCCGGCGCACCAGCTCACGGTAGCGAGCACCGGTCCGGCCCGCTGCCCACTTCCGGCCGTTCCCCGATCAACCAAAGTTGATCCGGTTGCCCGCCAAGCGCGGTATCGGTGCAACCCCGCCGCGCGGTCTGCTGAGCAGGTGATCGAAGTGAGGGAACTAGTCAAGACCTTCGGCGGCACCACCGCGGTGGACGGCCTGTCGTTCGACGTCCGGCCGGGGGTGGTCACCGGCTTCCTCGGCCCGAACGGGGCCGGGAAGTCCACCACCATGCGAATGGTGCTCGGCCTCGACCGGCCCAGCCGCGGCACGGTGACCATCGGCGGCCGGTCCTATGCGGACATACCGGCGCCACCGAGGGAGATCGGTGCCGTGCTCGACGCCAAGGCTGTCCACAGTGGACGCAGCGCGCACGCGCACCTGAAGTGGATGGCGCAGGCGGGCGGGATCCCGGTGCGCCGGGTGGACGAGGTGCTCGACCAGGTCGGGCTCACCGCGGTGGCGGGCAGGCGGGCCGGGGACTTCTCGCTCGGCATGTCACAGCGCCTCGGCATCGCCGGCGCGCTGCTGGGCGACCCGGCCACGCTGCTGTTCGACGAACCGGTCAACGGCCTCGATCCCGAGGGCATCCAGTGGATCCGCACGCTGATGCGCGAGCTGGCGGCGGAGGGCCGCACGGTTTTTGTTTCCAGCCACCTGATGAACGAGATGGAGGAGACCGCCGACCACGTGCTGGTCATCGGGCGCGGGAAGCTGATCGCCGACCTGCCGATCACCGAACTGACCTCGCGCAGCGCACACGCCCACGTGCGGGTGCGGACCCCGGAGGCCGCGCGGCTCGGCGGATTGCTCGGCGAGCACGGCGGCCGGGTCCGCCGGGAGCCGGACGGCGACCTGGTGGTGACCGGGCTCGCCGCGCCGTGGATCGGCGACTTCGCGCTCGCGCAGCGCATTCCCGTGCACGAACTGACCACCGTCCGCGCCAGCCTCGAAGCCGCGTTCCTGGAACTGACCGCGGGCTCCGCGCAGTACTCCGCCGAAGTCGCCGAGACCGCGCGGGCGCTGACCGAAGAAGGGAGCCGGTGATGGCACCGCGTCCGGGAGCGACGATCGCGAGCGAGTGGACCAAACTGCGCTCGGTCCGGTCCTCCTGGCTGACCCTGGTGGTGGCGGTGGTGCTGGCGATCGGGCTGACCGCGTTGTTCGCCACCGCGGTCGCCGCCGGGCACGACACGCTCAGCCCGCCCGAAAAGCTCGCGTTCGACCCGGTCGGCAGCGGGCTGTTCGCGCTCGGGCTGGTGCTGATCCCGTTCATCGTGCTCGCGGTCAACGCCACCGCGTCCGAGTTCGCCAGCCGGATGATCGCGGTCTCGCTGGCGATCACCGCGCGGCGCGGGCGGTTCCTGGCCGCCAAGGTGCTGGTGGTCGGCGCGGTGGCGGCGGTCGGCGGGCTGTTCTGCGCGGTGGCCGCGTTCCTGGTGAGCCAGGGCATCTTCGCCGGCGCCGGGGTGCCGTACGCGGGCTTCGGTGATCCCGGTGTGCTGCGGACCGTGTTCGGCTGGGCCCTGCAGATCGTCTTGTTCAGCCTGCTCGGCGTGCTGGTCGCGGTGCTGCTGCGCAGTGCCGCCGGGGCCATCGCCACCCTGCTCGGCCTGGTCTACCTGCCCGCGATCCTCGGCCCGATGCTGCCGGACTGGGTGCACACCCACGTGCTGCGGTTCCTGCCGTCGGCCACCGCGGACGCGTTCACCGGCAACGGCACGCAGAACCTGCCGCTGTGGGCGGCCGGGCTGGTGATGGCGGCCTGGATCGGTCTGCTGTGGACGGTCACCCGCCACGTGCTCGTCACCAGGGACGCCCGATGACTGTGCCGACCGGCGCGTCGGTGGAATACTTCGGCACCGAGCGCGGCTGCGGCCGGGAATGAGGAGCCAGTGACCGACAAGATCGAGTTATCCTTGCCTGCCAAGGCCTATCTGCTGGCCTGCCGCGGGGATCGGCTGCCGGACCGGCAACGGGTGGGGTATCTGGTCCGGGCCGCCGCGCTGACCGATCTGCTGCTGCGGGGCCGGGTGGCCGACCACGACGGCGTGGCCGGTGCGGTGCCCGGTGGTTCCACCGGGGACGCCGTGCTCGACGAGGTGCTCGGGCAGGTCGTCGAGAGCGATCCGCGCAAATGGCGGCACTGGGTGCGCAAGGACTACCGGCGCGCGCTGGATTCGGTGGAGGAACAGCTTTCCGAGGCGCACCTGATCCGGGTGGAGCGCTCGCGGTTCTTCGGGCGGCGCCGGATCACCCTGCGGAACACCGCGCTGGTGCGGGATCTGCACGCCACTGTCGACAAAGCGCTTCGAGGTGACGCGCCGGTGTCGCGCGTTCCCCGTGAGGACGCCGCGCTGGTCGCGCTGGTGGCCGCCGTCGAACTGAAGGGCGTGGTTTCCGGCCGGGACCGGCGGCGGTGCAAGGCGCGGCTGCGGGAGCTGGAGGAACGTGGTGGCGCGGCGATTCCGGCGCTGCGCAAGGTGTTCCGCGAACTGCGCCAGGTGCGCGCCGCGGCCGCGTCGGGCGGCGACGGCGGCGGCTGATCAGCCGAGCCCTTCCGGGGTGACCAGGCAGAACGGGTGGCCGGCCGGATCGGCGTACACGCGGTAGCCGATGGGCTTGTCGGAGCCGTCGAGCAGCTGCCCGCCGAGCGCGAGCACCTCACGCTCCGCCTCGTCCAGATCGGCCACCAGCAGGTCGAGGTGCAGTTGCTGGGCGGGCTCGCCGGTGGCCCAGTCCGGGCGGAGGTAGTGCTCGGTCCGGTGCAGGGCCAGTGCGGGCTGCTCACCGCCGAGCGCCAGTTCCACGGAGTCCGGGCCGTCCTTGGTCCGCTCGGCCCCCAGCAGTTTTTCGTAGAACGGCGCGAGTGCCCGGGGGTCGGGGCAGTCGACCACCACGACGGCGAGCTTCGAGCGCGGCCGGAACAACCGGTCGAGGTAGTAGTCGATGGTGGTCAGCACCTCGTCGGCCGAGCACTCCTCCAGGATCACCGAGGTGCGCAGGGAGTCGACCATGCTCCAGAGCAGACGCGCCTCCTGCACCGGATCGCGGTCGGCGGCCACGTCCCCGGCGGCCTGCGCGGTCCGCAGCAGCCCGGCGAAGAAGTCGATCAGCTTCGGGGTGCCTTCGGTGATCACCTGGCGCATCTCCGGCTCGGTCAGCGCGCGGATGAAAAAAGCGGTCTCGATCAGCTGCTCGGCGCGGGTCACCTCGTCCACCGGCAGCAGTTCGGCCAGGCAGGTGCGCACGATGTCCTTGGGGGAGGGGTGCTCGGCGATGGCCAGCACCCGCTCGGTGATCCGCCGGTCGCGTTCGGCGCTCTGGTACTGCAGCGCGTAGAGCAGCATCTCGTCCTTGGTGCGGAAGTAGTGCTGCACCGCGCCCATGGACAGCCCGGCTTCGGTGGCCACCTGCCGCAGGCTCACCGCCTCCAGCCCGCGCTCGGTCGCCAGGCGCACCAGCGCCCTGGCGATCAGGCCGCGGCGCTCGTCGGGGTCCACCTTCTTCGGCAAACCGTTCCCCCTGCCACTGCGCGGTGGCCGCGTTGCCCGGCCGCTCACCCCTCGTTTACCATGCGATCGCATTGTAAACATGGGGACAGGGGCAATTCCATGTCGGGGACGGTGCGGCTGCGGCCGCCGAGCAACGAACTGAATCCACGGGTGGTCGGGTGGTGGCGCGCGCAGTGGGCGCTGACCTTCGCCGTCCCGGTGGCCGTGCTGGTGGTGCTGGGCCTGCTGATCAGCGGGGCGCGGTTCTGGCTGCTGCTGCCCGCGGTGGTGCTGGGGGTGATCGCGTTGCCGTTCGTGGTGCTGATGCCGTTGTGGTGGTACCGCGTGCACCGCTGGGAGGTCACCGACACCGCGGTCTACGTGCGCACCGGGTATTTCTGGCAGGAGTGGCGCGTGGCGCCGATGTCACGGATCCAGACCGTGGACACCGTGCGCGGTCCGCTGGAGCAGGGCTTCAAGCTGGCCACGGTCACGGTGACCACCGCGTCGTCGAAGGGCCCGATCAAGATCGAGGGGCTGGACCACGAACTCGCCGCGGACCTGGCCCAGCAGCTCACCGAAACCACCCAGGCCACGCCGGGTGACGCCACATGACCGAGCCCATCAAGCCCACCGGGTCCGCCGAGACTGCCGAGACAGCCGAGCTGACCGAGACTGCCGAGCCCACGAGGCCCGCCGGGTCCGCCGAGCCCACTGGGCCCGCTGGGTCCGCCGGGTCCGCCGGGTCCGCTGGGCCCGCTGGGTCCGCCGGGTCCGCTGGGTCCGCCGGGTCCGCCGGGTCCGCTGGGCCCGCCGGGTCCGCTGGGTCCGCCGGGTCCGCTGGGCCCGCCGGGTCCGCCGAGGCCGCTGTGCCCACCGTGCCCGAGGAGGCCACCGAATCGTGGCGCAGGCTCGACCGCCGCACGATCTACGTGAGCGCGCTGGTGCTGGCCGGGGTCGCCGTCGGCGCGGGGGTGCCGACCGGGATCGGGATCGCGGCGGGCAACGGGCTCGGCGTCGCGCTGGCCTGGGTGCTGCCCGCGGCCGCGCTGCTGGTGCTCGGCGGCACCGCGGCGGACTACGTGCGCTGGCTCAAGACGCGTTACCGCGTCGGCCCCGAGCGCGCCGAACTGCACACCGGGCTGCTGCTGGTGAAACGCCGGTCGCTGGCCAGGGAGCGCATCCGCAACGTGGACCTGACCGCGAACCCGCTGCTGCGGATCTTCGGACTGGTCTCGGTGAAGATCGGCACCGGGGAGCAGCGCCAGGGCGGGGAGAGCACGCTGGTGCTGAACCCGGTCACCAAAACCGAGGCCGACCGGCTGCGCCGTGAACTGCTGGCGCGTGAGTCCACAGTGGACGAGCGACCCGGGGTGGACGGCACGCTCGCCCGGCTCGACCCGGCCTGGATCCGGTACGCGCCGATCTCCTTCCTGGTGCCCGCGCTCGGCCTGGCCGCCGGTGGCGCGGTGATGCAGGTGTCGGACTGGATCGGCATCCAGGACGGCTTCGTCCGCTGGATGATCGACCTGTTCCGCGGTTTCCCGCTGGTGCTGGCGATCCTGGTGCTCGCGGGCATCCTGCTGGTGGTCGGCTTTGTCGGCTCGCTCGCGCTGTTCGTCGAGATGTGGTGGAACTACCACCTCGAACGCGAGCCGGGCGGCACGCTGCGGGTGCGCCGCGGGCTGCTGACCACGCGCTCGATCTCGCTCGAGGAGCGGCGGCTGCGCGGGGTCGAGGTGGTCGAACCGCTCGGCGTCCGGCTGGCCGGCGCGGCCAGGGTGGACGCCGTGGCCACCGGCATGGTGCAGCGCCAGGAGGACGACAAGACCGACAACAAGACGCTGCTGCCCGCCGCGCCCAAGGAACTGGCCGACCACATCGCCGCGGTGGTGCTGCGGGAGCGGAAGTCGCCGACCGAGGCGGCCCAGTTGATCGGGCACCCGCTCGCCGCCCGCGGACGGCGGCTGCGGTGGGCGATCGGCACCGTGGTGGTGCTGGTGGCCGTTCTCGCCGTGCTCGGCCTGCTGCTCACCGACGTGCTGCTGCACCTCGCGTGGATCGCCGCGGTGCTCGGCCTGCCGATCGCGGTGGTGCTGGCCGTCGACGCCTACAAGTCGCTCGGCCACGCCATTTCGGGGGACTACCTGGTGGCCAGGGCCGGTACGGTGCGGCGGGCCACGGTGGCGCTGCAACGCGAGGGCGTGATCGGCTGGACGGTCAAGCAGTCGATCTTCCAGCGGCGCGCCGGGCTGATCACGCTGACCGCCACCACGGCCGCCGGGTCCGGTGGTTACGCCGTGCTCGACGCGGCCGAGAGCGAGGGCCTGGCCTTCGCCGACGAGGCGGTGCCGGAACTGCTCGGGCCGTTCCTGGAACGTGGCTAGATTGACGGTATGCGCACTGCTTTCGGGGAACAGTTCGACGTTCCGGCCGGGTACCTGAACACGCCGAGCATCGGGGTGCCCCCGGCTTCGGCCGCCGACGCGGTGGCCGAAGCCGTGGCCCGCTGGCGCCGTGGCGCGGACCGGCCGCCGGACTTCGACGCGGTGGTGGCGGCGTCGCGGGACGGTTTCGCGCGGCTGATCGGCGTCGAGGCCGAGCGGGTCGGTACCGGCACCACGGTTTCGCAGCTGATCTCGATGGTCGCCGCCGGACTGCCCGACGGGGCGAAGGTGCTCGTCGCCGAGGGCGACTTCACCAGCGTGACCTTTCCCTTCGCGGCGCAGGAACGGCGTGGTGTCACGGTCACCGAGGCGCCACTGGCCGATCTCGCGGACCGCGCGGCGGGCCACGACCTGGTCGCGGTGAGCGTGGTCCAGTCCGCCGACGGCCGCTACGCCGACCTCGACGCGCTGCGCGCCACCGGCGTCCCGGTGCTGCTCGACGCGACGCAGGCCATCGGCTGGCAGCCGCTCGACCTCGGCTGGGCGGACTGGGTGGTCTCGGCCTGCTACAAGTTCCTGATGGCCCCGCGCGGGGCCGCCTGGATCGCGGTGCACCCGCGCGCGCTGGAGCGCACGGTGCCGCACGGCGCGAACTGGTACGCGGGTGGCAACCCGTGGGAGACCGTCTACGGCTTGCCGATGCGCCTGGCCGACGGCCCGCGCTCGCTGGACCTGTCCCCGACCTGGCTCTCGCACGTCGGCGCCGCGGTCACCCTGCCCTATCTCGCCTCGCTGGACCTGGAGCAGGTGCGGGCGCACTGCGTGAAGCTGGCCGACTCGGTGCTGGCCGGACTCGGCCTCCCGGAGCGGGGCAGCGCGATCGTCTCGCTGCCGCAGCCGGAGGCTCCCGCCCAGCTCGGCGAGGCCGGGGTGGTGTGCAGCAAACGGGCCGGGCGGACCCGGCTCGGCTTCCATCTCTACAACTCCGCGGAGGACTGTGAGCTGGTGTTGAAGGCGCTGCGCCCGTTCGAGTGACCATCGGAGTGGGACGTCGGTTACCGTGACACCTCGTGGTTGGTGCCAACTTCTCCTACCCCGGTGGTGACGCCGCGAGCGACACCGCGCCGCTACCGCGCGTCGGGCAGTCCGCGCCGCCCCCTGACCGGCGGTCGTTCCCGCCGTCCGGTTCGCTGTTCGGCGGTCCCGTGTTCAAGGGTCTCGGCCTGGTGCTCGTCGCGCTGGTGTCCGGGCTGGTCTGGTGGCTGATCCGGTACGAGGCCGAGCCCGAGATCCAGGCCCAACCGGACCCGCTGGTCTCCGGCGAGTTCAAGTACGAGCGCGTGGCGGGCCCGGTGACCAGCACCGACTGCGCCGGGAACGCCTACGGCGAGATCAAGCGCTGGTTCGCCGAGCACCCCTGCCAGCGGGTGGTGCGCGCGCTGTACGTGACCAACGCCGGTGAGGGCGCGCGGGCGCTGGTCTCGGTGGTGCTGGTCACCATGCCGGACCCGGAACTGGCCGCCCAGCTCAAGGCGGTCACCGACACCGACAACACCGGCAACATCAACGACCTGCTCCGCGACGGCACCGCCAAGCTGCCCAAGGCGCCCGAGGTGGCCAAGGGCAACTACGAGTCCAAGGCCAGCGGCGCCGAGGTGACCATCGTCGAGGGTGACTTCTACGACAAGCACAAGGACGACCCGCTGCTCAAGCGGGTCACGGCCGACGCGCTGCGGCTGTCCGAGGCCCTGCGCCCCGGGACCTAGGTCCCCGGCAGCGCGACGGCGGCGGGTGACTCGCCCGCCTCCTTGCGCCACGACGTGCCGCGCGTGGCCGAGCCGACCAGCGCACGCAGCGCGACCGTCCGCAGCACGGTGTCGTCGGTGCGTTCGAGCACCCCGCGCCAGGCCGCGGCCGCGTCCGCTTCGGCGGTGGCCACCAGCGCCATCGCCGACTTCGCGTCGGTCACCGGCTTCGGCGGCAGGTAGGCGGGCTCGGTCGGGACCGGGGTCGCCCCGGCCGCGGTCAGCATCCGCTCGCAGGCGTCCCGGCGGTCGCGGTGCGCGCTCGCGCCGTTGTCGGTCCCGCTGCGGAAGTCGTTCGGCAGGAACGCGGTGACCAGCCCGTAGACCCACACCGCGGCGTGCTCGGCCGACAACGCGTCCTGCACCGCGGTCACCGACTCCGGGGGCAGTTGCCCGGTCTGCGGCGGCTCCACGTCGTCCCCGGCGGCACCCGCGCCGAGACCGGGGGAGAGCTGCTGCAGCGCGGCGCAGCCCGCGGCCACCGACCCGACCAGCCCGGCGCGGTGCCGCGGCAGCGTCGGCACCAGGTCCGCGGCCTCCTTGCGGGCCTGCTCCAGCCGGTCCTTCAGCGCGTCGAGCCCGGCCGCCTGCCCGCTGTCGGGTGCGGTGGACGACTTGGGCCGGTTGAGCCTGTCCACTTCGGACTGCAGCGCGTCCGCCTGCGCGGTGCGCACCGCGGCGACCTGCTCGGCCAGCTCGGCGCCGTCCCCGCCGGCCGAGGCGAGCGCGGTGGCGGCGGTGGCGTCGGCACGGGCCCGCGCCAGCAGCGGGGCCAGCTCGTCCGGCGCGGTTTCGTAACCGGGGCCGCACGCGGCGGCCAGCGGCATGGTCGCGGCGGCGGTGCCGAGGAACGCGCCCGCGCGCAGGACGCTCCGCCGGCTCAGCGGTGTCGGTCTTGATCTCACGACGCCCCATCCTGCCAGCAAGCCGATGCCGACCGCGCTCATGCGTGCCTGACGGCGCACCGGATAAGCTGGACCATCACTGAGCCGAACAGCCGAACAGGAGAGCGCCAAGGTGGCAGGAGAACTCGCCGGGCGGCTCGAGCCGATCGTGGCCGAAGCCGTTTCGGGCGCGGGTTTCGAGCTCGATGCCCTCGAGGTGCAGCAGGCGGGCCGACGCAAGCTGGTCAAGGTCGTCGTCGACGGCGAGGACGGCGTGGGGTTGGATGAGGTGGCCGAGGTCAGCCGGACCGTTTCGGCCGTGCTGGACGAGCAGGAGCACGTGCTGGCGGGCGCGTACACGCTGGAAGTCACCTCCCCGGGGGTGGATCGCCCGCTGAGCAAGCCGCGGCACTGGCGCCGCGCGAAGTTCCGACTGGTCCGGGTCACCCCCGCCGACGGAGCCGGCTTCGTCGGCCGCGTGGGGAACTGCGACGAGGACGGCGCGCGCATGCTCGTGGACGGGCAGCTGCGCACGGTCCGGTACACCGACGTCGCCAAAGCGGTGATCGAGATCGAGTTCCGGCAACCGCCGGCCGAGGAGCTGAAGCTGCTCGAGAGCGACACAGCCGACACCGGCGACACCGGCGACATTACGGAGGAGGAGTCGAAGTGAACGTCGACATCGCGGCGCTGCGTGCGATCGAGCGGGACAAGGACATCCCCTTCGACACCGTGCTGGAAGCCATCGAGACCGCGCTGCTGACCGCCTACAAGCACACGGAGGGGCACCAGCCGCACGCCAGGATCGACATCGACCGCAAGAGCGGGTACGTGCGCGTGCTCGCGCACACCCTCGACGACAGCGGTCAGGTCGACGAGGAATGGGACGACACGCCCGAGGGCTTCGGCCGGATCGCCGCCACCACCGCCAGGCAGGTCATCCTGCAGCGGCTGCGCGACGCCGAGCACGAGAAGACCTTCGGCGAGTTCGCCACCAAGGAGGGCGAGATCGTCGCCGGGGTGATCCAGCGCGACGCGCGGGCCAACGCCCGGGGCATGGTGGTGGTGCAGATCGGCGGCACCGAGGGCGTGCTGCCGCAGGCCGAGCAGGTGGCCGGTGAGTCCTACCAGCACGGCAGCCGGATCAAGGCCTACGTCTACGCGGTCTCCCGCAGCGCGCGCGGCCCGCAGATCATGCTCTCGCGCAGCCACCCGAACCTGGTGCGCAAGCTCTTCGCGCTGGAGGTGCCGGAGATCGCCGACGGCACGGTGGAGATCGCCGCGGTGGCACGTGAGCCAGGTCACCGGTCCAAGATCGCGGTCCGCTCCACGGTGCCCGGGGTGAACGCCAAGGGCGCCTGCATCGGCCCGGTCGGCGCCCGTGTGCGCAATGTCATGAGCGAGCTGGCCGGCGAGAAGATCGACATCATCGACCACTCCGACGACCCGGCTCGCTTCGTCGGGAATGCGCTGTCGCCGGCGAAGGTTGTCTCTGTCCGAGTGGTGGACGAACGGGCCAAGACCGCGCGTGTGGTGGTCCCGGACTTCCAGTTGTCGCTGGCCATCGGCAAGGAGGGGCAGAACGCCCGCCTCGCCGCGCGGCTGACCGGGTGGCGGATCGACATCCGGAGCGACTCCGCCCCGGACGCGGTCGAGGAGGTAGTCGAGGACGTTCCGGAGGCGCCCGAAGGGGCGGCGGAAGCGGAGTCGACAGGACTCGATCAGGACTCAACTCCGCGTCCGGCAACAACCGGTTCCGCCGACTGAAGGACCAGGGGCTAGACTTGGGAGTGGTTCGAAGCTCGGAACCGGAAATCGCGCTCGGCCACCGGGGAGACCCGGTGCGCACGTGTGTCGGTTGCCGGGAGCGGGCTTCGCGCGGTGAGTTGCTGCGAGTGGTCGCGGTCGAGGGCAGGCTGATCGCCGACGAACGTCGGCGGATGCCGGGGCGGGGTGCCTGGGTGCACCCGGTCGCGGACTGCCTGGCCAAGGCCGAGCGGCGGCGAGCGTTCCCCAGGGCGTTGCGGGTGCCCGGGCCGCTCGACGCGGCGCAGCTCCGGCAGTTCACCTCAGGTGTGACCGGGTGACGGGCTCCAGTGGAGCCCGCCGCCCGGAACGGCGCGGGACGTACCCGTGCCGCGTGGATTCAAGGAAGCAGGTCGACCCGTCATGAGTCAGCCGTGAAGCTGAAGCCATGAACGCGCGACAATAGGACGAGGTCTGCGGTCTTGCCGCCGGCCTCCCCAGAACAGGAGTGCTGTGCCAGGCAAGGCCCGCGTACACGAGCTCGCCAAGGAGCTCGGGGTTACCAGCAAGGAAGTACTCGCCAAGCTCAAGGAGCAGGGCGAATTCGTGAAGTCGGCGTCGTCGACGGTGGAGGCCCCGGTGGCCCGCCGCGTCCGTGACGCCTACGCCAAGAAGGACGGCGCCAAGGGCGGCAAGAAGCCGCTCCCCGGCCCCGCCAACGGCGCGAAGCCGGGCCCGAGCCCGGCCAAGATGGCGCCGAAGCCCGCCGCCCCGGCGCCGCAGGCACCCGCCCAGGAGCGTCCGGCCGCGCCGCAGCAGCAGCGCCCGGCCGCCGCCTCCGGCTCGCGTCCCGGCCCCGGTCCGCGTCCGGGCCCACGGCCCGCGCCCGCCGCGCCGGCCGCACCCGCGTCGCCGCAGCCTCCCGAGCCGAAGCCGGAGCAGGAAGCCCCGGCGGCCAAGGCGGCTCCGGCCGAGCAGGCGCCGCCCGCCCCGAAGCCGGAGACGCCCGCCGCGGCTTCTCCCGGGGTGGTCCCGCCGAAGCCGCAGGGCCCCAAGCCCGGTGGCCCGAAGCCCGGTCCGCGTCCCCCGCGGGTCGGCAACAACCCGTTCGGTGTCGGCTCCGGCGCTCCCGCGCCGCGCCCGTCCGGGCCGCGTCCCGGTGGCGGGCAGTCCGGTGGCGACCGTCCCCCGCGTCCGGGTGGCGACCGCGCGCCGCGTCCCGGTGGGGACCGTCCCGCCGGTGACCGTCCCGCGGGCAACCGCCCGAACCCGGGCAACATGCCCCCGCGTCCGAACCCCGGCATGATGCCGGGCCGCACCCAGCGCCCCGCGCCGGGTGGCGGCCGCGGTGGCCCCGGCGGTGGCGCTCGTGGCGGCCCCGGTGGCGGCGCTCGTGGCGGCCCCGGTGGCGGTCGCGGCGGTCCCGGTGGCGGTGGCGGTGGCTTCCGTCCCGGTGGCGGCGGTCCCGGTGGCGGCGGCGGTGGCTTCCGCCCCGGCGGCGGTGCCCCGGCCGGTGGTGGCGGTTTCCGCGGTGGCGGCGGTGGCCGTGGCGGCCCCGGTGGCCGCGGCGGCACGGCCGGTGCCTTCGGCCGTCCCGGTGGTCCCTCGCGCAAGGGCCGCAAGTCGAAGCGGCAGAAGCGCCAGGAGTACATGGACAACATGCAGGCGCCCAGCGTCGGTGGTGTCCGTCTGCCCAAGGGCTCCGGTGAGACCATCCGGCTGCCCCGCGGTGCCTCGCTGACCGACTTCGCGGACAAGATCGACGCGAACCCGGCTTCGCTGGTGCAGGTGCTGTTCCACCTCGGTGAGATGGTCACCGCCACGCAGTCGGTGTCGGAGGACGTGCTCGAGCTGCTCGGCTCCGAGATGAACTACGTCGTCCAGGTGGTCAGCCCCGAGGAGGAGGACCGCGAGCTGCTGGAGACCTTCGACATCACCTACGGCGACGACGCCGGTGACGAGGAGGACCTGCAGGTCAGGCCGCCGGTGGTGACCATCATGGGTCACGTCGACCACGGTAAGACCCGCCTGCTGGACACGATCCGGAAGACGAAGGTGCGCGAGAGTGAAGCCGGTGGCATCACCCAGCACATCGGCGCCTACCAGATCGAGACCGAGCTGGAGGGCACGCCGCGGCTGATCACCTTCATCGACACCCCGGGTCACGAGGCGTTCACCGCCATGCGTGCCCGTGGCGCGAACTCCACCGACATCGCGGTGATCGTGGTCGCCGCCGATGACGGCGTGATGCCGCAGACGGTCGAGGCGATCAACCACGCGCAGGCCGCCAAGGCGCCGATCGTGGTCGCGATCAACAAGATCGACAAGGAGGGTGCGAACCCGGACAAGATCCGGCAGCAGCTCACCGAGTACAACCTGGTGGCCGAGGAGTACGGCGGCGACACCATGTTCGTCGAGATCTCCGCGCGGCAGAACATCAACATCGACGGCCTGCTCGAGGCGATCCTGCTCACCGCGGACGCCGCACTGGACCTCCGGGCCAACCCGGACATGGAGGCACAGGGCGTCGCGATCGAGGCGCACCTGGACCGCGGTCGCGGTCCGGTGGCCACGGTGCTGGTGCAGCGCGGAACGCTGCGGGTCGGCGACTCGGTGGTGGCGGGCGACGCCTACGGCCGCGTCCGCCGCATGGTTGACGAGCACAACGTGGACGTCACCGAGGCACTGCCCTCGCGTCCGGTGCAGGTCATCGGGTTCACCTCGGTGCCCGGTGCCGGTGACACCTTCCTGGTGGTGGACGAGGACCGGGTCGCGCGGCAGATCGCCGAGCGGCGCCAGGCCCGCATCCGCAACGCCCAGAACGCGGCGAAGCGGAAGCGCGTCAGCCTGGAGGACCTGGACTCCGCGCTGAAGGAGACCAACACCCTCAACCTGATCATCAAGGGTGACAACTCGGGTACCGTCGAGGCGCTCGAAGCATCCTTGCTGCAGCTGGACGTGGGTGAGGACGTCGACCTCAACGTGGTGCACCGCGGCGTCGGTGGCGTCACCGAGAGCGACATCGACCTGGCGACCGCTTCGGACGCCATCGTGCTGGGCTTCAACGTCCGGGCGCAGGGCAAGGCCACCGAGCGGGCCACGCGTGAAGGCGTGGACGTCCGCTACTACACGGTGATCTACCAGGCGATCGACGAGATCGAGCAGGCGCTCAAGGGCATGCTCAAGCCGGAGTACGAAGAGGTCGAGCTGGGCAAGGCGGAGGTCCGCGAGGTCTTCAAGTCCTCGAAGATCGGCACCATCGCCGGTTGCCTGGTCACCTCGGGCGAGATCCGCCGCAACGCCAGGGCGCGCCTCATCCGCGACAACGTCGTGGTCGCCGAGAACCTGCCGGTCAGCTCGCTGCGGCGGTTCAAGGACGACGTGGTCGAGGTCAGGGACGGCTACGAATGTGGTCTGACCCTGGGCTCGTACAGCGACATCAAGGTCGAGGACGTCATCGAGACCTACGAGCAGCGCGAGAAGCCTCGCGCCTGAGGTGTGGCACCGGCCGGGGACGGGCAAGGCGGTCCCCGGCCGGTTCACGCGTGGGACCCACTACCAGGTAGGGGCAGATGTACGTAGGTGCGCTCGAGTTCGACCTGTTGCTCGGGGACGTGCACTCGCTCAAGCAGAAGCGCTCGGTGGTGCGCCCGCTGATCGCGGACGTGCGCAAGCGGTTCGAGGTGTCGGTCGCCGAGGCCGGTCACCTCGACCTGCACCGCCGTGCGCTGGTCGGAGTGGCGCTGGTGGCCGCCGACAGCGAGCATGTGCGGGACGTTCTCGATGCCTGTGAACGCCTGATAGCCGGTCGCCCGGAGCTGGAACTGCTCTCGGTGCGGCGACGGCTGATCGGACCCGAAGACTAGAAAGGGGTGTGCGTCGTGGCCGATCCGGCACGCGCGCGCAAGCTCGCCAAGCGGATTTCCCAGATCGTGGCCTCCGCCATCGAGCACGACATCAAGGATCCGCGGCTGGCGAACGTGACGATCACGGACACCAAGATCACCGCGGACCTGCATGACGCGACGGTGTACTACACGGTGCTCGGCGAGACGCTGGACTCCGCGCCGGACATGGCGGGTGCGGCTGCCGCGCTCGAGTCCGCCCGCGGGGCGCTGCGGTCGAAGGTGGGGCAGGGGACCGGCGTCCGGTACACCCCGACGCTGACCTTCGTCACCGACAACATTCCCGAGGAGGCGCAGCGGATCGAGGATCTGCTGGCCAAGGCGAGGGAGGCCGACGCCGAGGTGGCCCGCCGGGCGACCGGGGCGCAGCCTGCCGGGGAAGCCGACCCGTACCGCCCGCCGCGGGTGGACGACGACGAGCTTTCGCGCTGATCCTCCTTGTCCGGCAAGGGCATTTCGCGACGGGCGCTGCTGCTGGGCGGCGGCGCCCTCGCGGCTGCCGCCTGCGCCCCGTCCGAACCGGCTGATCCGCCGGCCACCTCGGTGGCACCGCCGGTGGTCCCGGCTCCGCCGACCCCGGCCGGTCCGGTCACCGTGGACCGCGTGTTCTCGGCGGCGCGCGGGGCCGAGCTGGACCTGGTGCTGATCACGCCGGAGGGCGTGCCCGCGGCGGAGTTGCCGGTCTGCCTGGCGTTGCACGGGCGCGGTTCCAGCGCGAAGACCTTCGTGGACCTCGGGTTGCCGTCGAAGCTGACCGAAGCGGTGCGGGCGGGTATGCCGCCGTTCACCGTGGCCGCGGTCGACGGGGCCAACTACTGGATCGCGGTCGACGAGTCCGACGATCCGCAGCGCATGCTGAACGGCGAGCTGCCCGAATGGCTGACCCGCCGCGGCCTCGGCCTGCGCACCGGCGGGGTGCCGTCGGCGGTGATGGGCATTTCGATGGGGGCGTTCGGCGCGTTGCGCTACGCCCGCGACCACCGCGCCTTGCGAGCCGCCGCCGCGGTGAGCCCGGCGTTGTTCGTCGGCTGGGGTGACGCGCGGTCCCGCAAGGTGTTCCGCGATCGCGCCCAGTGGGAGTCACACGAACCCCTGTTGCACGCCGACGAGACGGCCCCGGTGCCGGTGGGCGTCTGGTGCGGCACGCAGGACCCGTTCGCCGGGGCGGCCCGCCGGTACATCCAGGCGGCGCGTCCGGCGGTCTCGCGGTTGTCGCCGGGCGGGCACACCGAGAAGTACTGGAAGAGCGTCCTGCCGGACGTCCTCCGCTTCATCGGCGAGCGGATCGGTTAGGCGCCGCTCGCGGGATCATCGCGAGGGTGAGGGCCAGGACGGCGGTGCTCAGCCCGATCGCGACGAGCACCGCCGGATGGGTGCCGGAGCGGAAGAACACGGTGCCCAGCAGGGCGACGCCGATGGTCGCGCCGAGTTGCTGCACGGCGTTGAGCAGTCCGGACGCCGAGCCGGTTTCGTGCGGGGCCACGCCCGCCAGCGCGTTGCCGAAGAACGGCACGGTGAACAGTCCGAGGCCGATCCCGGTGACGAGCAGCGGTACCACCGTGAGCGACACCGCGATCCCCGCCAGCCCCAGGAGCACCAGGACCAGGCCGGCCCGCATCACCTTCGGCCCGAACCGCGGCACGAGAACCGCGCCCGCGACCCATGAACCGATCGCGAGCCCGGCCGACCACGGCAGCAGAGCGAGCGCCGCACCGGACGGGGTTTTGCCCTGGGAGAGCTGAAGGAACAGCACCAGCACGAACAGCAGGCCGTTCATCACCGTGAAGAACAACAGCGAACCGGCCAGCGACGCGGGGAAAACCCTGCCGCGGAACAGACCTGGTTCGACGAGCGGGTCGGTCCGGCCTCGCTGGTGAAGGGCGAACACGACCAGCGTCGCGACCCCGAGCGCCAGGCACAGCCACGTCCAGCCGGGCAGACCGGGGTTTCCGCCTTCCACCAAGGGAAACACCACCAGTCCGAGCCCGGTCGAGGCCAGCAGCGTCCCGGTGAGGTCCAGCCGTGGCCTGGTGGGAGAGCGGTCTTCGCGGATCAACGGCGCGACGGCGAGCACAGCCAGTCCCAGCGGCACGTTGACCAGGAACACCGGCCGCCAGCCGAGGCCGAAGAGGTCCGCGTCGGTGAGCGCGCCGCCGGCGATCGGCCCGCACAGCGAGGACAGCGCCATGACCGGGCCGATGGTGCCCAGCGCCTTCGCCACCTCGGTGCCGCTGAACATCGCGCGGATCAGGCCGAACGTCTGCGGAATGATCAACGCGGCGCTCGCGCCCTGCACGGCGCGGGCGGCGAGCAGCACCGCCGCGGTCGGCGCGCCCGCGCACACCGCGGAGCACACCACGAAGGTGAGCACTCCGGCGACGAACACGCGGCGGCGGCCGAGGATGTCGCCGAGCCTGCCGCCGGTGATGAGGAGCAGGGCGAACGGGAGCGTGTAGCCGGCGGTCAGCCACTGGAGCGTGGCGTCGTCCACCGCGAGGTCCGCGCGGATCGCGGGGCCTGCCACCGGCATCACGGTGCTGTCGAGCAGGTTCATCGCCTCGGCGAGCAGGAGCGCGGCGAGCGCCTGCCACCGCCAGCGGTAGAGCTGACTTGTCATGTACGCGAAGCTAGGTTCTGCCGACTGACATGACCGCATATCGACATTCAACTGACGGATAGTTCCATTTGAGCCGGGTTAGCATCGGGAATATGACGCTCGACGACCTCGACCGCGCCCTCATCCATGCCCTGCACGTTGATGGCCGCGCCCCGTTCAACCAGGTCGCGGCGGTGCTCGGCACCTCCCAGCAGACGGTGGCCAGGCGGTACCGCAGGCTGCGGTCGAACGGGGTGCTTCGGGTGGTCGGCATGACCGATGCGCGGCGGCTCGGTCAGGTGGAGTGGTTCCTGCGGCTGCGCTGCACGCCGGACACCGCGCTGACGGTGGCCGGGGCACTGGCCCGGCGGGCGGACACGTCGTGGGTGCAGCTCACCTCGGGCGGCACCGAGATCTCCTGCGTCATCCGCGCGCCGGGCGGTGACGCGCCGCAGGCCCTGCTGTTGCGGCAACTGCCGAAGACACCACGGGTGGTTTCGGTGTCCGCGCACTGCCTGCTGCGCTCGTTCGTCGGTGGCCCGGTCGGCTGGCACGGCCGCGCGCGTGTGCTCACCGACGATCAGATCGCCCGCCTCACCCCGGATTTCGGCCCGTCTCCGTCCGAAGTGGACATCGACGGTGACGAGCAGCTGCTGACCGCGCTCCAGCAGGACGGCCGCACCACCTTCGCCGGCTTGGCCGCGGCCACCGGGCGGTCCGAACCGACCGTGCGCCGGCGGGTCGGTCAGTTGCGCGCGGGCGGGATCCTGTACCTGGACATCGATCTGGACGCGACCGTGCTCGGCTTCCACGCCCAGGCGATCCTGTGGTTGTCGGTGCGTCCGGCGCACCTGGTGACCGCCGCCCGCGCACTGGCGCGGCAACCGGAGGTCGCACTCGCGGCGATCACCACGGGGCCGGCGAACCTGCTCGCGAAGATCGTGTGCCGGGACGTCGACGCGCTCTACACCTGCCTGACCGAACGGATCGCGACCATCGAGGCGATCGACCACCTGGAAACCGCCCCGGTGATCCGCACCCTGAAACGCGCGGCGACCACGTCCGGTTGACCGCTTCCACGAAGAGACCGCCCGCGTTACGGCTTCCGCGCGACGAGCAGGTCCCGCACGATGGACTGGTCCACCCGGTGCTCGAACTCCTCGAACGGGCCGCCTTCGCGGACCTCCAGGCCCGCGCGGGTGAGGATCGCGGCGAGTTCCTCGCGTTTGGTGACGTAGGTGTTCCACGAGATGCCGAGCGCGCCGCCCTGGCGCAGCACCCTGCTCCACACCGGAACGGCGGCCGCGAGCAGATCGCTGGGGCTGCGCGAAAGCGTGGTTTCGCGGTGGCTTCCGTGCTGCACGCCGTAGGGCGCGTCGGTGACGATCAGGTCGACGGAATTCGCGCGGAGCAGCTCGTCGGTGGTGAGCGTGTCGCAGTTGTAGACGGCCAGGCGCCGCGTGTCGCCCGCCTTGTACTGCTCGTTGGTCAGCCCGTACTCGATCTCCAGCCGCCGGCCGAGGCGGACCTTGTTGCGCCGCAACGCACCCGTCTCCGCGGTGTGCTTGATCCGCTTGTTCCGCAGCCAGGTCTTGATGAACATCTCGTAGGCGTCGAAGTCCTTGCCGTCCACGTCGAACCCGGTGCCGTGGAAGCCGTACATCATCGCCTGGTTGAGCGTGGTTCCCCGGCCGCACAACGGGTCCAGCAGATCGAGCGGCTCGGTGAAGTCGCGGCCCGCGGTGAGCAGGGTGACGTTGAGCAGGAGCTTGGTGAACAGCTCGTTCGTTTTGCCGGGGTACTTCTGGATGGTCAGCAGATCCGAGTCGAGCCGGTCGGCGCGGTGCACCACCAGTGGCCGCAGCAGCTCGCCGGTCACCTCGAACAGCGCGTAGAGCGCGGAGAGGTTCGACAACCGGGCCACGTCGGCTTCGGTGAGCGGTTCGGCGGTGGTGAAGGTGAGGTAACCGACTCCGCCGATCCGGGTCTCGGAGATCTCCGAGATCTCCGCGATCCCGGCCGCGCCGAACACGGCCAGCTCGGCGCGGAGCAGCTTCGGGGAGGAATCGGTGTACACCCGGTTGGCCGACGGATACACCAGGATCGCGTACTGGGACATCCGCGACAGCGTAGCTTGCGGGGGTGACCACCTCGCAGCTCGACGTCGATCGCGCCGCGGCCCTGCTCCGGGGCTCCGCCGACGTGCTCATCCTGTCCCATGTCCGTCCCGACGCCGACACGCTCGGCAGCGCGCTGGCCCTCGGCCGGGTGCTGCGCCGCCGCGGTGCGACCGTGCGCGTGTCCTACTCCGGTGGTTCCGCGCTGCCGGACAGCCTGCGCTCGCTCGACCCCGGCGGCCTGTTCGTGCCCGAGGACCAGCTGCCGGCGGAGACCGCCCAGCTGGTAACCGTGGACGTGGCCAGCGCGGCCCGGCTGGGCGCGCTGGCCGATCGGGTCGAGTCCACCCGCGCCGCCGGTGGTGAGGTGCTGGTGATCGACCACCACGCGTCCAACCCCGGCTTCGGCACGCTGAACCTGATCGACACCGACGCCGAGGCCACCGTCGTGCTGGTGCTCAAGGTGCTCGACGCCTTGGGGGAGGAGCTGGACGCGGTGACCGCCGGCTGCCTGTACGCCGGGCTGGTCACCGACACCGCGATGTTCCGCCTCGCCAAGCCCGGCACGCACCGGATGGCGGTCCGGCTGCTCGAAGCCGGGGTCGACCCGGCCGCGCTGACCAGGGAGGTGGTCGACGAGCGGCCGTTCGCCGCGCTGGCCATGCTCGGCTCGGTGCTCGCCGCCGCGCGGTTCGAGCCGGACGCCGCGCAGGGCCACGGCCTGGTGCACACCGCGGTCACCGCCGACCTCGCCGCGACCGTGCGGTACGAGGAGGTCGAAGGCGTGATCGACGTGGTCCGCACGGTCGGTGAGGCCGGGGTGGCGATCGTGCTGAAGGAGGTGGCCGGTCCGAGTCCGGAATGGACGGTCTCACTGCGCTCGGCCGGCCGGCTGGACGTCTCCGCGGTGGCGGTCTCCCTCGGCGGTGGCGGGCACAAGCTGGCCGCGGGCTGCACCCTGACCGGCACCGCCGACGAGGCCATGGAGCAGTTGCGCGCCGCCCTGGAGAAGGCGCCGCTGCTTTAGACTCGCGTACGGAGGTTCGTGCACATCGATCGAATACTCCGTTTTCCTGGGCCGCCGAGTGGCCGCTCGGCGGCCCAGGGCTGGGTCACGGCAGCAGCAGTCCCCAGAAGAGGCCCCACGGGATCAGCAGTACGGCGCCGCCGAGCACCAGGCCGAGCCGGATCCGGCTCGCTCCCGACCGGCGCCAGGCCGCCGCGGTGAAGCCCGCCGAGACCAGCGCGCCGACCGCCAGCAGCTGCGTCACCAGCCACAGCAGCGGCCTGCCCAGGACAACCGGGCCGACCTCCTGCCCGTTGCTCGTCACGACCGTTCCCAGGAACACCAGCAGTCCGGTCACCGCCAGCAGTCCGGTCGCCGAGGTCCAGCGCGCCGCGGCCAGTCCTTCACGGCGGGGCCGCGCGGTCAGCGGGTACGCGGCGAAGGCGACCACCAGCGCGAGCAACGCGATGCCCTGCACCCACAATGATTCCCACCAGGCCGGCGGGGACAGCGGCGCGGCAGGCTCCGCCTGCACCGGCGGTGTGTCCGAAGTGGACGGCGGAGCGCCCTCGGCCAGGCCGTGCACCCAGGAACCGACCAGTTCGGGGTAACCGGGTTCGAGCGCGTCGAGCCGGTCGAAGCCGGTGGTGGTGCGGATCAGCGAGTGGTGCGCCTCGGGGAACACGCGCATGGTGTAGCTGGGGTTCGCGACCAGCGCGTCGGCGTAGATGGCGGTCGCCTCACCCGGCGGGCTCTGGTTGTCCTTGCCGCCCCAGATGCCGAGCACCGGCATCCGCAGCTGCCGCAGGGACGGCACCGGGTCGTAGTCGGCCTCGGGAAAGAGCCCCGCCGCGGTCGCGATCTTGGTTCCCTTGACCGAGACCAGGTCCAGTACCGAGTCCGCGGTCACCCCCTGGTGCCCCAGCCAGCGGCGGTAGCTCCACGACTGGGCGCGGACCGGGCTGACCCCGTTGCCGCCGACCACGACCAGGAACGCCGGATCGCTGCGGGTCGCGGCCAGCGGGGCCACCCAGGCGCCCTCGCTCAGCCCCCACAGCCCGGTGCGCGCCGGGTCGGCCTCCGGGCGGGTGCGCAGGTAGGCCAGCGCCGCCGCCGCGTCGTCGGCCAGTGCGGAGAAGTCGCGGCTGACCGTGGAGTACGCGCTGAGGTCCTTGTCGTAGATCAGCGTGACCACGCCCTGCGCGGCGAAGGCTTCCGCCTCGCGGCGCACCTTCTCCCTGGTCACCCGGCCGGAGCCGTGGACGAGCACCATCGCCGGTCGCCGGGTGCCGTCCGGTGGCGGGCCGACGATCGAGCCGTGCAGGGTCTTCGCCCCGCTGGGAAAGGAGATTTCCTCGTTCCGCGGCGGTTCTCCGGCTTGGGCGGGGAACGAGAACAGGGACAGCAGTGTTCCGAGCACGGCGAGCAGGATCGCCGTTCGTCTGGTGCGCAGCATGGGGCCGCGGTCCTTCCAGGAGGTTCGTGCACATCGAATGAAGGTGGGTCCCGTGCCTCGGGTGGCCGCCCGAGGCACGGGGTGGCTGGGTCACTCCAGTGGCGCCTCCGGTTCCGGGATCGGGAACGCGACGAAGCGCACCGCCAGCGCCCTGGCGTCCGGAGGGCCGTCCTCGCCGGAACGCCAGTAGCGGCGGAAGAGGTCGAGGTAGTCCTCGAAGAAGCGCACGGCCTCGTCGCGGGTGAGGTGCAGGGTGCCGCGGCTGAACGGCAGCACGTCGCCCCAGTCGCCCATCGACTCGCGCTGGGCCTGGAACGCGGCGAACAGGTCGAGGTCCGCCTGGAACTTCTGGCGGCCGAACTCGTCGACCTGGGCAGCCAGGGCCGGGCTCTGCTCGCTGCGTGGCGGGAAGCGCAGGTCGTGCGGCCGGAGCCGCCACCAGCGTTCCCGCCCGCGCGCCGGTTCTTCGGCCGCTTCGATGTACCCGTGCTCGGCCAGCCGCCGCAGGTGGTAGCTGGTGGCGCCGCTGTTCTCCCCGAGGGCCCTGGCCAGCATGGTGGCGGTCGCCGGGCCGCGGCGGAGTTCGGTCAGGATCCGCAGGCGGCGCGGATGGGTGAGGGCCTTGAGCTTGGCCGGGTCGTCGACCTGCTCCGGCTCGGGCGGACTGGACATGAGTGCAAAGTTAGTTGTGCACAGGTTTCTGTGCACCTGTTCCGGCCCGATCTCGGGGAGAACTCAGGGATGCCCCTGGCTCAGGCCGACTGCATCCGCTTGGCGGCGAGTGCGACGGCCCTGGACAGTCGTTTGCGGTTGACGTCGATCACCTTGTCCTCACCACCGCCGCCGTGCCGCTGCTGCGGTGGTTCCTTGGCCTGGACCCAGCCCCGGTGCAGCTGGCCGGCCACCTCGACCTCGAGCGCCTGGGTGAACGACGCCGCGTCGATGCCGGGATAGCCCTGGCGGACCACGCCCTGGTAGATGGCATCCGAGACGGCCAGCAGCAACGGGTTCTCCGTGCTGCGGAACAGCTCCTTGAGCATCGGGGCGTCGAGCAGGCGGAAGGCGATGTCGAGTGCTTCCCCGAAGCAGCCGTAGCGGTCGATGTGCACCTCGCCCGCGTGCAGCACGGCCCGCATCCGCAGGCGGTGACCGGGTTCGCCGGCCGCGTGCTGTTCCAGCATCTCCTCCAGCGACGGCACCACGTTGGCGAGGAACACGGTGCGTGGTACCTCGTCCACCGGCCGGACCAGTACCAGCACGCTGTCGCCGCGGTCGACCCACGGTTCGTGGTGGTCCTCGCCGATGCCCGCCTGCCGCAGGCTCTGCTCCACCATCTTGTACATGGCGGCCCGCAGGCCCGCCTTCATCGTGTTGTTCTGCTTGGTCGACCCCTCGATGTCGACCGCGAAGATGACCCGGGTCACCGGCGGGCCCGGGTCCAGTGTGTTCACGGCGCCCTGCCTGGTGACAGCGCGTTTTTCCCGGTTTCCAGCATGAAGATCGGTCTCCTTCCGGACGCCCCCGACGCCCTTCCCCCTTACGACACCGGAATTACTTGCCTGGCCGGGAGTGCGGCGACAGCGGTACCGTGAGACCGCGGTTCGACTCCTCTGCCTGCTGGCCGTGGGTGGTGGTGTGTTTCCGCCGGGGCGGCCCCTGTGCCAGCAGAGGCCGCCCCCACTACTCATCTCATTCGTCCTCTCCCAGTCGTCCGAGCAGCTCGTCGAGGAACACCTGGGTGTCGTCCTCGGACAGCGCCATCTGCTGCAGGTCGTTGAAGAACTTCCAGTACCGCGCGGTCTGGTCGTTGGGCTCCTCGACCAGCATGTTGCCGTCCGGGGTCTCCAGCAGCATCGCGTAGTCGTCCTGTTCGTCGGACAGCTCCAGCACGATGAACGAGCCCACCATCGCCGCGTTCGGCCCGGCGCTGAACGGCATCACCTGAATGTGCATCTGCTTGTACGCGGACAGCTCCATCAGCTGCCGGACCTGGCCGACCATCACCTCGGTGTCGCCGACCTGCCGCAGCAGTGCCGACTCGTCGATGATGAAGGACAGTTCCGGTCCGCCGGAGCGGATCAGCTCCTCCCGGCGCCGCATGCGGACCTCGACGCCGCGTTCGATGGCGGCCTCGTCGGAGCTGCCGTAGGCGCGCATGACCGCCGCGGCGTACTCCGGGGTCTGCACCGAACCAGGCACGATGAGGCCCTGGAACTGCTTGATCCGGACGGCTGAGGACTCCAAGCCGATGAAGTTGATGAACTGCTGCTGGTAGACATCGCGGTACTGGTGCCACCAGGCCGGCTTCTTGCCCGCCTTGACCATGTCGACGAGTTGGTCGACCCGCTCGCGCTCGGTGATGTCGTAGTGCAGGAGCAGGGCTTTCAGGTCGGTCACCGAGATGCCGACGGTACCCTTCTCGATCCGGATGAGCTTCGACGGCGACCAGTCGAGGGCCTCCGCGACGTCGCGCTGGGTGTAACCCTTGCTGTCGCGTTCCTGCCGCAGCACAGCCCGCAGTCTCCTGAGCTGGCCCACGGGGGAATCCGCCCTCGTCATCTATCTGTCCTCCTGGTGGTCGTTGGCCACCTGCTATATGGCAGATGGTATCAGTCACAGTGCTTACCAGCGATGGGCCGAGCGCAGAAAGTTGGGTGTCATTTTGACGCTCAACAGGTTGCCGGGTTCCCATCTGACGGGAATCCGTCTGACTCGAACCTGTCTGACGCGAGTCCATCTGACGGATGCCAGGGTGACGACACCCGGTCTGACGACTCCCGCTCTGACGACTAACGGTCGGCCAGCTGGCGCGCGCTATTGTGGCGTGGCACACCTCGAGGAGGACGCGCGGGGGTACGGTGGAATGCTGCGGTCACCTCATCGGGTGACGGCGTGGGAACCTCAGGCGCCGGTGCGCACGGCGGCGAGTAGGGCGGCCCAACCGGCCGCGGAGAACCGCAGGCGGGCGCCGTGGCTGTCCTTGGAGTCGCGAACAAGCACGTCATCGCCATGGAAGGCGATCTCGACGCAGTTCGGGTCGTTGTCCTTGCTCTTCGAGCTCTTGAGCCAGCGAAGGCCGGACGAATCGACTTCGACCAGTCGTGGGCTGCCCACGTGTCCTCCCCTGGGGTTGCGCACAAGGCGGGTCCAGACCAAATTTCAGCTTATGGGCGGTAACTGAGCGTTTACTACCGCCGACAGAGCTAGGTGCTGGCCAGCGAACGGGGGATTGTCGGTACGGATAGTTAGGCTCAGCAAGTGCCTGACTCCATCACTGCCCGGGTACCCGCCAAACGGGTGCTCGGATTGGCCTTTCCAGCACTCGGCGTGCTGGCCGCCGAACCGCTCTACGTCCTGGTCGACACCGCCGTCGTCGGTCATCTCGGCGCGCTGCCGCTGGCCGGGCTGGCGCTCGGCGGGGTGCTGCTTTCGCAGGTGTCCACCCAGCTGACCTTCCTTTCCTACGGCACCACCTCGCGGACGGCCCGGCTGCACGGCGCCGGGCGCCGGGCGGAAGCGGTCCAGGAAGGCGTGCAGGCGACCTGGCTGGCCATCGGGGTAGGGCTCGTGCTGCTGCTGGCCGGTCAGCTGCTCGCCGCGCCGGTCGCGCGCGGGCTGGCCGGGGACGCCGAAATCGCCGGTGAGGCGGTGGCCTGGCTGCGGATCGCGTTGTTCGGCGCGCCGCTGATCCTGATCACGATGGCGGGCAACGGCTGGATGCGCGGTGTGCAGGACGCCAAGCGCCCGCTCTGGTACGTGCTCGCGGGCAACGGGATCTCCGCGGTGCTGTGCCCGGTGCTGGTCTACGGCGCCGGGTGGGGGCTCGAAGGCTCGGCCATCGCGAACGTGGTCGCGCAGGTCATCTCGGCGGCGCTGTTCATCCGCGCGCTGGTGAAGGAGCGCGTCCCGCTGAAGCCGGAGTTCGGTGTGATGCGGGCGCAGCTGGTGCTCGGGCGGGACCTGGTGCTGCGCAGCTTCGCCTTCCAGGCCTGCTTCCTGTCCGCGGCCGCGGTCGCCTCGCGGACCTCCACCGAGGCGGTCGGTGCGCACCAGGTGGTGCTGCAGCTGTGGACCTTTCTCGCGCTGGTGCTGGACTCGGTGGCGATCGCCGCGCAGTCGCTGGTGGGGGCCGCGCTGGGGGCGGGCCGCCGGAAGGAGGCGCGGGGCATCGCCGGGCAGATCACCCGGTACGGGCTGATCTTCGGCTGCGTGCTGTGCGTGGTCTTCGCCGCGGTGTCACAGGTGCTGCCGAAGGTGTTCACCACCGACGCCGGGGTGCTCGCCCAGATCCCGCACGCCTGGTGGTTCTTCGTCGCGCTCCAGCCGATCGCGGGCGTGGTGTTCGCGCTGGACGGCGTGCTGCTCGGCGCCGGTGACGCGGCCTTCCTGCGCACCGCGACCCTGCTCAGCGCGGCGGCCGGGTTCCTGCCGCTGATCTGGTTGTCGCTGGCCTTCGGCTGGGGGCTGGCCGGGATCTGGACCGGGCTGACCCTGTTCATGCTCCTGCGCCTCGCCTCGGTGGTGGTGCGCTGGCGCTCCGGCAACTGGGCGGTGGTGGGCGCGGTCCGCGCGGCGTGAAGCCCGCGTGTGGTGAATGCCACTTGGGTAACGGGTATGTTTCGGCGTTGCTTAGGCGATACAACAAATGGGACGGCACTGGCGGCGTCCTCGTCCTGCCCGTACCCCGTTCCAGGAGGATTTCCTTGGCTTCCCCCGCCACCGGCCGTGCCACCCGCCGGTCGTGGTTCATCTGGCTGACCGCCGCCGCCGTCTACCTGCTCGCCGTCTTCCACCGCACCTCGTTCGGCGTCGCCGGGCTGGAGGCCGCCGAGCGCTTCGGCGTCGGCGCGGCCGCGCTCGGCACGTTCACCGTGCTCCAGGTCGGGGTGTACGCCGCGATGCAGATCCCCACCGGCGTGCTGGTCGACCGGTACGGCCCGCGCAAGGTGCTCACCTACGCCCTGCTCTTCCTCGGCCTCGGCCAGGTGCTGCTCGCGATCGCCACCTCGTACCCGCTCGGCCTGCTCGCCCGCGCGGTGCTCGGCTTCGGTGACGCGCTCACCTTCGTCAGCGTGCTGCGGCTGATCGCCGCGCACTTCCCCGGCAGGCAGTACTCCGTGGTCACCTCGTTCACCACGGCCATCGGCTACGTGGGCAACCTGGCGGCCACCGTGCCGCTGACCTTCCTGCTGGCCGGTCCGGGCTGGACGCCGACCTTCCTGGTCGCCGGGCTGGTCACGGTGGTCTACGCGGTGGTCGCCACACTGCGGATCAAGGACAATCCGGCCGGCGTCCCGCCGGTCACCGCCGCGCCGGCCGGGCGCCGCGTGCTCGCCGGCCGCGTGCTCGAAGCCTGGCGCACCCCCGGCACCCGGCTCGGCTTCTGGGTGCACTTCGCCACCATGTTCGGCGCCAACGTGCTGTCGATGCTGTGGGGCGTGCCGTTCCTGGTCGCCCAGGGCATGAGCCCGGCCGCGGCCAGCGCCATGCTGACCGTGTTTGTCTTCACCTCGATGATCGGCGGCCCGGTGGTGGGCAACCTGATCGGGCGGCGGCCGTCGGTCCGGATGCCGCTGGTGGTCGGCTTCCTGGCCGGTGCGGTGCTGATCTGGGCGGTGCTGCTGTCCTGGCCGGGCTCGGTGCCCGCGCCGGTGCTGGCGCCCGCGTTCGCCTTCTTCGCGCTCGGCGGGCCCGCCTCGATGATCGGGTTCGCGCTGGCGCGGGACTACAACCCGCTCAGCCGGGTCGGCACCGCGACCGGGGTGGTCAACGTCGGCGGTTTTGTCGCCACCACGATCGCCGCGCTCAGCGTCGGCGTGCTGCTGGAGCTGACCGGCGGCAACTTCCGGGTCGCGCTGCTGTCGATCGTGGCGGTGCTGCTGGTGGGCAGCTGGCGCACGCTGGTCTGGTGGCGGCGGGCGCGGGCGGTGCTGTTCGCCGCGCAGGCCCGCGGTGAGCGGATCCCGGTCCAGGTGCGCCGCCGTCGCTGGGACGCGCCGCAGCGCCGGCCCGCCGCAGCCGCCGCTTAGCGGCTGAATAGGGTTTCGCGCGTGTCTCGCCAGCAACAGCCGCGCCGTCCGGCCCCGCCCCCAGGCCTCCTGATCGTCGACAAACCGGCGGGGATGACCTCGCACGACGTGGTGGCCCGCGCCCGCCGCATCATGGGTACCCGCAAGGTCGGCCACGCCGGCACGCTGGACCCGATGGCCACCGGGGTGCTGGTGCTCGGCATCGAACGCGCCACCAAGCTGCTCGGGCACCTCGCGCTCGACCGCAAGACCTATCTGGCGACCATCTCGCTCGGCAGCTCGACCACCACCGACGACGCCGAGGGCGAGCCGCTGACCACCGCGGCACCCGCCGTGGTGGACGCCGTCACCGACGACGCGATCGCGGCGGGCATCGCCGCGCTCACCGGCGAGATCCAGCAGCGGCCGAGCGCGGTGAGCGCGGTCAAGGTGGACGGCAAGCGGGCCTACGCGCGGGTGCGCGCTGGCGAAGAGGTCGAGCTCGCGGCCCGCCCGGTGACGGTGTACCGGTTCGACCTGCTGGCCACCCGGCGCTCACCCGGCGGCATCGAGCTCGACGTGGTCGTCGAATGCTCCTCCGGTACCTACGTCCGCGCGCTGGCCAGGGACCTCGGTGTCGCACTGGGCACCGGCGGCCACCTCGCGGCGCTGCGCCGGACCACGGTCGGCCCGTTCACCCTCGCCGCGGCCCGCACCCTGGACGTGCTCGAAGACCGCCCGGAACTCTCGTTCGACCTGGACAAGGCGGTCGCCACCGCGTTCCCGCGCCGGGACGTCGACGGCGCCACCGCCCGCGCGGTCCGGCACGGGCAGCGCATCCCGGCGGCCGGGGTCGGCGGCACCTACGGGGTGTTCGACCCGGACGGTCACGTGCTCGCGCTCGCCGCGGACGACGGATCCGTGGCCCGCGCGGTGGTTGTCCTGCTTCCCGCATAGGGTTGGGCCCGTGCAGCGTTGGCGTGGTTTGGCGGATCTTCCTGGCAGCTGGGGCCGGTGTGTCCTGACCATCGGGGTGTTCGACGGAGTACACCGTGGACACCAGGCCCTGATCAGGCGAACGGTGGAGGCGGCGCGCTCGCGCGAGCTGCCCGCCGTGGTGCTCACCTTCGACCCGCACCCGTCGGAGGTGATCCGGCCGGGCAGCCATCCCGCGCAGCTGACCACCCTGCGGCGCAAGGCGGAGCTGGTCGAGGAACTCGGCGTGGACGTGTTCTGCGTGCTGCCGTTCACCCCGGAGCTCTCGCGGCTGACCGCGCACGAGTTCGTGCACGAAATCCTGGTCGACCGGTTGCACGTGGCCGCGGTGATCGTCGGGGAGAACTTCACCTTCGGCAACAAGGCCGCCGGGGACGTCGCGCTGCTGCGCACGCTCGGCCGCCGGTTCGGCTTCGCCGCGCAGGGCGCGGAACTGCAGGGGCAGGCGCTGGGCCCGGCCGAGGGCAACTCGGAGATCACCTTCTCCTCCACCTACGTGCGCTCGTGCATCGACGCCGGTGACGTACAGGCCGCGGCCGAGGCGCTGGGCCGCCCGCACCGGGTCGAGGGCATCGTGGTCCGCGGCGCCGGGCGCGGCAAGGACCTCGGCTTCCCGACCGCCAACCTGTCCACCCCGCGCTTCTCGGCGATCCCGGCCGACGGCGTGTACAGCTGCTGGTTCACCCGATCGACCGATCCCGCGAAGCGGTTGCGCGCGGCGGTCTCGGTGGGCACCAACCCGACCTTCTCCGGTCGCGAGCGGACCGTCGAGGCCTACGTGCTCGACGTCGAAGAGGACTTCTACGGGCACGACGTGGCGCTGGACTTCGTGGTCAAGCTCCGCGACCAGATCCGCTACGACTCGCTCGACCCGCTGATCCGGCAGATGACCGCGGACGTGGAGCGCACCAGAGAGGTGCTGGCCGGGTAATCTCGGCTTTCCGGACCGTGGGGGCGTCCGGGCCTGCGATGATGTGCGCACCGATCGGGCGAGGCTGAACAGGGGAGTAGGGCAATCGTGGAGGATCACAAGATCGTCCAGCGCAATATCGCGCTGCAGCGCGAGTGGTACGGGGAACCGCTGGGCGATCGGGTCCGCAGGCTGGTGGTCGCCTTCGACATCTCGCAGGCCTTCCTGGCCGAGGTGCTCGGCATCAGCGCGCCGATGCTGAGCCAGGTGATGAGCGGCCGCCGCGCCAAGATCGGCAATCCGGTGGTGCTGGCCAGGATGATCATGCTGGAGCGCAAGATCCTCACCCCGGACGTGGCCGCGGGCAACCCGGCGGCGATGCGGGCCGCGCTGGAGGACGTGCGGGACGCGCGGCCGACCGTCGGCCGTGACAGCTTCCCGGTCGGTGCGGTGCCCGAGGACAACTCGGTGCTGCTCGCGCTGCGGGAGATCGCCGAGGACGCCGAACTGGCCGAGGCCGCCGACCGGCTCGACGCGGACTTCCCGGCGATCGCCGACCTGCTGCGCAAGGCGTCGAAGGCCACCTGACTTGCAGCTGTTCTCCGCTCTGCTCCCACCGCCTGAGGTGGTTCGCTCGATCGAGGCCGCACTCGGTGCCGGGAAGGGGCCGGGGTTCCGCTGGGCGCCCCCGGCCAACTGGCACATCACCCTCGGGTTCTTCGGTGAGGACGACATTCCCGCGCGCGCGGCCTGGCTGCGCGAGCGTGTCAACGGCAGGCCCGCGGTCCGCGTGCGACTGTCCGGTGCGGACACTTTTCCCAAGGTGCTGTGGCTGGGCGTGGAAAGCGACGGGCTGGCCGAGCTGGCGAACGCGGCCGGTGCCGAACTGGACGAGCGGCCCTACCGCCCGCACCTGACGCTCGCGCGGTTCCCCGCCGGGAGCGAGCCGGAGGCGCGCGCGATCGTCGACGCGCTGAGTGCCTACTCCAGTCCCGCGTGGACGGCCGGGGAGGTGGTGCTGATGAAGAGCACCGCCGGGGCGTACTCGCAGGTGGAGCGGTTTGCCCTGGACACGGGTTCAGGGTCGCGGCAGCCCGGCTGGTAGCCTTGACAGTTGGGTCCGGCTGCAGTCCGTGGCGGCCGTGACCGGCTCACCCGGCGTGAAGGTTCGTCCGGGCCGCACGGCACTGATTCAAGGAGAACACAGCGTGGCGCTGTCCACCGAAGAGAAGAAGTCGATCCTGACCGAGTACGGCGTGCACGACTCGGACACCGGATCCCCCGAGGCCCAGGTGGCCCTGCTGACCAAGCGGATCATCGGCCTCACCGAACACCTGAAGCAGCACAAGCACGACCACCACTCCCGCCGCGGCCTGCTCCTGCTGGTCGGGCGCCGCCGCCGGTTGCTCAACTACGTGGCGAAGGTGGACATCGAGCGGTACCGGTCGCTGATCCAGCGACTCGGCCTCCGCCGATAGCGCGCTGACGAGGGGGAGTGACCGCCACGGTCGCTCCCCCTCGCCGCAACGGGAGGGATATGGCGGTCACGCCGTGTCCCTGATAGACAACACAAGGCAACACCACAGGGCGCGAGCGACGCGCACGAGGGCATGTCCGCCGGTCCTCGGTAGTGGTTCCCGGGAGCACAGCGCTTTCCCGGGGACTTCGATCGAAGACCGGCCTCGTTCCTCGAGCGTCCCCCGGATGGGGTCCCAGGGTGGGAGATCGCCCGGCCCGAGACGAATGAGGAGAACAATTACATGACCGACGTGAGCGGCACCGCCGTGCACGAGACCGAAGCCGTGATCGACAACGGCCGCTTCGGCACCCGCACGGTCCGCTTCGAGACCGGCCGGCTGGCCCGCCAGGCCGCCGGTTCGGTCGTCGCCTACCTGGACGACGAGACCATGCTGCTGTCGGCGACCACGGCGTCGAAGCACCCGAAGGAGCACTTCGACTTCTTCCCGCTGACCGTGGACGTCGAGGAGCGGATGTACGCCGCGGGCCGGATCCCGGGCGCCTTCTTCCGCCGCGAGGGCCGTCCCTCCACCGACGCCATCCTGACCTGCCGCCTGATCGACCGGCCGCTGCGCCCGTCGTTCACCGACGGCCTGCGCAACGAGATCCAGATCGTCATCACCGTGCAGAGCCTCAACCCCGAGGACCCGTACGACGTGCTGGCGATCAACGCCGCCTCGGCGTCGACGCAGATCTCCGGCCTGCCGTTCTCGGGCCCGATCGGCGGCGTCCGCGTGGCGCTGGTCGAGGACCAGTGGGTCGCCTTCCCGACCTGGAAGCAGCTGGAGAAGGCCACCTTCAACATGGTGGTCGCCGGACGCATCGTCGGTGACGGCGCCGACGACGTGGCGATCATGATGGTCGAGGCCGAGGCCACCGAGAACACGCTCGAGCTGGTCGCCGCCGGTGCCAAGGCGCCGAACGAGCAGGTCGTGGCCGAGGGCCTGGAAGCCTCGAAGCCGTTCATCCGCGTGCTCTGCGAGGCCCAGCAGGAGCTGGCGAAGGTGGCCGCCAAGCCGGTCGCCGACTTCCCGGTGTTCCTGGCCTACGAGACCGACGCCTACGAGGCGGTCGCCGCGGCGGCCACCGAGGACCTCACCAAGGCGCTGGCCATCGCCGGCAAGCAGGACCGCGACAACGCCACCGACGAGGTCAAGGCCGCCGTGCTGGCCAAGGTCGGCGTCGGCGAGGGCGAGGCCTTCGAGGGCCGCGAGAAGGAGATCGGCGCCGCGTTCCGGTCGCTGACCAAGCAGCTGATCCGCCAGCGCATCCTGCGCGACAAGATCCGCATCGACGGCCGCGGCCTGACCGACATCCGGTCGCTGGGCGCCGAGGTCTCGGTGATCCCGCGGGCGCACGGCTCGGCGCTGTTCGAGCGCGGCGAGACCCAGATCCTGGGTGTCACCACGCTGAACATGCTCCGCATGGAGCAGCAGATCGACTCGCTGTCCCCGGAGACCACCAAGCGGTACCTGCACCACTACAACTTCCCGCCGTTCTCCACCGGTGAGACCGGCCGCGTCGGCTCGCCGAAGCGGCGCGAGATCGGCCACGGCGCGCTCGCCGAGCGCGCGCTGGTGCCGGTGCTGCCGAAGCGGGACGAGTTCCCGTACGCGATCCGCCAGGTCTCCGAGGCGCTGGGCTCCAACGGCTCCACCTCGATGGGCTCGGTCTGCGCCTCGACCATGGGCCTGCTCAACGCCGGTGTGCCGCTGAAGGCGCCGGTGGCGGGCATCGCCATGGGCCTGGTTTCCGACGAGGTCGACGGCGAGACCCGGTACGTCGCGCTGACCGACATCCTCGGTGCCGAGGACGCCTTCGGTGACATGGACTTCAAGGTCGCCGGCACCAAGGAGATCGTCACCGCGCTGCAGCTGGACACCAAGCTCGACGGCATCCCGTCCGAGGTGCTGGCCGGTGCGCTGAACCAGGCCAAGGACGCGCGCCTGACCATTCTCGAGGTGATCGCCGAGGCGATCGACGGGCCGGACGAGATGAGCCCGTACGCCCCGCGCGTGACCAGCGTGAAGATCCCGGTGGACAAGATCGGCGAGGTCATCGGCCCGAAGGGCAAGATGATCAACTCGATCACCGAGGAGACCGGCGCCGACATCTCCATCGAGGACGACGGCACGATCTACGTTGGCGCGGCCGACGGCCCGTCGGCGGAGGCGGCGATCGACAAGATCAACGCCATCGCCAACCCGCAGCTGCCCAAGGTCGGGGAGCGCTTCCTCGGCACCGTGGTGAAGACCGCCGCCTTCGGCGCCTTCGTCTCGCTGCTGCCGGGCAAGGACGGCCTGGTGCACATCTCCAAGCTGGGCAACGGCAAGCGCATCGGCAAGGTCGAGGACGTGGTCAACGTCGGCGACAAGCTGCGCGTGGAGATCGCGGACATCGACAACCGCGGCAAGATCAGCCTGGTGCTGGTGAACGACGAGGACAACGCCGGTGACAAGCCCGCCGAGTCCGGTGACGCCGCCAAGGCCGAGAAGGTCGACGCCAAGTAAGCGAACAGCTCGTTCCTGAGTGGGGCATTCCCGGTGGAGACGCCGGGAATGCCCCTCTCGCACTTCCGGAGAAAGAACTTCCATGCCGTCTAAGACGCCCGGGTACGCCCAGCCGGCCGGGTCGACCCGCCTGCTCGACTCCACCGCGGACGGCGCGGTGGTCAAGCGCACGGTGCTGCCCGGCGGGCTGCGGGTGATCACCGAGCACGTGCCCGCCTCGCGCTCGGCCACGGTCGGGCTGTGGGTCGGGGTCGGCTCGCGCGACGAGCCGCTGCCGGTCGCCGGTGCCGCGCACTACCTGGAGCACCTGCTGTTCAAGGGCACCGCGAACCGCGACGCCAAGCAGATCGCCGAGGAGATCGACGCGGTCGGTGGTGAGTTCAACGCCTTCACCGCCAAGGAGCACACCTGCTACTACGCGCAGGTGCTCGACGAGGACCTGCCGCTGGCGGTGGACCTGGTGACCGACGTGGTGTTCGAGGCGCTCTGCGCGGATTCCGATGTGGACACCGAGCGCAGCGTGGTGCTCGAGGAGATCGCCATGCGCGACGACGACGCCGAGGACCTGCTGCACGAGACCTTCGTCGGCGCGATTCTCGGCGACCACCCGCTCGGGCGGCCGGTGCTGGGCACCGAGGCCTCGATCGCCGGGATGTCACCGCAGGCGCTGCGCGGGTTCTACAAGCGCCGCTACACGCTGCCGCGGATGGTGCTGGCGGTGGCCGGGAACATCGATCACACGCAGGTGCTTCGCTTGGTGCGCAAGGCGTTGCGGGATCGTCTGTCCGGTTCGGACACTCCGGTGCCGCCGCGCCGGGGCCGGGCGAGGCTGGCCGCGGCGCCGAAGCTGGCGCTGCACACCGACGACACCGAGCAGGCCCACGTGATGCTCGGCCTGCGCGCGCTCACCCGGCACGACGAGCGCCGCTTCACCCTGTCCGTGCTCAACGCCGCGCTCGGCGGCGGCATGAGTTCGCGGCTGTTCCAGGAGATCCGGGAACGCCGCGGCCTGGCGTACCAGGTGTACTCGTCGGTGGCCAGCTACGCCGACACCGGGCACCTCGCCGTCTACGCCGGGTGCCAGCCGGAGAAGCTGGGCGAGGTGGCCGGGGTGATCCGGGAGGTGCTCGCCGAGGTCGCGCGCGACGGGCTCACCGAAGCCGAGGTGGCCAGGGCCAAGGGGCAGCTGCGGGGCGCGATGGTGCTCGGCCTGGAGGACTCCGCCTCACGCATGTCACGCATCGGCAAGGGCGAGCTGAACTACAGCGAGTACCTCGGTGTGACCGAAACCATCGACCGGATCGACGCGGTCACCGCGGAGGACACCGCCGCGCTGGCGAAAGCCCTGCTCAGGGCGCCGGGCCGGGCGGTGGGGGTGTCCGCGGCCGCGGTGGTCGGGCCGTACGCTCACGCCGACGACCTTCCCGACGATCTGCACGAGGTGATCGCATCATGAGCATCCGGGTGGCGGTACTTGGCGCGCGCGGGCGCATGGGCGCGCAGGCGGTGAACGCCGTCGAGGGTGCGGACGACCTCGAGCTGGTCGCCGCGATCGACGCCGGTGACCGGCTGCTCGACGTGGTGGACAACGGTGCCGACGTGCTCGTCGACTTCACCCATCCCGACGCGGTGATGGGCAACCTGGAGTTCGCCGTGGAGCACGGTGTGCACGCGGTGGTCGGCACCACCGGGATGACCCAGGAGCGGCTGACCACGCTGGCCGGCTGGCTGGGGAACAAGCCGGAGCTGGGCGTGCTGATCGCGCCGAACTTCGCGCTCGGCGCGGTACTGGCGATGCGGTTCGCCGAGCAGGCCGCCCGGTTCTACGCCTCGGCCGAGGTGATCGAGTTGCACCACAACCGCAAGGCGGACGCGCCGTCCGGCACCGCCGGGCACACCGCGCGGCTGATCTCGAAGGCCCGCGCGGACGCCGGCCTCGAGCCGGGGCCCGACGCCACGACCGCCGAGGTGGACGGTGCGCGCGGCGCGCTGGTCGGGGACGTGCGCGTGCACTCGGTGCGCCTGCCCGGCCTGATCGCGCACGAGGAGATCCTCTTCGGCGCGGACGGCGAGACGCTGACCATCCGCCACGACTCGATGGACCGGTCCTCGTTCATGCCGGGGGTGCTGCTCGGCGTGCGGTCGATCGCCAAGCGCCCCGGCCTGACCGTCGGGCTGGAGAACGTGCTGGAGCTGTAGCGGTGAAGGCTCGCAACTTCGCGCTGCTGCTCACCGCGGCGCTGGTGCTGTACTTCGTGCTGCTCGCCGGGCGCGCGATCGCGTTGCTCAAGACCGGTGAAGCGGTGCCGGTGGTGTTCGGCGTCGGGGTGCTCCTGCTGCCGCTGCTCGGCGTCTGGATCGTGGTGACCACCTGGCGGTCCGGGGTGCGGATCCAGCAGCTCGCGCGGCGGCTGGACCGCGAAGGCGGCCTGCCGGACGTCTCCGACCTGCCGCGCCGCCCGTCGGGCCGGGTGGACCGCGACGCCGCGGACGCCTGGTTCGAGCAGCGGCGGGCCGAACTGGACGCGGATCCGGAGAACTGGCGGCACTGGTACCGGCTGGCGCACGCCTACGACATCGCCGGGGACCGGCGGCGGGCGCGCGAAACCATGCGCAAGGCGGTCGAGCTGGAAGCGGCCGACTCAGAAGTGTAGCCAGCCGGTGAACATCGCCGGTGACGCGGCGAGCAGGCTGAACCGAGCGAACCGCCCGGCCAGTCCGGCGCCGAGGAACAGCGACATCGGCATCCGCACCAGTCCGGCCAGCACGGTGGTGGCCATGAACGGCGGCAGCCCGACCACCGCGCTCACGCCGTAGGTGCCGGTCATCCACGCGGGGTGGCGGTGGCAGCGTTCGCGCAGTCCCTCCAGCCAGGCGCGCACCCGCTTGGTGCGCAGTTCCCAGCGGGCGCGGCGCGGGGTCATCGGCCGCTCGCGGTGCAGCCGGTCGTGCAGGAACTTCGGCAGCTTGATCGAGCCCTTCGCGGCCAGGTAGTAGATCAGCTTGCCGGCCACCTGGCCGATCGCCACCGCCGCGCCGATGGCCAGCCAGTGCACGCCGGGCTCGGTGCTGGCCAGCCCGATGACAAAAACCTCGACGCTGATCAGGGGCACGATGGCGGAGCCGAACGCGACGCCGAGCGTCACGCAGAGCCAGCCGATCATCGCACCTCCTGAGGGATCCCCGTTCCAAGCTAGCAGTGCGAGCTGTGCGCACACTGGGGAACGCACCCCTCTTACCGCACCGGAAGATCACCTGATCGTCGTATTCCGGACACTTCGCGCTGGCAGGGTTGCCGTTGTGGCCGTCGCCGAGAAAACCGCCGCCGACCGGTTCGTCGAGCTGTGCGCGGCGGTCACCACCCGGTTGCCGTTCGGGCTCGCCAGGATCGTTCCGCCGACCTTTCTCGGCTTCTGCGTGATCAACGGCTTCACCTTCGGGGTCGACCTGCTGCTGCTCACCCTCTTGCACGGACAACTGGGCCTGGCGGTTCCGCTGTCCATCACGGTGGCCTACGTGATCGCGTTCGGGCTGAGCTTCGTGCTCAACCGCGCGTTCAACTTCCAGTCGCACGCGCCGGTCGGGAAGCAGGCCGTGCTGTACGCGATCGCGGTGGCGATCAACTACTTCGCGTTCATTCTCGGCGTGGGCAGCGGGCTGGCGGAGCTGGGCGTGCAGTACCACCTCGCGCGGCTGATCGCGGGCGCGTGCGAGGGCGTGTTCATGTACAGCGTGATGCGCTGGGTGGTGTTCAGGAAGTCAGCTGAAGGTAGGCCAGCGAGCCGGTGAGGCGGAGTTCGCGGATGGTCTTCTCGCCGGTGTCCAGCGTGCGGACGGTGCCGTCGGGGTGCCAGCCGACCCGCTTGTAGAAGGCGAGCGAGGCGGAGTCGGACTGCGCCACCCACGAAACGCCGCGCTCCGCGCCGAGTTCGCGCAGTTCACGGGCCGCGTGTCCGAGCAGGCGGCCGCCGTGCCCGCGACGTCCCCAGCGCGGTTCGACCAGCATGGTGGCGATCAGGCCGACGCTCTCGGCGTCCTCGGGCAGCTCACCCGCGGCAGACGCGACCTCGTCGGCCGGTGCCTTGCCCGCGACGCAGAAGCCCACGGTGAACTCGCCCTCGGTGGCCACCAGAACCGCTGTGCCCGGGTGCTCGACCGCGGCGGTCCAGTGCTGTTCGGTCTCCGGCGCGTCGAGTGCGGCCAGCGCCTGCTCACCGAGGAATTCCGCGTAGGCGACCCGCCAGGTCTCCCGCTGGATGCGGGCGATCTCGGGAACGTCGGTGGTGGTGGCCGCGCGGACCTGGGCCAGGCTCATGGGGGCAACCTATCGGCACGGGCGTTCCGGGATTGTCGGTGGTCCCTGGCACCATGGCGCCATCATGCAGACGGTGAGTGATTCGGTGGCGCGCCGCACGGCGCTGGCCGCACAGGGGTTCGCCGATCCGCGTCCGGGCGGCGAGCCCACGCGGCGGCATTTGCAGCGGGTGTTGTCGCGGGTGCAGCTGCTCCAGCTGGACTCGGTGAACGTGGCGGTCCGGGCGCACTACGCGCCGTTGTTCGCGCGGCTCGGGGCGTACGCGCCCGCGCTGGTCGACGACGCGGCGTGGACGCATTCGGCGCGGCGGCCGCGGTTGCTGGTGGAGACCTGGGCGCACGAGGCGAGCCTGATCCCGGTGGAGGACTGGCCGTTGCTGCACTCCGGGGCGAAGCGGATGGGCTGGTGGCGCGGGTACGCGAAGCTGCTGGAGCGCTCGCCGACGCTGGCCGAGGATGTGCTGTCGGTGGTCAAGGAACACGGGCCGATCGGGGCCGGGGCGATCGAGCGTGAGCTGGCCGGGGAGCGGGCCCGGCGGCAGGGGCCCTGGTGGGACCGGTCCGAGGTGAAGCGGATCTGCGAGTGGCTGTTCGGCATGGGGCAGTTGTCGACGGGCACGCGGCGCAGCTTCGAACGGCTCTACGACCTGACCGAGCGGGTGATCCCGCCGGAGATCCTGTCCACCAGGGTGGACAAGGACGAGGCGGCGCGGCGGCTGATCGGGAAGTCGGCCACCGCGCTGGGCATCGCCACCGAGACCGACCTGCGCGACTACTACCGCCTCGGCCCGGACGTCGCCCGCCAGGCGGTGGCGGAGTTGGTCGAGGCGGGAGAGCTGGAACCGGTGCGCGTGGCGAGCTGGAAGGCGCGGGCGTATCGGCACAGCGGCGCCCGCACCCCGCGCGCGATCACCGGGCGGGCGCTGCTGTGCCCGTTCGACCCGTTGATCTGGGAGCGCGCGCGGACCGAGCGGATCTTCGGGTTCCGGTACCGCATCGAGATCTACGTGCCGGAGCCGCAGCGGGAGTACGGGTACTACGTTTTCCCGTTCCTGCTGGACGGGGAGCTGGTGGCGCGGGTGGACCTGAAGGCCGATCGCGCGGGCGGTGTCCTGCGGGTGCAGGGCGCCTTCGCCGAACCGGGCGCGGACCACGCCCGCGTCCTGCCCGAACTGGCCGCCGAACTCGAGCACATGGCCGAGTGGCTGACCCTTTCCGGTGTCGTCGCCCAGCCTCGCGGAGACCTGGGACCGGCGCTGGCCAAGTTCCTCCGCTGACCCTGGCGCGGCCCAGCCTTCCGCGAACCCGGACAGCGGAACTCGCCTACTGGTCAGGTGGCGAGAGTCGAGCGGCGCGCCGGAGCTGTGAGGGCGACGCTCACCGCGCCCACCACGGCCAAAACCAGGATTCCGGTGTGGAAGCCGTCGAAGGTGGTGGTCCAGGTCAGGGCGCCGATCGCCGGGCCGAGCGAGAAGCCCAGGGTGCGTACCAGGGTGGCCGCCCCGCTCGACGTGCCCAGCAGCGAAGGTGGCGTGTCCTCCAGCACGGCGGCCGAGTTCGGGCCCGCGAACAAACCGTTCCCGACGCCGACCACGGCCAGCGGCCAGGCCACGTCCACCAGCCGCGCGTCCGGGCCCACGAGCAGCAGGCAGAGCAACCCGCCCAGCGCCACCACCGTGCCCGCCAGCGCGACCGGCACCTTCCCGATCCGGTCCGCCAGCGCCCCGGCGATCGGCGACGTCACCGCCATCGCCGCCGAGACGCTCAGCAGGGCCAGCCCGATCGTGCTCGGCGAAGCCCGCAGCAGGTCCGCGAACAGGTACGGCATCACGAAGTGCAGCGCCCCGACCCCGGTGGTCACCCCCGCCATCGCCCCCAGCGCCAGCGCGATCTCCCGCCGCCGCACCAGCGTCAGCAGCGGCCGCGCGCCCGCCGTCCGCGCCCAGACCGCGGTGAGCGCCACGGCCAGCGCGAGCAAACCGGTGAACCACCACGCGTCCACCCCGGCGAAGTGCAGCGCGCCGAACAACGCCACCGACGCGGAACCGAGCACGGCCGCCTCCCGCAACAACCCGGCGTCCGGCCGCGGCAACCCGCCGCCACCGGGGATCACCCGCCGCGCCAGCCACAGCGTGACCACCACGATCGGCAGGTTCACCGCGAACACCGACCGCCAGCCGAACGCCTCGGCCAGCCAGCCACCCGCCACCGGCCCGGCCACCCCGCTCACCGGGATCAGCGTCAGCACCAGCCCCATCGCGCGCGCCCGGTGCTCCGGCCGCGCCGCGCGGGCCACGATCGGCAGGCTCACCACCCCGACCAGGCTGCCGAACACGCCCTGCAACGCCCGCCCGGCCAGCAGCACGCCGAACGTCGGCGCCACCGCGATCAGCAGGCTGGTCACCCCGAAGCCCGCGGTCGCCAGCAGGAACGCGGGCAGCGCCCCGGCCCGGTCGAACCAGCGCCCGGCGGGCACGCTCAACGCCACCAGCGGCAGCGAATAGGCCAGCAGCACCCACTGGACCGCCGACGGGCTCACCCCGAACTCGGCGCCGATCGACGGCAGCGCCACCGCCACGATCGTCATGTCCAGCGCGGCGAGCACCACGCCGAGCGCGGCGACCGTGACCGCACCCCAGTTGGTGCGCGAGACCGGTTCGGTCACGCGAACGCCCCCAGCCGGATCCGGTCGCGCAGGCCGTGCAGCAGGCTGCTCATGCCGCGGCGCAGTTCGTGGTCGAGCAGCCGGTCGTCCTCGTCGAGCTGCCGCGCCACCCGGCCGACCGGCAGCGTGGCGTCGAGCACCTCGGCCCCGGCGAGCTTGAGCACCTTCCGCAGTTCGTCCTGCGCCCACGCGGCGCCGTGCACCCCGTTGCTCGCGCCGATCACCGCGGCCGGCTTGCCGGTGAGCACGCCCTCGCCGTACGGCCGCGACGCCCAGTCCAGCGCGTTCTTCAGCTGGCCGGGGATCGAGCCGTTGTACTCCGGCGTCGCGATGAGCAGGCCTTCCGCGTCCGCGATCGCCCGCCGCAGTTCGGCCACACCGCCCGGTGCGGGCCCGGCTTCGGCGTCCTCGTCGAACGGCGGGACCAGGCTCAGCCCGCCCCAGCGGTGGATTTCCATGCCGCGCGGCAGCTCGTAGCTGGCGGCGGTGAGCAGCCTGCCGTTGAACGATCCTTCCCGCAGGCTGCCCGCGATCCCGAGGATCTTGACCCCCATGGTGTCCTCCCGATTCCCGGGCCGGTGGTTCCGGCCCACTGGGATCGAGAATCGCGATAAGGCACCCCGGCCCGCATGAGGCAGCAGCCCTATTTGCCCGCCCGCGGATAAGGCACGGCCTAAGACGGAACGGACTGAGTCAGTCGAACAGGCCCAGCTGGTTGGCGGTGGCGGCGGCCTCGACGCGGTTCGCGACGCCGAGCTTGCCGAGGATGTTCGACACGTGCACGCTGGCGGTCTTCGCCGAGATGAACAGCTCGTCGGCGATCTCCCGGTTGGACTTGCCCGCCGTCACCAGCCGCAGGATCTCCAGCTCGCGCGGGGTCAGCCCGAGCCGGGCGTGCCCGTTGCCCACCGGTTCGGGCGCGCCGGGCACCACCTGGATCCGGGCTCGCCTGGCCAGGTCGGCGACGCGGTCGCGCAGCGGTTTCGCGCCCAGCTGCCCGGCCAGCCCGTAGGCCTCGCGCAGCAGTTCCGTGGCGGCTTCGCGGTCACCGTCGGTGGTGATCGCGGCCGCCGCCGAACCGAGGCAGGCGTGGGCGAGCCGCAGCGGCTGGCCGAGTTCGCGCCAGGCCGCGGTCGCGGCGTCCCAGTCCTCGCGGGCCCCGCTGGTGTAGGCGTCGAAGAGCCGGGCGAAGGCGTGCTGCACCGGTCCGGCGATCGGCAGTTCCGCGGCGATCCGGCGCAGCCGGGCCAGCAGTTCGGTGCCGCGCCAGGACGGGTCGTGGTCGGCGAGCCTGCTGCCGAGTACCAGCAGCGGCCAGAGCAGCCTGCCCGCCGCGGTCAGCTGGGGGTGTGACAGCGCGCGTTCGAGCACGGCCCGCGCCTCGCCGTACCGCCCCTGCGTGAGGCGCAGCTCGGTTTCCAGGCGTGCCACCAGGAACGGGTCCTGGTTGAACCGGACGTCCTCGCCGAACAGCTCGTGCGCGCGGGCGAGCAGGCGCTCCGGCAGTTCGGGGTCACCGCGTTGCAGCGCGATGTATCCCTTGAGGCACAACAGGTGTTCGCGGAACGCGGCCGCGGGGGAGAGGTCGAGCGCCTGCTCCAGGATGGTCATCGCCTCGTCCCAGCGGCCGCCGTCGATCATCGCGCCGGCCAGGTCGAGGCTGTGCTGTGCCCCGGCCGCGCGATACAGGCCGGACTCCTTCGCCGCGGCCAAACCGTTGCGCGCCTTGGCTTCCGCCTCGGTCAGGCGGCCGAAAGCCCGCAGCAGCGAGGATTCCGCGTGGATGGCACGCAGTCGCACCCGGTGCTCACCCAGCGTTTCGGCGATCGCCCCGGCGCGCTTCAGCCGCGGCAGCTGCTCCTCCAGATCGCCGAGGCGCGCGTCGAGCACGGCGAGCGTGATCAGCGCGGACGCTTCGGCGGATCGTTCTCCGTTGTGGCACGCCGATTCCAGCGCCGCCTCCGCCGCGTCGCGGGCCTCGTCGGCACGCGGGATCTCCATCAGCCGCGCGGCGTAGGAGTTCAGCAGGTGACCGCGGGCGGGGTGATCCTCGGGCACCAGGCGGATCGCTTCGCGGTGGTCCTCCAGCGCGCCGGGCTGCCCGAGCTGAGCCCGCAGCCGGGCTCGCTGGTCGAGCAGCGTGGCGGCGCGCACCCGCTGCGCGTCGCGGTCGATCTCGGCCAGCGCCATCGTGGCGAACCGCTCGCCGCTGACGTTGTCCCCGGCCCGGCTCGCCGCTTCGACCGCCTGCTCCAGCACCGTCGCGTAGTCGACCCCGCCGAGTTCGCAGCACGGGTCGGGGACCAGCGGCCACAGCTCGCGCACGCGGTCGAGCATGCGCACCTGCTCGGCGTAAGCGAGCAGCCGCTGCGCCTCGCCCGCCGCACGCCAGGCCGCGCAGATCGCGCCGGGGAAGTCGCCGGCCCGGTACAGGTGCTGGGCGAGTTCGGTGACCGACGGCGCGCCCGCCGAGAGCGTCGGATCCTCCCGCATCGCTTCGGCGTAGCGCGCGTGCAGTGACCGGCGCTCGCCCGGCATCAGGTTCGCGGTGGCCGCCGCGCCGATCAGCGCGTGCCGGAAGCGGTATCCCTCGCCCTCGATGACCAGCACGTTCGCGTCGACCGCGGCGCGAACGGCGGCGGAGAGCGAGCGCTCGTCCAGTTCGGCGACCTCACTGAGCAGCGCGTGGCAGACGGTGACCTCGCTCAGCCCGATCAGCCCGGCGACGTAGGCGGCGTCCGGGGGCAGCCGGTCGATCCGCGACGCCAGCAGATCCTCCAGCGACGCGGGGATCTCGGCGGTGTCCCCGCCGGAGTTCTCGCAGTCCAGCATCGCCTCGACGAACAGCGGATTTCCTTCGCTGCGCTGGAAAACCGCGGAGACCAGCTCGGGATCCGGTTCGCGGCCGAGGATGTGGCGGACCAGCTGAACCACTTCGCGCTTGCCGAGCCTGCCCAGCTCCAGCCGCTCCGCCCACGGCAGCCGCGCCAGCTCGGCCAGCAGCGGCCGCAGCGGATGCGCCCGGTTCAGCTCCTCGGACCGGTGGGTGACCAGGACCATCGAGCCGGGCACCGCGCCCTGGTTGCGCACCAGGAAGTCGAGCAGGTCGCGGCTGGAGCGGTCGGCCCAGTGCGCGTCCTCGATCACCAGCACCACCGGCCGTTCGGCGGCGAGCCTGCCGAGCAGCGCGAGCACGCCTTCGAACAACCGGGGGCGCGCGTCGTCCCCGAGCGGGCCGGGGCCGCGGACGGCGCCGGGCAGCAGGGGCGCGAGATCGGTCTTGTCCGGTAGGAGCGCGTCGAACGCCGCCGGACCGGTGGCGGCCGCCAGCCCGCGCAACGCGGCGACGAACGGCGCGAACGGCAGGCCGTCCGCGCCGAGTTCCACGCAGCCACCGGTGAGCACGGTCGCCTTCGCGCCCGCGCGATCGAGGAACTCCGCCACCAGCCGGGACTTGCCGACCCCGGCCTCCCCGCCGACGAGCAGGGTGGCCAGCCCCCCACCGGCCACCCGGTCGAAGGCCTCGGCCACACTGCCCGTCTCGCCGTCGCGCCCGACCAGCACCGGGCTCACCACTTGGCTCATTTGACCCGAGTTTATCGCCGCATCGGGTGATCGGCGCCGGTTCACGCTCCGGCGCTGGTCACCACCGCGTCGCCGGAGCCGGTGCGCATCCGCGCCCGCACCGCGGCGGCCTCCTCCGGCGGGGACTCCCGCACCGGCAGCTCGCTCGACACCCGCCCGGAGACGGTGGACACGTCGACCTCCGCGGTGATCCCGGAGGCCACGCCGAAGCGGATCTCCCCGGACCCGGTGTTCAGCTCCATCGAGCCGGACTTCGCCTCGGCCACGGTGAGGTCACCGCTGCCGCTGCGGACCATCACGTCCCCGGTGACCGCGCCGAGCCAGATGTCGCCGGTGCCGGTGACCACGGTGGCCGAGCCGGTCGGCGCGGCCAGCCGCACCGCGCCGCTGCCCGAGCGGACCTGCAGCCCGTAGGTGCTCGGGCCGAGCTGGACCTCGCCGGAACCGGTGCGCACGTTGGCCGCGGCCTTGGTCTCGCCGAGCGAGACGTCACCCGATCCGGTGGAGATGCTCGCCCGTCCGGCGGTGCCGGTGACCGTCACGTCGGCGGCACCCGCGCGAATGCCCAGGTGCGAGCCGCGGGGCGCGTGCACGGTCACGGTCAGCGGGACCTTGCGCAGCGGCAGCGCCTTCGGGCCGCGCACGATGACCTGGTCGCCGACCTGCTCGATCCGCGACTGGCGCACCGCCTCGGCGGGCGAACCGAGCACGTCGGTGTCGAACTGGTCGCCGAAGCGCTCGGTGACCCAGCTCAGCACCGCGTTCACGCCGTCGGCCCAGGGCGCCTGCGCGTTCGGCTCGTGCCGCAGTTCGACGGTGGTCTCGGCGTTTTCGGTGTTCTCGGTGTTTTCGTTCGAGCCGTTCGAGTCGGCCAGGACGATCTCGACACGCCCGACGGTGATGCTGACGTCCAGCTCGATCGGGCCGGTGGAAGGGAAGTTGGCGGTGCGGACGAGGTGGTCGTCCGGCTGGTCGCTGGTGGTCATCAGCCCTGCACCCAGCCGTGCATCCGGGTGCCGCTGTTCGGCCCGCGCCGCTGCTCGCCGTGGTCGAACGGGGCCTTGCCCTGGAGCGCGCCCTGCACCGCCTGGGTGACGAAGGTGTTCAGCGACACGCCCTGCGCGGACGCGGCCCGCTCGGCCTGGTTCTTCACCTGGTCGAACAGCCGCAGCGTCATCCGGCTGATCTCACCGCTGTCGAACGGCATCTTGGGCTCGGACTTGGGCTCGCGCGGCTTCTCCGTGTTGTTCGTGGCCGGCTCGCTCTCGGTCTTCCCACCCGCGCCGTTCGTGCCGGTGACCACCACGCGCACGTCACGGCCGTCGAGCCGGACGTCGACCAGGTAGTCGGGCTGGTTGGCGGTGACCTCGGCGGCGAGGTCGGCGAGCGCGTTCATCAGCGCGAGCCGCATGGCCGGTTCGAGTGCCGCGGCGAGCACCGCGGCGGTCTGCCGGGTCTGCTCGTCACCCGCCGAGGCCGCGGTGGCGAGGTCCTCGCGGAGGCTGGAGATGTACGTCGTCAGGTCCATGACACCACAGTGATGTCATTCGTGGTGTCAGTCAAGGAAGTGGCGACATCATCCGGGACATCCCCGAGACATCCCGGGGTGCGCGTTAGGCTGCCGGGGTTCGACGGGGAAGCGCGGAGTTCGAGGGAGCGGAAGTGGCCGGAACGCTGGCACCCAGGGTGCAGCTGATCGCGAAGACGGAGTTCTTCCCACCCGACGACGTGCCGTGGTCCACCGACGCCGACGGCGGGCAGGCGCTCGCCGAGTTCGCCGGCCGGGCCTGCTACCAGTCCTGGCAGAAGCCGAACCCGAAGACCGCCACCAACGCCGGCTACCTCGACCACATCATCGAGGTCGGGCACCTGTCGGTGCTGGAGCACGGTTCGGTCACCTTCTACCTGACCGGGATCTCGCGGTCGCTGACCCACGAGCTGATCCGCCACCGGCATTTCTCGTACTCGCAGCTCTCGCAGCGGTACGTGCCCGAGGCCTTCGTCGCGCCGGACGTGATCGCCGAGGACCCCGAACTGCACCGGAAGTTCGCGGATGCCGCGCAGGCCAGCTTGGACGCCTACAACGAACTGCTGGCCGGTCTCGAAGCCAAGTTCGCCGATTCGCCGAGCGCCACCCTGCGCCGCAAGCAGGCGCGCCAGGCCGCGCGGGCGGTGCTGCCGAACGCCACCGAAACCCGGATCGTGGTGACCGGGAACTACCGCGCGTGGCGGCACTTCGTCGGCATGCGCGCCACCGAGCACGCCGACGTGGAGATCCGCGCGCTGGCCGTGGAATGCCTGCGGCAACTGCAGAAGGCGGCGGGCAACGTGTTCGCCGACTTCACCATCTCGCGACTGCCGGACGGCACCGAGATCGCGACCAGCCCGAAGGTGCTCGAAGGCTGATGCGCAGGCTCGTCATCGACGTCCAGCCGCTGGAGTACGCGGTCGCCAGGCTGGAACCGGACCAGGCCGTGCCGTCCGAACTGTTCACCCACGCGGGGCAGGTGCTGGTCTCGGTGACCAGGACGCAGCGTGAGGTGTCGATCATCTGCCCGGTGAAGTTCGCACCCGCCGACGCGCGGGTGGAGGCGGACTGGCGGCTGCTGTCGGTGCGGGGGCCGCTGGCCTTCACGCTGACCGGCATCATCGCCGCGCTGGCCAGTGAACTGGCCGCGGCCGGGGTGGCGCTGTTCACCCTGTCCACCTTCGAAACCGACCACGTGCTGGTGAAGTCCGACGACCTGGCCAGGGCGATCGACGCCCTCCAGTCGGCGGGCCACGACGTGTCCATGTAGGTCGCCCCGCGTGGCCGGGCGGACCGCCCGGCCACGGGACGCAAGTCACAGCTGTCCCCGTTACGGCGGTATGTACACCGATGTTCGGCATGCCTAAAATTCAAGTTGCCGCACTTGAAACCGGAGGTTTGCCATGGCGTTGACCGATGCCGCCCCGTCGAACCGGGAGCGCCTGAAGCGGGTGCGCGCCGGCTCGATGCTGCTCGGCCCGGCGTTCGTCGCCGCGATCGCCTACGTCGATCCCGGCAACGTGGCCTCCAACATCAGCGCCGGCGCCCAGTTCGGCTACCTGCTGGTCTGGGTGATCGTGGCGGCCAACCTGATGGCCTGCCTGGTCCAGTACCTCTCCGCGAAGCTCGGCCTGGTCACCGGCCTCTCGCTGCCCGAAGCCGTGCGTGAGCGCACCTCGCGCCCGGCCCGGCTGGCCTACTGGGCGCAGGCCGAACTCGTCGCCATCGCCACCGACCTGGCCGAGGTGGTCGGCGGCGCGATCGCTCTCTACCTGCTGTTCGACCTGCCCCTGCTGCTCGGCGGCGTGATCACCGGCGTGGTGTCCATGGCGCTGCTGCTGGTGCAGGACAAACGCGGCCAGCGCCCGTTCGAGCGGGTGATCACCGGCCTGCTCGCGGTGATCGCGGTCGGCTTCCTGACCAGCGTGGTGGTGCAGCCGCCGTCGGTGTCCGGCACGCTCGGCGGCCTCGTCCCGCGGTTCGACGGCGCGGAGAGCGTGCTGATCGCCGCGGCCATGCTCGGCGCCACGGTCATGCCGCACGCGGTGTACCTGCACTCCGGCCTCGCCCGCGACCGGCACGGCCGGGTCGAGGGGGAGCGGCGCACCCGGCTGCTCAAGGCGACCAAGTTCGACGTCGGGCTGGCGATGCTGCTGGCGGGCGCGGTGAACCTGTCGATGGTGCTGCTCGCGGCGACCACGCTGCGCGGACGCGAAGGCGTCGACTCCATCGAGGGCGCGCACGCGGCGGTCGGGGACGTGCTCGGGCCGGGGATCGCGCTGCTGTTCGCGATCGGCCTGCTCGCCTCCGGGCTCGCGTCCACTTCGGTCGGTGCCTACGCCGGCGCGATGATCATGCAGGGCCTGCTGCGCAAGCGGATCCCGCTGCTGCTGCGCCGGCTGGTCACCCTGGCCCCGGCGATCGTGGTGCTCGCGATCGGCGTCGACCCCAGCCGCGCGCTGGTGGTCTCGCAGGTGGTGCTGTCCTTCGGCATCCCGTTCGCGCTGGTACCGCTGGTCCGGCTGACCAGCGACCGCGGGCTGATGGGCGCCGACGCCAACCACCGCGCCACCACCACGCTGGCCTGGCTGGTCGCCGCGGTGATCATCACGCTGAACGTGGCACTGCTGTACCTGACCTTCGCGGGCTGAAACACCGTAATTCCCCGGCTCGGCCAGGAACCGCACGACGCCTCACGCGGTCGGACTACCATCCTGGCCAAACCGAGGGAGGCGCGCCGATCGTGACCGAGGAAACGACCCAGCGGGCCCAGGCGCCCGCGCCAGGGCCCCGTGTGATCGCCGACAGGTACGTCCTGCTCGGCGAACTCGGCCGCGGCGGCATGGGCGTGGTCTTCCGCGCCGAGGACAGGGTGATCGGCAGGCACGTCGCGATCAAGGAACTGCGCCTGCCCGACGGCGCCGACGACGCGGGCGTGTTCTCCGAGCGCGTGCTCCGCGAGGTGCGCACCGGCGGCAGGCTCAACGACCCGGCCGTGGTCACCGTGTTCGACGTGGTCGCCGAAGCCGGCACCACCTACATCGTGATGGAACTGGTCGAGGCGCCCACCCTGTCCGACCTGGTGCGCGAGCGGGGCGCGCTGCCCCCGCAGCAGGTGGCGAGCATCGGCCTGCAGGTGCTGGCCGCGCTGCAGGCCGCGCACGAGGCGGGCATCGTGCACCGCGACGTCAAGCCCGGCAACATCATGGTCGCGCCCAACGGCCGGGTGAAGCTGACCGACTTCGGCATCGCGCAGGCGGTGGACGACCCGCGGCTGACCACCAGCGGCATGATCGTGGGCAGTCCGGCGTTCATGGCCCCGGAACGCGTTTCCGGGCAGGAGGCCGGGCCCGCCTCGGACCTGTGGTCGCTCGGTGTGACGCTGTTCTTCGCCGCCGAGGGCGTGCTCGCCTTCGAGCGCACCAGCACCGCCGCCACCCTGCACGCGATCATGAACGAGGTGCCGTACCTGACCCGCACCCAGGGCCCGCTCGCCTCGGTGGTGATGGGCTTCCTGGTCGCCTCCCCGGAGGGCAGGCTGACCGCGCACCAGGCGCACGGGCTGCTGCAGATGGCCTCGGCGGGCACCGGCCAGCACACCCCGACGTCCGTCTACAACGGACCGCCGCCGACCATGGCCGGTCCCGCGCCGACGCACTACGCCCGGCAGCAGCAGGCGCCGCCCGCCGCGCCCGCGAAGGGGAAGCGCCCGCTGCTGATCACCGGTGCCGCGCTGGCCGCGGTGGTACTGCTCGCCGGCGGTTTCTTCCTCGGCAACTGGTGGGGATCGCCCAGCCGGGACTCGGCGATGCTGCCCGCGCTGACCTACGGCACCCAGGGCGACATCCAGCAGTTCGACACGCCGTCGAGTTCGCAGCGCTGCTACAACGTGCCGCTGGAGCCGGGCCGGTCGATCTCGTCGAGCAACAAGGTCGAATGCGACGAGCAGCACGACTTCGAGGTCTTCGGCGTGCTGGACACGCTCGGCGGCGACAGCAGCGTCAGCGACAGCGCGCCGCTGGCCGCGTACCCGGAGGAGGACCGGCTGCGCCTGTCGACCGAGGCCCGCTGCGAGATGATGTTCCACTCCAACGCCGTGCAGGCGAGCCAGCGGCCGGGCCTGCAGTACCGCGCGCTGCTGCCGACCCAGCAGGCGTGGCAGGCGAAGGAGAACGAGTCGGGCAACGTGGTCAGGAACGCCTACTGCGTGCTGAGCAAAACGGGCGGCGGCACGCTGAGTTCCGCGGCCGCCGGCAGCATCCGGTAGGCGTCCGGCGGGCGAAGGAGTTCCGGTAACGGAGCCCGTCGACCGGGGATTCTGCACCGACCGGTGACCAGGTGCGTTGATCATGTCATATTACGAGGTCGACACCGGGTTACCGGCGGTGAACAGGTACCGTCGGAGCATGTCCACTCCACCTTCGGCAGCGCCGGGACGGCCGTTCGGCCGCGTGCTCACCGCGATGATCACTCCCTTCGACCGCGACGGGGCACTGGAGCTGAAGCGGGCCCAGGAGATCGCGAAGCACCTGGTGGACCTGGGCAACGACGGGCTGGTGGTGAACGGCACCACCGGCGAGAGCCCGACCACCTCCGACGCGGAGAAGGCGGACCTGATCCGCGCCGTGGTCGAGGCCGTCGGCGACCGCGCCACCGTGGTCACCGGCGCCGGCACCTACGACACCGCGCACAGCGTGGAGCTGGTGCGCCAGGCCGAGAAGGCGGGCGCGCACGGCGCGCTGGTGGTCACCCCGTACTACTCGCGGCCGACCCAGGCGGGCCTGTACGCGCACTTCACCACCGTGGCCGAGGCCACCGAGCTGCCGATCATGCTCTACGACATCCCGCCGCGCTCCATCGTGCCGATCGAGGTCGACACCCTGCGCCGGCTCGCCGAGCACCCGCGCATCGTCGCGGTCAAGGACGCCAAGGGCGACCTGCTGGCGGGCAGCGAGGTCATCGCGAACACCGACCTGGCCTACTACTCCGGCGACGACGGGCTGAACCTGCCGTGGCTCTCGGTCGGCGCGGCAGGCGTGGTCAGCGTGGTCGGGCACGTGGTCGCCGGGCGCATCCGGGCGATGATCGAAGCCTACGAGGAGGGCGACACCTCCACCGCGCGCACCAACCACCGCGGCATGCTGCCGGTCTACCGGGCCTTTTCCCGGGTCGGCGGGGTGGTCTTCAGCAAGACCGCGCTGCGGCTGCGCGGGTACGATGCGGGCGACCCCCGGTTGCCGATCGTGCCGGCCACCGAGGAGCAGATCGCGGCCATCTCGGCGGATCTGACCCAGGCTGGCGTGCCGCTCGACGCCGCACCGGCGGGCGACTGGCATAGTTCACGGGTGGCGCACGCCGACTCCGCGGCGGCGTACGTCGCACCGACCACCCATACCAGCGTTGGGACAATTCACCGTTGAGCTCACTGTCCATCGGACCCGGCCCCACCTCGGCACCACCCGCACTACCCGACGGCGCGCTGCGCGTGGTCGCGCTCGGCGGCATCGGCGAAGTCGGCCGGAACATGACCGTGTTCGAGTACGACGGCAGACTGCTGATCGTCGACTGCGGTGTGCTCTTCCCCGAGGACGACCAGCCGGGCGTGGACCTGATCCTGCCCGACTTCCGGGCGATCGAGGACCGGCTCGACGACATCGAGGCGCTGGTGCTCACGCACGGCCACGAGGACCACATCGGCGCCGCGCCGTTCCTCCTGCGCCTGCGGCCCGACCTGCCGATCTACGGTTCGCGGTTCACCCTGGCGCTGCTCGCGGCCAAGTGCAAGGAGCACAAGCAGCGGCCGAAGCTGATCGAGGTCAAGGAGACCGAGCACCGTCAGGTCGGCCCGTTCGACCTGGAGTTCTTCGCGGTCAACCACTCCATCCCGGACGCGCTGGCGGTGGCCATCCGCACCCCGGCCGGGGTGGTGCTGCACACCGGTGACATCAAGCTGGACCAGCTCCCGCTGGACGGGCGGCTGACCGACCTGGCCGGGTTCTCGCGGCTCGGCGACGAGGGCGTGGACCTGTTCTGCGTGGACTCGACCAACGCCGAGGTCCCCGGCTTCGTGATGCCCGAGCGCGACATCGGCCCGGTGCTCGACGACGTGATCCGCCGGGTGGACCAGCGGGTGATCGTGGCCTGCTTCGCCAGCCACGTGCACCGCGTGCAGCAGGTGCTCGACGTGGCCGTGCAGCACGGCCGCCGGGTGGCCTTCGTCGGCCGCTCGATGGTCCGCAACATGGGCATCGCCGCCGATCTCGGCCTGCTCAACGTGCCCGAGGGGCTGCTGGTCGACCTGGACCAGGCGGCGAACCTGCCGGAGAGCAAGGTCCTTTTTGTCTCCACCGGTTCGCAGGGCGAGCCGCTGTCCGCGTTGTCGCGGATGGCCCGCGGCGAGCACCGGCAGATCTCGATCAAGGCCGGGGACACCGTGGTGCTGGCCAGCTCGATGATCCCGGGCAACGAGACCGCGGTGTTCGGTGTGGTCAACGGCCTGGTCCGGCTCGGCGCGAACGTGGTGCACCAGGGCAACGCGAAGGTGCACGTGTCCGGGCACGCCTCGGCCGGTGAGCTGCTCTACCTGTACAACGCGGTGCGCCCGAGCAACGTGATGCCGGTGCACGGCGAGTGGAAGCACCTGGTGGCCAACGGTGAGCTGGCGGTCCGCACCGGCGTCGCGCCGGAGAACGTGGTGATCGCCGAGGACGGCGTGGTGGTCGACCTGGTCGACGGGCGCGCGCGGCTGAGCGGCCGGGTCGAGGTCGGGCACGTCTACGTCGACGGGCTCTCGGTCGGCGACGTCGGCGAGTCCACCTTGTCCGACCGGCTGGTCCTCGGTGAGGGCGGATTCATCGCGATCAACGTGGCGGTGGATTCGAGCACCGGGCGCGCGGTCAGCCCGCCGACGGTGGCCGGTCGCGGCTTCTCCGACGACCCGAAGGCGCTGGACGCGGTGGTGCCGCTGGTCGAGATGGAGCTGTCGCGCACCGAGGCCGAGGGCATCACCGACACGCACCGGATCGCGCAGTCGGTCCGCCGGGTGGTGGGCCGCTGGGTGGCGGAAACCTACCGCCGCCGGCCGATGATCGTGCCGACGGTCATTCCGGTCTGACGCCTTGCCGCTTAACCTGGACGGGACTCCCGGCCAGGAGGCGGCGCATGGGGCGACATTCCGCGGTTCCGGTCCGAAGACTCCGGCGGCTGCCGGTCCTGCTGGCGGCCGCCGTTTTGCTGGTGGCCGGGATCTCCTGGGGAGCCGTGGTACTGGTGCGTGCCCGTACCGGCTGCGCCGAACCGGTGACGCTGCGGGTGGTCGCCGCCGAGGAGACCGCGCCGGTGCTCACGCGCATCGCGAGCGCGCTGCCGCCGGGCACGGGCCCCGGATGCGGCACGGTCGAGGTGCAGAGCCGGGACTCGCTGCGCGTGGTCGAGGATCTCGCCCTGCCCCAGACCGGCGCACCCCACGTCTGGGTGCCGGAGTCGACGCTGATGCTGCGGCGCGCGCGGGAAGCGGGCGCCGACATCCCCACTTCGGGGCGGTCGATCGCCGGTTCGCCGGTGGTGCTGGCGCTCGACGAGCAGACCGCGAGCACGCTCGGCTGGCCGGACAAGACGCTCACCTGGTCCGATGTGCTGGGCTCGGCCGACACCGCGCTGCGGGTCGGCATGCCGGATCCGGCACGTGATCCGGTCGGGGTGTCGGCGTTGTTCGCCGCGCGTGACACGGTCAAGGACAAGCCGGATCCGGGCGCGGCCTTCGCCGAGTTGCTGCGCCGGTTGTCGCCGAACATGGTCGCGGGCGCGCCCGAACTGTTCAACCGGCTGCCCTCGGCGGATGCCAGGGAAACCCTGACCGCGTTCCCCACCACCGAGAACTCCTTGCTGCGCCACAACGTCGAACAGGGCGGGCGCGGACTGGTCGCGGTGTACGCGCCGCTGGCCCCCGCGCTGGACCACCCGTTCGCCGTGCTGCTCGGCGCGGGGGAGGCGGAACGCGCGGCGGCGGACCGGTTCCTGCACGCCGTCGAAGCTCCGGAAGGCGTGCAGGCCTTCGCGGACGCGGGTTTCCGAGCTCCCGGTGGGCAGGCGCTGCGGGACCGGTCGCAGGACGGGCGGGTGGTCTCGCGCGACCTGCAGCCCGCGACGATGCCGCCCGCCGACGAGGTCGACCTGATCCTCAACCAGTGGGCCGGGATCAATCTCAGCTCACGGCTGCAGGTGCTGATCGACGTCTCGGGCTCGATGAACGCGGTGGAGCCGGTCAGCGGCCGCACGCGCATGGAGCTGACGCGGGAGGCGGCGCAGCGCGCGCTGCGGTTGTTCCGGCCGACCAGCGACATCCGGATCCTGACCTTCGCCACCAAGCTCGACGGGGACAAGGACTACCGCGAGGTGCTGCCGATGGCGCCGGTGAGCGAGCAGCTCGCGCGCGGCGCGGAGGCGACGCTCGGTGCCATCCAGGCGACGCCGGACGGCCAGACCGGTCTGTACGACAGCGTGCTCGACGCCTACCGGACGGCGCGCGCGGAATGGGAACCGGGACGGCTGAACCTCGTCGTGGTGATGACCGACGGGCGAAACGAGGATTCCCACGGCATCAGCCGCGAGGAACTGCTCACCCAATTGGGTGGCTTGGCCGATCCGAAGCGGCCGATCCAGCTGATCGGCATCGGCGTCGGACCGGACATCGACGTGGCCGAACTGCAGGAAATCACCGCGGCGACCGGTGGCCAGGCGTTCACCACGCCCGATCCGGGGCAGATCAACGAGGTTTTCTACGCGGCGCTGAGCAAGCTCGCCTGCTGTAACTGACCCGGTGTGCGCCCACCCGTCACGTTCTGCGAATCTAGGCGCTGTCCGGTAAGTCACGCTCGCGGTCTTCGCGGCCAGGGACCACCTGGATCACGAAGCCCATCGAGCAGACTCACCGGACAGCGCCTAGGCGCACCACCCGATTCTTCCGTTTTCACGAGGAGCTTCGCATGTTCCGCTTCCCCCGACGGCAGGTCCTGGCCGTCGCCGGTGTGACCACGGCGCTGGTGCTCGCCGGTTGTTCCGGAGAGGACGCCGCACCGGAGCCGGCCCCGCAGGCGCCGCCGGCGGCGGCCGCCGGGCCGCAGGTTTCCGGGGAGTTCAACGAGGCCGACGTGGCCTTCGCGACCGAGATGATCCCGCACCACCAGCAGGCCGTCGACATGGCGGCGCTGGCGGTGGAGAAGTCGGGCAGCGAGAAGGTCAAGGCGCTGGCGCTGAAGATCAGGGACGCGCAGGACGCGGAAATGGCGCAGCTGTCGGGCATGCTCGAGGTGTGGGGGCAGCAGCCGCCGGAGGACCCCGGCCTCGACCACGGCGGCCACGCGGGCATGGTCACCGACGCCGACATGATGGCCCTGGAATCGGCCAGCGGCCCGGAGTTCGACGCCAAGTTCATCGAGCTGATGACCCGGCACCACGAAGGCGCGGTGAAGGTCGCCGACACCGAGAAGGCGAACGGGAAGAACCCGCAGGCGAAGGAACTCGCCGGCCGGATCAGCCAGGACCAGCAGGCCGAACTGGGCGAACTCAAGTCCTTCTAGTACCGCGCGGCCGCCCCCGTTCCGGTCAGGCGGGGGCGGCGCCGCCGGGGGACTTGGTGGGGGAGTTCAGCTGGACCACCAGCGCGCCCCCGAGCAGGATGGCGGCGCCGAGCAGCTGCACCCAGCTCAGCGCCTCCCCCAGCAGGACCCAGGCGAGGCCCGCGGCCAGCAGGGGTTCGCACAGGCCCAGCACGCTCGCCACCGGCGCCGGCAGGTGCCGCAGCGACGAAATGCCTGCCAGGTAAGCGAAAACCGTGGACACCAGTACCAGTGCGACCAGCAGCGCCCAGATCGGCGGCTGCCACGGGCCGAACTGCGCGGGCGACGACAGCAGCGAGAACGGAATGGTCCACGGCGGCGCCACCACGCACACCGCCACCGCGCCGACGATCATGCCCCAGGTGACCAGGCCCAGCGGGTGCCGGTCGGCCACCGCGCGTTCCCCGATCAGGAAGTACGCCGCCGAGCAGATCGCCGCGCCGACCCCGGCGAGCACGCCGAACGCGTCCAGCCGCAGGCCCTCCCAGGCCTGCGCCACCATGGCCAGCCCGATCATCGCCAGCGCTATCCCGCCCCACATCACCCTGGGCAGCCGCACCCGCCGCACGAACCGCACCCACAGCGCGATCAGCACCGGCGAGGTGAACTCCAGCAGGATCGCGATGCCGACCGGGATCCGGCTCGCCGAGACGAAGTAACACAGCTGCACCCCGGCCACGCCCAGCAGCCCGTACCCGAGCAGCAGCGGCCAGTCGGACGCGCGCACCCGGAGCAGCGACGGCCGTGCGATGGCCACTCCGGCGGCGAGTACCAGCGCGGCCAGCCCGATGCGTGCCGCGGCGACCTGTTCCGGGCTCAGCCCGGCCAGCATCACCGGTTTGCCCAGTGCGCCGGAGCTGCTGAAGAACAGGGCCGCGACCAGGATCAGCACCGTGCCGCGGCCCCGGTGGACGGCGGGCGGGCGGGGCTGGACCTCGGTGACCATGGTTCGCACGATACGACCAGGCACCGACGGTCCGGAACCCTTTTTCGGTAACTGCCTAAAGTCGGACGGGAGTTACGGCTTCCACGGGCTGACGGTGTCCGTCGGCCGGGTCGGGTCGTGGAAGCGCGGGACGTCCATTTCGCCCCGGCGCAGCGGCACCAGACCGTCGGTGATCGCGCGCATGATCTTCGCGTGCGCGCGCACTCCGGCCCCCGGCCGGTCCGGTTCGATGTCGGCCAGGTCCACCGGTTCGCCGAAGTGCACCCGGAACACCGGCCGCCGCAGCGGTGCGGTCAGCCCCGACTTCGCCAGCGGCACGATGTCGGCGGGCCCGGTCACCGTCTCGGTGCCCCAGTAGACGGCTTCGTGCGCGCCCCACTGGCTGATCGGGATCACCGGCACCCCGGACGCGATCGCCAGCCGCGCCGCGCCGGACTTGCCGCGCTCGGGCCACAGGCCGGGATCGTGGCTGATCCGGCCCTCGGGATAGACGATGATCGGCGCCCGCGTGGTGCGCATCGCCTCGACCGCCGCGCCGAACTGCGCCAGCGCCGAGTCGGACTTGCCGCGGTCGACCCGCAGGTGCCCGCTGGCCTTGAGCGCCGGGCCGATCACCGGCGCGTCCAGGATGCCGCCCGCCAGCATGAACCGCGGCGCGATGCCGATCTTGCGGCAGGCGGCCATCAGCACGAACGGGTCGAACACGCCGATGTGGTTGGCCGCCATCAGCAGCGGCCGGTCGCGCAGCCCGCTGGGCACCTGACCGGTGATCCGCAGCTTCCCGACCAGGTTGACCAGGCGGTGGTCGATCGCGAGCATGGTGCGCCAGATCGCCGGCGTCGGCGCTCGCCGGTTACCCCGGAGCCGCCCGTTCTCGTCGCGGTGCAGAGCGAACATGGGGCAGATCCTGTCACGGTCGGATTTCACCCGGTTTGGGGACCGGTTCATCGGTAACGTGAGAAATGTTCCCCCTGTGCCGCGAGTGGCAGATGTGGCTGAGCGAGACCGAGGGTTACCGTGGAACCCATGGCAGGTGGGTCGGCAACCAAGGGACGGAGTTCCGGTCGTGGTGGTGGGCGCGGTGGGAAGGCACCCGCGCGGAGTTCGCGCGGCACGAGCCGCCCGCGCACCACGGCCAAGCGACCGCCCGCGCGCAAGCCCGCCCCGCGCCGCAAGTCCGGTGGCGGGTTCGGCCGGGCCGTGCGCGGCGGGTGGAACCTGCTGGCCAAGGGGGTCGGCTCGCTGGCGAGGACGGTCGGCCGCGGCCGTGACCTGGAGCCGGAGCACCGCCGGGACGGCCTCGCGCTCGCGCTGATCGGGCTGGCCATCGTGATCGCGGTCGGGGTCTGGTGGCAGGCGGCCGGTCCGGTGGGCAACTGGGTGCAGATCGGCGCGCGCACGGTGTTCGGCGCCGGTTCGGTGACGCTGCCGCTGGTGCTCACCGTGGCCGCGGTGGCGCTGATGCGCTCGGAACCGCAGCCGGAGACCAGGCCGCGCCGGGTGATCGGCGCGCTGCTGATGATCTTCGCCGTGCTCGGCCTGCTGCACCTGTTCAACGCGCTGCCCTCGGCCAACGTGGACCGGATGTACGCCGGTGGTTTCCTCGGTTACCTCTCCGGCGGCCTGCTCGCCGTCGGCGTGACCACCTGGGTCGCGGTGCCGCTGCTGGCGCTGGCGCTCGGCTTCGGCGTGCTGGTGTTCACCGGCACCCCGGTGCGGCAGATCCCGCAGCGCCTGCGCGAGTGGGGCATGGACCCCGAGGAGCTGGAGGAGGAGCAGGCCCACCGCGAGGCGCGTGCCGAGCGCAAGGCGCGGGAAGCCGAGGAGATCACCGAGGCGGATCCCAAGGCGGTCCGCCTGCGCAAGCCGTCGCGCCGCCGCCAGTCGGCCGCGTCGGAGGAGAAGGACCCGCAGCTCGAACTGCCGGTGGACGAGCCGCTGCCCCCGCCGCCGAAGGTCAAGCCCGCCGAGGTGCCGGAGAAGAAGGCCCGCAAGGCCGAGGCGCCGATGGCGGTGACCCGCACGGTGGAGGGCGACTACCAGCTCCCGTCGGCGGAGCTGCTCACCCTCGGCGAGGCGCCGAAGTCCCGCAGCAAGGCCAACGACGTGATGATCGAGTCGATCTCCGGCGTGCTCGAGCAGTTCAACGTCGACGCACAGGTCACCGGCTTCACCCGCGGTCCGACGGTGACCCGCTACGAGGTCGAGCTGGGCCCCGGCGTGAAGGTCGAGAAGATCACCGCGCTGACCAAGAACATCGCCTACGCCGCAGCCACGGACAACGTGCGGCTGCTGGCGCCGATCCCCGGCAAGTCCGCGGTCGGCATCGAGGTGCCCAACTCCGACCGCGAGATGGTGCGCCTCGGTGACGTGCTGCGCTCGCCGAAGGCGGTCAAGGACAACCACCCGATGGTGATCGGGCTGGGCAAGGACATCGAGGGCCACTTCGTCACCGCGAACCTGACGAAGATGCCGCACCTGCTGGTGGCCGGGTCCACCGGTTCCGGTAAGTCGAGCTTCGTCAACTCGATGCTGGTCTCGCTGCTGGCGCGGGCCACCCCGGACGAGTGCCGGATGATCCTGATCGACCCGAAGATGGTCGAGCTGACCCCGTACGAGGGCATCCCGCACCTGATCACGCCCATCATCACCCAGCCGAAGAAGGCGGCCGCCGCGCTGGCCTGGCTGGTCGAGGAGATGGAGCAGCGCTACCAGGACATGCAGGCCAACCGGGTGCGCCACATCGACGACTTCAACACGAAGGTGCGCTCGGGGGAGATCACCGCGCCGCCGGGCAGCGAGCGGGTCTACCAGCCCTACCCGTACATCATGGCCATCGTCGACGAGCTGGCCGACCTGATGATGACCGCGCCGCGCGACGTGGAGGACGCGATCGTGCGGATCACCCAGAAGGCGCGCGCCGCGGGCATCCACCTGGTGCTGGCCACCCAGCGGCCCTCGGTGGACGTGGTGACCGGCCTGATCAAAACGAACGTGCCCTCGCGGCTGGCCTTCGCGACCTCCTCGCTGACCGACTCGCGGGTCATCCTGGACCAGCCGGGCGCGGAGAAGCTGATCGGCATGGGTGACGCGCTGTACCTGCCGATGGGCGCCGGGAAGCCGGTCCGCGTGCAGGGTGCCTTCGTCGGCGACGACGAGATCTCGGCGATCGTGAACTTCGCCAAGGAGCAGGCGCAGCCCGAGTACCAGGAGGGCGTCACCGCGGCGAAGGCGGGCGAGGCCAAGGAGATCGACCCGGACATCGGCGACGACCTGGACGTGCTGTTGCAGGCAGCCGAGCTGGTGGTCACCTCGCAGTTCGGCTCGACCTCGATGCTGCAGCGCAAGCTGCGCGTCGGCTTCGCCAAGGCGGGCAGGCTGATGGACCTGCTGGAGTCGCGCGGTGTGGTGGGCCCGTCCGAGGGCTCGAAGGCCCGCGACGTGCTGATCAAGCCGGAGGAGCTGGAGTCGGTCCTGTACCTCATCCGCGGCGGCGGCCCCAGCGGCGACGACGAGTAGTCAGAGCGGAGTGCCCCAGGTGTCCTGGTAGGTCAGGTCCTCGGGCGGGGTGCGTGGCGCGGGCTTGAAGTCGGTCGCCGTGGTGTGGGCGACGGGCAGCAGGCCGACCTGGGTGACGTCGGCCGGGATGCCCAGGATTTCCGCGGCTTCGGCCTCGCGTTCGAGGTGGTAGCTGGTGAGCGTGGAGCCCAGGCCGCGGGCCCGCAGCGCCAGCTGGAAGCTCCAGACCGCCGGGAAGATGCCGCCGTAGAAAACCGAGAGCGCGTCGTTGCCGCCGTGCGGGCGGCCCAGCAGGCACGGGATGACCAGCACCGGGACGCGCTCGATGATGTCGACGAGATGCCGTGCAGAGGCGAGCGTGCGTGCCCGCTGAGGACTGTCCGCGACCTTCGCGTCCAGGTACGCCGTGCCGACTTCGCGGAAGATCGCGCCGAGCCGGTTGCGCCGCTCCTGGTCGCGGACCACGAGCCAGCGCCACTGCTGCGTGGCGCCCGCGGTCGGGGCCTGCACCGCCAGCCGCAGGCAGTCCAGGATCACCTGCCGTTCCACCGGCCGGTCCAGGTCGAGCTTCCGGCGCACCGCGCGGGTGGTGCCGAGCAGGTGATCGGTGACCTCGAGATCCATGCCTACCCCCAGGACGGGCCGTCAGTGCCCAGAGCTTAGGCACTCACGACCCGCCGGGGGGAGGCTCAGCTGGCGCCGAACTGACGCACGGCCTGGTAGTAGGTCCACGCGGCCGCGTTGCAGGCACCCGCGCCGTTGCAGATGTCCTTCATGTCGTCGTAGAAGTTGTTGTCGATCTTCAGGCGGTTGGCGTCGGTGAACCGGCTCTGCTTCTTGTAGTTGCGGTAACCGAAGTCGTGGCGCCAGCAGGCCTGCGTGAAGTTGTACCCCAGTGGTTTGTCGGGCGACCACGAACAGGCGTCGGTCGACCAGTCCAGGTCGCTCGGATAGGTGCCGCGCACGCTGACGAAGCCCGACAGCGACTTGCTGAACAGGTAGTCGTCGGTCACCGCCCGCACGTCGATGGCTTGCGCGGTCCCCGCGCCGATCACCAGGCTCCCCGCCACCGCGGCGGAAACGGTCAGCTTGCGGAGCAGGCCGCGAACTGATCTGCGGCGTCGGGTGGCTGGTTCGGGCAGGGCGGTCACGGACATCGCTGTCTCCCTCGCTGTGATCTCTCGACAGGGTGAGCTCAGCATTGGGCAAGAATTCTCCGGACGCCACCACCTTGCGTAGGAAACCCAGTGAATTCCTTCCAACGGTTCAGTTCGCGACCGTGATGTTTGTCAGTTCGATTCCGCGGAACGGCAGTGCGGTGGCGCCGCGCACCCGCGGTGACCACACCGCGTGCCCGTGACCGGTCCAGATCGGCGCGGCCGGGAGGTCCCGCAGCAGCTGGTTCTCCACCAGCCGGTACCGCTGGGCGCGTTCTTCTTCGCCGGTGGCCGACGAAGCCGCGGCCACCAGGTCTCCGAAACCGGCGCCCGCGTACGCAGTCGCGGCGGTCAGCGCGGTCACCGCCTCACCGGGGGTCGCCGCTTGAACGGTGATCGCCAGCGGGCCGTCCAAAGTGCCTTCCGGCCGTGGTTTCGCGTGGACCGGGACGCTGAGCGCGGCCTGCACCTGCTCGGCGAGTGCGCGGGCCCAGGCTTCCTCGCCCGGTGCGAAGTAGAGGTTCACCTCACCGCTGAAACCGCCTTGCGAGGCAAGGGCTTTCGCGGCCGCCGGATCGTGGGAGCACGGACGGCAGGTGGCCGAGCGGTCGCCGGGAAGCGCGCCCTTCGCCGGGTCCGCCTGATCGCCGAGCGGCCCCTTCGCCACGGCCGCGCGATCGATGGCCATGGCGAACGCGAAGCGTACGGCCGCGTCCTCGAACCGCTTGTCCCCCAACGGGAAAACCAGGTAGCCGGCCGAGGGCAGCGGCCACATCGCGTGCCGGTCGGCGAAGTCGGTGTGCATGGCTTCGTGGCGGTCGCCGGGTACTTCGGTGGCCAGGTCGAGCGTGCCCGCCTTCACCTCGTCGTAGTGCGTGCCCGGTGCGCCTGCGCGCAGCTCGATTTCCCTGGGCTTCCCGGATTCCGGCGTGATCCGCGTGAGTTTCGCGCCCTTTCCCGGTTCCCACGGCGCGGCCATCCGGTACGGCCCGTTGCCGATCGGATGGCGGGAAAACCCGTTCCAGTCACCGGAAGCGAGCACCGATTCGGGCAGCGGGAGAAAGGCCGGTGCGGTGAGTTTCACCGGGATTTCCCCGGACGGGTGTTCGAGCACGATCCGCACGGTGGATTCGTCGACCGCGGTGATTTCCCTGGCGCCCAAGGATCCGCCGGTCAGTCGCCAGGTGTCCACATAGGACTTCGCGGTGACCGGGGTGCCGTCGTGGAACCGGCCGGTGGGTGGTTTCACCGTCCAGGTGAGCAGATCCGGGCTGGTGGCCGCCTCCGCCGGGATCGGTGTCCACAGTGCCGAGACGACCGTCCGCCCGGCCTGGTCGCGGACCTCGGCGGGTACCAGGCTGCCCGGTTCGGTGACACCGACGGTGAGCACGTCCGGCGCCGGCGGCTCGGGCGCCGGGGTGCACGCGGTGAGCACCGCGGCGAGCAGGAGCACGGAGATCAGGCGCATGAGGTCTGTCTAGCACCAACGGAAGGCGGTTGTATCCGGTGAACGCGGCGCAATACAGTACGCGGGGCTCGTCACTGGGAGGTCACCGATGTTCCGCACCTGCCTGACCCTGGCCGCCGTGGTCACCACGGCGATCGTCACCGCCCTGCCCGCCGGCGCGTGCGGGGAGGAGGACGGGCCGGAACCCAAGGCGGCCCCCGCCGCCGGCGCGCCCGGTGCGGTCAAGAACGTGGAGGCGGTCGGCAACGTGCCCGACGCCCAGGGCGCCATCGCACTGGAGTTCCTGGACTACGGCGGCCGCGACGTCATGGTGGTCTCCGGCGAGTTCGGCCTGAAGTCCTACGACCTGGCGAACCCCACCGCGCCCAAGCTGATCGGCGAGCTGAGCCTGCCCGGCATGTGGGAGACCGAGAACACCGAGGTCGACCGCAAGCGCAAGCTGGTGTTCCTGGCCAGGGACCCGCGCGCGTTCGGCGGGAACACGCAGACCGGCGAGTCCGGCATCTACGTGGTCGACGTGAAGAATCCCGAGAAGCCGGTGGTGCGCAGTTACGTGCGGGTGCCCGCCGGGCACACCACCAGCTGCGTCAACGACTGCCAGTACCTGTGGACCGGCGGCCCGGCGAAGGCGGCGAACCAGCCCGCCGACTGGGGCGGGCGCCCGATCTGGGTGACCGACATCCGGAACCCGGCCAAGCCGAAGGTGCACCCCGAGCCGATCGAGCTGGCCCGCAACGACGGCAAGACCGACTACGTGCACGACGTGCAGGTCGACCAGACCGGCGTGGCCTGGGTGTCCGGCCGCGGCGGGGTGCGCGGGTACTGGACCAAGGGCTGGCACCGCGACCCGGTTCAGGGCAAGTGGCGCAAAGCCACGCCGATCGCGCCGGTGCCCTACGCGGGTGGCGGTGTCGAGGAGACAGCGGCGCCGTCGAAGTTCATGCACAACAGCCTGCGCCCGGTCGAGCACGGGCCGTGGGGTGAGAACAACCTGATCTACGCCGTCGAGGAGAGCTTCCTCGACGGGTGCGCGGGCGACGGCGTGCTGGTGATCTCTTCGCTGGAGGGGTCCTACGGCGGCGAGGGCTGGCGCTCCACACCGGAGGATCCGTTCCGGATGAAGACGGTCGGGACGTGGGGCGTGGCCGGGCAGGAAGGCAGCGACCCGGCCTCCGGCGACTGCTCGGCGCACTACTTCGACAAGCGCGGCGACATCCTGGTGCAGTCCTTCTACGCCCAGGGCACCCGCTTCCTCGACGTCAGCGACCCGACCGACCCGAAGCAGATCGCCTACCACCGGCCCGCCGACGCCGCGTCCTGGGCGCCGTACTGGCACAAGGGCCTGGTCTACGTCGCCGACAACACCCGCGGCGTCGACATCCTGAAGCTCAAGAAGTGAGTTCGAGCAGCATCCGCGTGTTGCCGAGCGTGTTCGGTTTCACAAAAGGGAGGTCGAGGAACTCGGCCACGCCGGGGTCGGCGGAGCGCCGCATCTCCTCGTAGACCTCCTGGGACACCGGCGCGCCGTCGATCTCGCGGAAGCCGTGACCGGCGAAGAACGCGGTCTCGAAGGTCAGCACGAACAGCCGGCGCAGGCCCAGGTCCACCGCGTGCTGGATGAGCCTGCCGACCAGCGCGTTCCCGATGCCCTTGCCGCGGGCCTGCTTGCCCACCACGATCGTGCGGAGTTCGGCGAGGTCCTCCCACAGCACGTGCAGCGCCCCGGCACCGACCACCTCCTGGTCGACCTCGGCGACCCAGAACTCCTGCACGCTCTCGTACAGGGTGACCAGGTCCTTTTCCAGCAGCACCCGGCCGGCGTCCGCGTCGACCAGCTGCTTGATCTCACGCACGTCGGCGATCAGGGCACGGCGGACGAGGACCTGGCTCGCTTCAGGCTTCATTGGCACGTCCGCCAACCTAGACCGGCGCTCTGAGCGACGACAGTTACGCTGATCCTCGTGCCTTCTTCCACCACGAACGCTTCGTCCAGCCCGCGGCGGGTCTCGCTGCTGACCCTCGGGTGCGCCCGCAACGAGGTCGACTCCGAGGAGCTGGCCGGCCGGCTGGCGGCCGGCGGCTGGGAGCTGGCCGAGGAGCCGGAGGGCTCCGACGTGATCGTGGTGAACACCTGCGGCTTCGTCGAGCAGGCCAAAAAGGACTCGGTGGACACCCTGCTGGCCGCCGCCGACACCGGCGCGAAGGTGGTCGCGGTCGGCTGCATGGCCGAGCGGTACGGCGCGGAGCTGGCCGAGAGCCTGCCCGAGGCCGACGCCGTGCTCGGCTTCGACCACTACCCCGACCTGGCCGAGCGGCTCGGCGACATCGTCTCCGGCCACGCCGTGCCCTCGCACGTGCCCGCCGACCGCCGCAACCTGCTGCCGATCAGCCCGGTCCAGCGCCCGGCCGCGGCACAGGAGGTGGCACTGCCCGGCCACGCGCAGGAGGGCTGGGGCCCGCGTGTGCTGCGCACCCGGCTGGACGACTCGCCGGTGGCCGCGCTGAAGATCGCCTCCGGCTGCGACCGCCGCTGCTCGTTCTGCGCCATCCCGTCCTTCCGCGGCTCGTTCGTCTCCCGCCGCCCGGACGAGCTGGTCGCCGAGGCGCGCTGGCTGGCCGAGCAGGGCGTCAAGGAACTGTTCCTGGTCAGTGAGAACTCCACCTCGTACGGCAAGGACTTCGGCCGCGAGTTCGGCGGCACCAGGGCGCTGGAGCTGCTGCTGCCGCAACTGGCCGAGATCGACGGCATCGAGCGCGTGCGCGTGTCGTACCTCCAGCCCGCCGAGACCCGGCCGGGCCTGGTGCAGGCGATCGCCACCACGCCGGGCGTCGCCACCTACTTCGACCTGTCCTTCCAGCACTCCAGCGAGACCGTGCTGCGCCGGATGCGCCGGTTCGGCTCCACCGACTCGTTCCTCGCGCTGATCGAGCAGATCCGCGAGTACGCGCCGGACGCGGGCATCCGCACCAACGTGATCGTCGGCTTCCCCGGCGAGACCGAGGCCGACGTGGCGGAGCTGGAGCGGTTCCTGATCGGCGCGCGGATGGACGCGGTCGGCGTGTTCGGTTACTCCGACGAGGACGGCACCGAGGCCGAGGGCTTCGACGGCAAGCTCGACGAGGAGACCGTGGCCAAGCGGGTCGCGCGCATCTCGGCGCTGGTCGAGGAGCTGACCACGCAGCGGGCCGAAGAGCGGGTCGGCGACTTCGTGGACGTGCTGATCGAGTCGGTCGAAGACGGTGAGGTCACCGGCCGCGCCGCGCACCAGGCGCCCGAGGTCGACGGCGAGTGCGTGCTCGTCGACGCCGGTGAGCGCGAGGTCGGGGAGTTCGTGCGCTGCGAGGTGACCGACTCCGCCGGAGTGGACCTGATCGTGCGTCCGGCGGGCGCGGACCGGTGAGTGCCGCGCCCAGCGAACCGGCCGAGGGCGAAACCGGCCCCCCGCCGGCGCCGCGGCCGGTGGAGCTGCCGGAACCGACGCCGGTTCCCACGCTCAACGTGGCGAACCTGCTCACGCTGTCCAGGCTGGTGCTGGTGCCGCTGTTCGTCGCCGCGCTGTTCGCCGGTGACGGCACCGAGACCTTCTGGCGCGCGGTGGCCACCGCGCTGTTCGCCGTGGCCTCGTTCACCGACCAGGTGGACGGCTGGGTGGCGCGCAAGTACGGGCTGATCACCGACTTCGGCAAGATCGCCGACCCGATCGCGGACAAGGCGCTGATCGGCGCCGCGCTGGTCGGGCTGAGCGTGCTCGGCGAGCTGGGCTGGTGGGTGACCATCGTGATCGCGGTCCGCGAGATCGGCGTCACCCTGCTGCGGTTCTGGGTGATCCGGCACGGGGTGATCCCGGCCAGCCGCGGTGGCAAGGCGAAGACGATGGCGCAGATCGCCGCGATCACCGTCTACCTGCTGCCGCTGCCCGCCTCGGCCGATTTTGTCGGCTGGGCGCTGATGGGCCTGGCGCTGGTGCTCACCGTGGTCACCGGGGTCGACTACCTGATCCGCGCGCTGAAGCTGCGAGCGCTGGGTGATCGGACCGGCTCGGCGTCATGAGCCCCGCGAACGCGCACGAGGTGATCGCCGCGCTGCTCCGGCGCGGTGAGACGGTCGCCACCGCCGAGTCGCTGACCGCGGGCCTGGTCTGCGCGGCGCTGACCGAGGTGCCCGGGTCCAGCGCGGTGGTGCGCGGCGGGCTCGTCGTCTATGCCACCGAGCTGAAGGCCGCTCTGGCCGGGGTCGACCCGGACTTGCTCGCCACTCGCGGCGCGGTCGACCCGGAGGTGGCCGCGCAGCTGGCCGACGGGGCGCGAACACGCTGCGGAGCCGACTGGGGCATCGGCCTGACCGGCGTGGCCGGACCGGCGTCGCAGGACGGTGTTTCCCCAGGCACGGTCCATCTCGGGCTGGCCGGACCGGCCGGTACGATCACCCGTGAGCTGCGGATTCCCGGCGATCGGAGGGCCGTGCGAGCGGGCTCGGTGGCGGCCGCGCTGGGCCTGCTGGGGGAACAAATAACCTGAAATCGGCGTTCGCCCTTGGCGGACGTACGTGTGTACTGATGCTATCCACCGAGTTCTCTGGGTAACGTGGACACAGATCGATGGAAGGGAGGCGCGCGATGACCGTGCTGTTGCGTGAGGCGATCGGTGATCGGCTCCGTCATGCCCGCACCAACCAGCGGCGAACGCTGCGCGACATCTCCCGCGCCGCCAAAGTCAGCCTGGGCTACCTGTCCGAGGTCGAACGGGGGCAGAAGGAGGCGTCCAGCGAGCTGCTCGCCTCGATCTGCGAGGCGCTCGAGCTGCCGCTGAGCGAGCTTCTGCACAAGGTGGCCGCCGACGTGTCCGCGTTGGACAAGGTGGAGGAGACCCTCGACCGGTCCGAGCGCGGTGGCGCCAAGCCGGTGGAGACGGCCTCGGCCGAACGCGGTTTCGAGGGTGGCCGGCCGGTGCCCGAGGTGATCGGTAACGATCTGGCCGATCTCCGCCTCTCGCCGCCGCGGATGTCGACCACGCTCCGTACCACCATCACCACCCCGGAACTGGCGGCGATCGTCGCCGCCTGAGCCACGGAAGAGCATTGCCGTCCAACGGCAGATGTGGGGCAGGTCTCGCGTTCGAGCGCGGGAGCTGCCCCACTTCCGGTATTCGGGCTGGTAGCTCTCGGTAGGGGCCATCCCTGAATTACCCCGGGGTCGCCTGGAACGACGGCGGTCAACCTGACACGATGGAACCCAACAACGGGTACGGAACGTTGCCTGTTCGGATCGATCGCCCGCCAGGTATGGGGGAGGGCCGGTTCGACCAACGGGCGCGCAGCGCACCCGGTGACAGGACCAGTGGGACGCAAGAAGGCAGGCGGAGGAGATGGCCAACCCTTTCGTGAAGTTCTGGAAGTACCTGATGGCGTCGTTCTCGTCGAAGGTTGACGAGCACGCCGACCCCAAGGTGCAGATCCAGCAGGCCATCGAGGAGGCGCAACGCCAGCACCAGGCGCTCTCCCAGCAGGCCGCTTCGGTGATCGGCAACCAGCGGCAGCTGGAGATGAAGCTCAACCGCCAGCTCGGCGAGGTGGAGAAGCTGCAGGCGTCGACCCGGCAGGCGCTCGTGCTCGCCGACGAGGCGCGTGCCAAGGGCGACGACCAGAAGGCCCAGGAGTTCGAGACCGCGGCGGAGGGCTTCGCGGCCCAGCTGGTCACGGCCGAGCAGAACATCGAGGACCTGAAGACCCTGCACGACCAGTCGCTGCAGGCCGCCGCCCAGGCGAAGCAGGCCGTCGAGCGCAACGCCAGCATGCTGCAGCAGAAGCTGGCCGAGCGCACCAAGCTGCTCTCGCAGCTGGAGCAGGCGAAGATGCAGGAGCAGGTCTCCGCTTCGCTGAACCAGATGTCGCAGCTGGCCGCGCCGGGCAACACGCCCTCGCTGGAGGACGTGCGCGAGAAGATCGAGAAGCGCTACACCACCGCGCTGGGCTCGGCCGAGCTGGCGCAGAACTCGGTGCAGGGGCGCATGCTGGAGGTCCAGCACTCGACCACGCAGCTGGCCGGGCACTCGCGGCTCGAGCAGATCCGCGCCTCGATGAAGGGCGATTCGGTCGCCCAGGTGACCAGTGGTTCCCAGACCGCGGCAGCGGCCAAGGAGCAGGCCGCCGCGGCCAAGTCCAACGCGAACATCCAGCAGGAGATCCAGCAGCGGGTCCAGGCCGAGCAGCAGAAGAACCAGGCCTGAGAGTTCGCGAGGCCGCAGGGGAGTGGTGATGGGGTCGGGTAAGCGGGATTTCGGCGAACTCAGCGCGAAGCTGGAAAAGCACATCGAACGCTTGCCCGACTACGCTCAGCGCGCCCAGGAGAAGCTGCAGAAGTACCTGCCGCCGAACGCCGACGGCACGAAGCCGGGCGAGCAGCGGGACCCGCAGGTCTACCGCAAGGTGTACCCGCCTGCCGCCGACGGGCAGGAGCCTGCCCGGAAGCCGTCGCTGCCCGTGCCCAAGTTGCCGAACCTGCCGAACCTGCCGAATCTGCCCGACTTCGCTTCGGCGCCCGCGGTGGACGGGCTCAAGGCGAAGTGGGTGCAGTGGAACGATCCCGCCGCCAAGCTGGAACGGCGCAAGCGGCGGGCGTCCAGGGCCGCCACCCTGTGGCTGGTGCTGGCCCTGATCAGCGTGCTGGTGGTGGTGGCCGGTTTTGTCGCGGCCGCCTCGGCCACCGCCGCGCTGATGACCCCGCCGGTGCTCGGCGGCGCCGCCGGCGCGATCGCCTTCAGCACCCTTGGTGTGCGCTCGGCGACGCGGTTGCGGCAGCTGAACCGGATGGAGGTCCCGGTCAGCACCGCGCCACCGCCGCTGCCGCCGTCCGGCTCGGCGGCCCGCCGTCCGATGGAGCGCCTCGCCGAGTCGGAGGCCTCGCTGCGGGAGCTGCTGCGGCAGCTGGCCGTGCCGAGCACCACCGGGGTCACCGCGGTGCCCGAGGTGTCCGTCGAGGACGCCCGCAACACCGCCGACGAGGCCGCGAAGAGCCTGCGCGGGCTGGCGGCCCGCATCCAGGCCATCGAACGCGCCCGCAACGCCGCTCCGCAGGGCGAACGGGCCGCGCTGGACGGTGCCGTCCGCACCCTGGCCGAGCAGCTCGACGACGGGCTGGAGGGCTTCGGCGCGCTGGTCGCCGCGGCCGGTCGCACGGTCGCCGCGAGCAGTGACGGCATCGGCACCTCGAAGGAAGCCCTCACCGACGCCACCGACCGCCTGGCCGGTCTCGCGATCGCCCTGCGTGAGCTGGGTTCTTGAATCCAGCCGTCCTTTGTGGACAGGTATGGACACGGTGCTCACCCGGTGTCACTCTGTGACGGAGTGAAACACGTACGTAACCGAATGGACGTTTCCGTCGCAATCGCCGTTGCCTACCGTTTTCCTCATGTCCACATCCATTCCGGGGGTGCCAGTGCGCTGATCGCGGGTCCCCCACGAGGAAAGGACGGCGGCTGTGAACACACTTCCTCCCGAACCGGAGCCGGTATCCACGGCACCGCCGAGTGCTTTCCAGCGGGTGATCTCCGCTTACGAGCGCCTCGCCGAAACCGATCGCGCGGGTGACTGGGAAACCCTGCGTTCCGAAGAGGACGTCCTGGTCGAGGCCAAGGCCATCGACGAACGCGTACGGGCGGGTGAGGACCTGCCGCTGGCCGGGCACCTGCTCGCCGCCGGCGCCACCACGGCGATCGCCGGATTGCCGGGCGATACCGGTCTCGCCGAGGTCAGCGCGGTCGCCGTGCAAAGACTGACGCAGGCTGGAGCGGTGGTGCTCGGCCGGGCCGGGAAAACCTCGGTACCGGCCGTTGTTGTCTCCGGGGCCGCCGATCTGGGCGTGGAGTCGGGCATCCCGCACCGGGAAGCCGCGTTCGTGTTGCGGGCCACGCCGGGGCTCATTCCGGACGCACCGGTGTTCTACGCGCGGGAGCTGACCCTGGCCCGTCTCGCCATGGGCACGGCGACAGCCGCCGACGCCTGGCCCGCCTCGTTCCGGCTGTCCGCCGGGGAGCACCCGCGGGTGGCCGTGCCGGGTGCGGCCGAACTCGCGCCGCTGCCGGTGGCCATCCGGCGGTCGTTCGAGGCCGTGGTGACCGCCTTCGCCGCGTCCGGCATGCGGATCCAGGCTCTGGGGTCTCTGGGGGAGCCGTTCGACGTGCTGCTCACCCCGTTCTCGCTGGACCTGGCCGCACCGGAGCTGCCGACGGTGTCGGTGCCGCTGGGGGAGGTCGCCGGGGAACCGTTCGGCATCACGCTGGCCACGGCGGCCCACGAGGAGCAGCTGGCGCTGGACCTGGCCTCGCTGCTCACCGCGGCGCCGGCCGGGGAGCCGTACGCGGCCACCAGCGTCGAGTTCGTGGTGTTCGGGGAGCAGGTGCGGGGCCGTCCGCTGAGCGCGTGGCTGACCGAACTGGGCGCGCGCTACGCCGGGGACGTGCTCACCGCGTCGCAGTACCGGATGGTGCTGCTCGACGGGCCTGAGGCCGGGGTGATGCCCGGTGCGCAGGCGCTGACCGGGGAGCGGTGGACCGTCTCCCCGGCCGGGTTCGAGCAGCTGCGGGACGGACTCGGTGCCCCGCTGCGGGTCACCCCGGTGCGCCTGGAGAACGGGACGTCGCTACCCGCGATCACCTGCGATCCGATGGCCGAGAGCACCGAACTGACGTCCTATCGGGACTGGCGCGCCTACCTCCGCTTCCTCAGCACGGCGAAGGCGAGGTCCGCCTAGCGGGCGCTCAGGCCCCGGTGTACACGGCGGACCAGGCCGGGGCCGTGCAGGGCGAAGCCGGTGTAGAGCTGGATCAGGCTCGCACCGGCGTCCAGCATGCGCGCGGCGTCGTCGCCGGACATGATGCCGCCGACGCCGATGATCGGCAGCCTGCCGCCGGACTCCTTGTGCACAAAGGCGACCACCTCACGCGCGCGGGTGGTCAGCGGACGGCCGGACAGCCCGCCCGCCTGCTCGGCGATCGAGGCCTCCGCCGGGATGACGCCTTCGCGGCTGAGCGTGGTGTTCGTGGCGATCAGGCCGGACACGGCGTGCTCCTCGCACACCTCGATCAGTTCGGCGAGCGCCTCGTCGGTGAGGTCGGGCGCGACCTTGACCAGCAGCGGGGTGGCCAGCTTGCCCGCCTTCGCCGCGAGCGAGGCCGAGGTGGCCTGCAGCTCGTTGAGCAGCTCGCTCAGCGCCCCGCGGTCCTGGAGGCTGCGCAGGCCGGGAGTGTTGGGGGAGCTGACGTTCACCGCGAAGTAGTCGGCGTGCGGGTGCAGCAGCCGCAACGACTCCTGGTAGTCGGCGACCGCCTCGTCCAGTGGCGCGGCCTTCGACTTGCCGATGCTCACGCCCAGCGGCACCGGCGGCTTGCCGGTCGACTCCAGGCGCTCGGCCAGCGCGGCGGCACCGGCGTTGTTGAAGCCCATCCGGTTGATCACCCCGTCGCTGCCGGGCAGGCTGAACAGCCGCGGCCGGGGGTTACCGGGCTGGGGCAGCCTGGTCACCGTGCCGACCTCGACGAACCCGAAGCCGAGCGCGGGCCAGGCCCGCAGCGCGCGCCCGTCCTTGTCCATGCCCGCGGCCAGGCCGACCGGGTTCGGGAACTGCACGCCGAACACCTTCACCGGCCGTTCCGCGTGGTAGACGCGGTGCAGCGCGCGGAGAACGGGATCGGCGGCGGACAGCCTGCCGAGCGCGGTGACGGTGCGTTCGTGCACCAGCTCGGCGTCGTTCTTGCTCAGCCGGTAGAGCGCGGGGCGGACCAGGTTGTCGAAGAGCACGGCTACATGGTGCCGCACCGGCTCTTCCACTCGTCCTCGAGCATGGCGTAGACGAACTCGTCGCCCCATTCGCCCTTGAACACCTCGGCTTCGCGCAGGTGGGCTTCGCGGCGCAGGCCGAGGCGCTCCATCAGGCGCCAGGAGGCGGTGTTGCGCGCGTCACACCGGCCGCAGATGCGGTGCAGGCCGAGTTCCTCGAAGCCGAGCCGGAGCAGTTCGGTGGCCGACTCACTGGCGTATCCCTTGCCCTGGTGGTCGGGGTGGAACACGAAGCCGAACTCGCCCTGCCGGTGGGCGCGGCTGAGCCACTGCAGGTTGAGGTCGCCGATCAGCTGGCCGGTTTCGGCGAGTTCGACGGCGACGGCGAGGAACTCGCCCTCGGTTTCCAGCGTCGAGTTCCGGATACGGGCTTCCAGCGCCAGCGCGGATTCCTCGCGCGAACGCGGTTCCCAGTAAAGGAAGCGGGCCACCTCGGGCCGCGACTGGAAGTCGTTCAGCTCGTCGAGATCGGCCGGGGTGAACGCCCGCAGCAGCAGGCGCGCCGTCCGGATCGGATAGGCGGGTCGAAGCAAGGTTCCCCAGATTTCTTGCTGTGGTTATGGGTTTCCCCGGTGCGCCTCCCGCACGCCGTCAAACGCGCGGGCCCGAGCCGGACCGTTGCTCGGGAGCACCGGGGAACCGGTGACTGCCTGGTATTCACTGGCAGGCAACAAAACGAAGCAGGGTACGAGCCGACAGGTGGCCGAGGCGCCTGCTTGGTCAGTCCAATCGTTCTGCCGTCCGCTAGCGGACAGTCACCTCACGAGTCCTGTTGATATCCAACTTCGGACCACCTCCCTTCTCGTGTACTGCCCACGCTAGGCAAGTTCTCGCGCTCCGGCAACAAAATTTCGTCGCCCGGTACGGGGAGCGAGTCGATCTCCGCGAGCAGTGCCGCCTTGACCTCGGCACGCAGGAACGAAGACGTCACCGCGTTCGCCGCCAGCTGAGCCAGTTCGGCCGCGCGCAACCCCAGTGTCCGTGCCACCGCCAGGTATTCGCCGTTCAGCGTGGCGCCGAACATGGGTGGGTCGTCGGTGTTCAGCGTGACCACCACGCCGTGGTCCAGCAGGCGCCGCACCGGGTGCGCCTCGAGGGTGGGCACCTGGCCGGTGCGGACGTTCGAGGTCGGGCAGACCTCCAGCGCGATGCGGTGCTCGGCCAGGTGGGCCAGCAGGGCCGGATCGGTGGCGGCACTGGTGCCGTGGCCGATCCGCTCGGCGCCGAGATCGTGCACGGCCGACCAGATCGTGGCCGGGCCACTGGTTTCCCCGGCGTGCGGAACGCTGTGCAACCCGGCTTCGCGCGCGGTGGTGAAGAAGGGGGCGAACTGCGCGCGCCCGACGCCGACCTCCGGCCCGCCGAGGCCGAAGCCGACCAGTCCGTCGGGGCGTTCGCGCAACGCGAACAGCAGCGTTTCCCGGCCGGCCTTCACGCCCTTCTCACCGGGAATGTCGAAGCACCACGCCAGTTCCACCCCGTGCTCGGCCGCCGCGGCGGCCCGGCCATCGGCGAGCCCGTCGAGCAGTTCGTCGCCGGACATGCCGTCGAGGAGGTGGTTGTACGGGGTGACGGTCACCTCGGCGTAGCGGGCGTTCTGGCGCGCGAGATCGGCGGCCAGCCCGACCACCAGCGCGCGGACGTCGTCGCGGCCCTTGACCATCGACTGGACGGCCCAGTAGACGCGGAGGAAGTGGTCGAAGTCGCGGAAGCGGAAGAACTCCGCCAGCGCGGCGCGGTCGGTGGGCACCCCGGCTTCGGGGTGGCGGCGGGCGAGGGCGAGCACGGTGTCGATGCCGGCCGAACCGACCAGGTGCACGTGCAGCTCGACCTTGGGCAGGGCCTGGACGAAGGCGCGCAGATCCGCGCCCGTGGTGTTCGCGGGCATGGCGAAGCTCCCTGTTCTGCTTTCAGGAGAGGAAAGGTGACGGGAAGGGCCGCGGGCGATCAGGGAGCGAGATCGCCGCGTTCGGTGTCCGCGCCGTAGAGCGGCAGCTTGAACGACGTCACGTCGCCGATCCTAGCCGGTCCGCACCGGCATTTCCTAGCTCGCGGGAGCCGGACCCTGCTGGCAGCGGGGGCAGTACCAGGTGGGCCGTCGCTGGACGTCGTGCCCCTGGGTGGCCACGCGCACCCGGCCACCGCAGCGGAAGCAGCCCTGCCGCGTGCGTTCGTAGACCCAGTTCCGCCGCCCGCGCGCCAGCTCACCGGTGGTGCTCTGCTCGTGGCGCCAGGCGTTGGCGAGCAGCAGCTTGCGTGCCAGCGCGACCACCGCTTCACCGTCCACTTCGGATACCGGGGTCCACGGCGTGACCCGCAGCAGGTGGCAGACCTCGCACTTGTAGAGGTTGCCCACGCCCGCCATCACGCGCTGGTCGAGCAGGGCGAGGCCGAGTTCGCGTCCGGGGTCCGCGGCCAGGTTCGCCGCCGCGCGCCGGGCGTGCTCCTCCGTCCACATCGGATCGAGCAGGTCCGGGCCGAGATGGCCGACCAGCCGCGATTCGTCTTTGGTGGCAAGGAGTTCGAGGTCGTGCAGGCGGAAGCCGATGACCAGCGCGGTGGCGTTCTCGAAGACCGCGCGGGCGTGGTGGGCGGGCATCGGCCAGCGCGCGCCGGGGGTGAGGAACCGCCACACGCCGTCCATCTTCAGGTGGCTGTGCAGGCTCAGGTCACCGGAGAAGCGGAGGAACATGTGCTTGCCCGCGGTGCGGACGTCCAGCACCGTGCGCCCGGTCAGGTCCACTGTGGCCAGCCGGGGATGGCGGAGGTCGGCACGCAGCAGTTCCCGCCCGGCCAGTGCCTTCTCCACCCGCTTCCCGGCCAGGAAGACCGTGTCCCCCTCGGGCACCTAGTGGTCACCACCGGAAGTCCTCCGGGGCCTCGACGGCCCAGCTTCCCGCCGGCCGCACCGCGCCAAGGCCCGAGTACGGTCCAGTACGAGGCCCTCGGCGCGGCACGCCCAGCGAAAACCTGGATCCGCCGATACCCGCGAAGGACTTCCGATGGCGACCACTAGCGGCCCTGGCCCGGCCCCACCCGGGGGATCGGGCCGGTGGTTTCGGTCGCTTCCGGCGCGTCGGGGGTCGCCTCGTCGTCGGTCTCCCACGCGGCGCGGTGCCGTCCGGCGCGACTCGACCGCAGGATCTTCGCCAGCACCATGTTGAAGGTCAGCGCGATCTCCTGTGCGCCTGGCGAGTTCCACTCGTGGATCGGCACGCACGCGCCCTGCGCCTGCTGGATGGCCAGCCGGTCGGGAATGGCCGTGGGCATCACCAGCGAGCCGAACGACTCGCGCAGCTCCGCGATGCGGAACTGGTGCTCGTGCGAGCGCACCCGCAGCTTGTTCACCAGCACCCCGACCGGGCGCAGGCCAGGGTTCATCCGGTCGCGGATCTCCTCGATCGCGTCCAGCGCGCGCTCGGCCCCGGCCACGGCGTACATCGTCGGCTCGGTCACCAGCAGCGCGCTGTCCGCGGCCACCAGCGCCGACTTCGTCAGCCTGCCCAGCGACGGCGGGCAGTCCAGGATCACCAGCTCGTACGGGTCGCCCCGGAGCGGCTCGCGGTGCAGCTCGTCGAGCGCGCGCGAGAGGTTCTCCAGCCGCCGGTTCTCCGGGCCGGGCTCGTTGAGCTGCTCCAGGTCCTCCGAGCCGACCAGCACGTCGAGCTGGTCGTCCCAGACGCTCGGCGCGATGGCCCGCTCCAGCATCGCCCGGTGCGGGGTCTCCAGCACCTCGGCGAGCGTGGCTTCGGTCAGCGGCGGGTCCAGCGACGCGGTGGCGTTGCCCTGGGGGTCCAGGTCGGCCACCAGCGTGCGCGAACCCCTACGGAGCGCTGCCGAGGCGATACCCAGCGCGACGGTGGTCTTGCCGACCCCACCCTTGAGGCTCAGTACGGCGACGGTGTGCACGCCACGCAGCCTACGGGCGAAGCCACCACTACGCTGTGGCCCCATGCGAACGGACACCGCGGCGGCCCGCGGCCCGGCGGCGGTCCGCCGGGTGCTGGAATCGGAGCTGACCAAGGCACGGGAACGCGGCTCGGCCGAGCCGCACGTCGTCGACGTGGGCGGTGGCAGCGGCGGGTGGGCCGTGCCCTTCGCCTCCGCCGGCTGCCGGGTGACCGTGGTCGAGCCCAATCCGAACGCGCTGGCCACGCTCCGCCGTCGCGCCGAGGAGGAGGGCGTCGCGCAGCGGATCACCGTGGTCGCCGACGACTCCGACGCGCTGGGCAGGCACGTCGGCGCCGGTTCGGCGGACCTGGTGCTCGCGCACGGGCTGCTGGAGGTCGTGGACGACCCGGCGGCCGCGGTGGCGGCGCTGGCCGAGGCGGTCGCGCCCGGCGGCGCGGTCTCCGTGCTCGCCGCCAACCGCAACGCCGCCGTGCTGCACCGCGCGCTGGCCGGGCGCCTCGTCGACGCCCGCCGCCTGCTGCTGATCGCCGACGGTGTGCTGCCCGAGGAGCGCGAGACGCTGCTGCGCCGGTTCGACAGCGAGACGCTGACCGGGCTGCTGGTGGCCGGTGGCCTCGATGTCGCCTTGCTGCAGGGAGACGGCGTGGTGGCCGACGCGGTGGTGCCGGACGGTGTGCTGGCCACCGACGAGGACCTGACCGAGTTCGAAGCGGTGGCTTCGGCCACCGCGCCGCTGCGCGACATCGCCAGCAGGCTGCACGCACTGGCTCGGCGCCCGGAATTGCCGTAGGCACCGGTTATCCCACCCGCCGCCCGCCACCACCCTCAACGGAGCGCTTCGCGCGCGTACTAACCTCCTTGCATGGGGAGGAACGCCGGGCTGCCCGCCGACTTCGCCCGGTTCAAGGTCACCGCCGAGGCGGAAGCGGCCGGGCCGGGTGCCGAGGGCTGGCCGGAGGACGAAGGCTGCGCCTTCCTGCACGTGGACATGGACGCCTTCTTCGCCGCGGTGGAGCTGCGCACGCGGCCGGAGCTGGTGCACCGGCCGGTGGTGATCGCCGGGGCCGGGCCGCGCTCGGTGGTGCTCTCGGCCAACTACCCGGCGCGCAAGTTCGGCGTGCGCTCGGCGATGCCGGTCGGAGCGGCGAAGCGGCTGTGCCCGCACGCGGTCTACCTGCCGCCGACGCGCGGGCTGTACAGCGAGGTCTCCGCGGGCGTGATGGCCATTTTCGCGGAGCTGACGCCGCTGGTGGAGCCGCTGAGCCTGGACGAGGCCTTTCTCGACGTCAGCGGCGCGCTGAGGCGGCTGGGCACCACGCCGGCCGGGATCGGCGCGATCATCCGGCGGCGGGTCGAGAAGGAGCACGGCATCACCTGCTCGGTGGGTGTGGCCGGGGCCAAGTTCATCGCGAAGCTGGCCTCGGGCATGGCCAAGCCGGACGGCATGATCGTGGTGCCGGTGGCGCAGGCGCTGGATTTCCTGCACCCGCTGCCGGTCTCGGCGCTGTGGGGGGTCGGCAAGCGCACCGAGGAGCAGCTGCGGCGGCTCGGCCTGGCCACCATCGCCGACGTGGCGAACGTGCCGCCCGCCCGGCTGCGGCGGACCGTGGGCAACGCGGTCGGTGACCACCTGTACGCGCTGGCGCACGGGCACGACAACCGGGCCGTGGTGCCGGAGAGCGCGGAGAAGTCGCTGGGCGCCGAGGTCACCTTCGACGTGGACGAGTTCGACCGGGCGAAGCTGGCGCGTGAGCTGCTGCGGCTGTCCGAGCGGGTGGCGGCGAGCCTGCGCGGGCGCGGGCTGCGCGGGCGGACGGTGTCGATCAAGGTGCGGTTCGCCGACTTCAAGACCGTCACCAGGGCCCGCACGCTGGTCTCGGCGACCGATGTGGCGCATGCCATCCACGCCACCGCCGTGACCTTGCTGACGGAGCTGGGGCACGGTGGCGCGGTCCGGCTGATCGGGGTCAGGGTCGAGGGGCTGGAGGACGCGGACTCGGCCGAACAGCTCACCTTCGACACCGACGCCCCGCGCTGGCGCGACGCCGAGGTGGCCGCCGACGTGGCGCGCTCCAAGTTCGGCTCGGCCGCGGTGCGGCCCGCGTCCCTGCTGTCCAGCCACGAAGAGTGAACAGGGGTGGATTCCGGGGGTTCAACCGGGGTTCGGGTACTCGTTGCGGGTGGTTCCCGGCAATTCGTTCAGTGCTTGATACGGGATCGGGTAGTCGTTCGCGCGCCGGACTCGTATCCTGGAGTGCAGACACCCCAGACGGGGTGAAGTTGGGTCCACTACTGTTGCGCGGCCCGGCGCCCGCGACAAGCTGTGCCGGAGGAGGAAAGATGCCACTCTCCGAGCATGAGCAGCGGCTGCTCGACCAGATCGAGCGCGAGCTCTATGCCGAGGACCCCAAGTTCGCATCCACGGTGCGTGGCACCAGGCTGCGCCGACCCGCCCGACGCCGGCGCCTGCAGGGTGTGGCCCTGTTCGTCGTCGGGGTCGCGCTACTGGTGCTTGGCGTGGTGGTGCCGTTCCGGGTGGCCGAGATCCCGCTGATCAGCGTGCTCGGCTTCCTGGTGATGTTCTTTGGGGTTCTGCTCGCCGTCACATCGTTGCGGCAGCAACCAGAGGGTGAAGGATCAGAAGGCGAGCAGGCGGGTTCCTCACGCGGACGGCCGCAGGCGCGCAAGAGCTCGTTCACACAGCGGATGGAGGAGCGCTTCCGCCAGCGTTTCGAAGACCAGTAGCGAGTTTTCCTCCCGAGTGCACAACTGAACCAGCCAGACCAGTTGAGTGGGGCATCGCCGGTTAGCGCCGGCCATGCCCCACAACTGCTTGCCCACCTTGTGCCCTGCGACTCGCCCCGTGCGCGGGACTCGGCCATCGGCTCGAGTCCCGCGCACGGGGAAACCAGTCAGCGGCGGCGGAACAGGGATCGCGGGAAGAGGCGGCCTCGCCACGACATCGGGGCGTTGCGCGTCAGGCTGGTCCGGACGTCGTCGAAGGCTGGGGCGAAGCGCGGGTCGTTGTCCGGCGCGCCGCCGTACCAGGAGCGTTCGACCACGCCCACCACGGTCCGCAGGCCGCCCTTGCCCTCCTCGTCCAGGCGGTGGCGCTGGGCGATCTTCTGGGCGGTGGTCCGCACCGTGTCGCTGACCTCCACCGGCACGCCGCGGTCCCGGCACTCGTCCAGCAACTCCCGCCACGCCGCGTTCGCCGCGTCCGGGCCGCTGGCGCCGATCACCTGCAACCGCTTCCGCCGCACCACTTCGCGCGCCATCGACGGCCCGACCGCGATCAGCAGCACGACCACCAGCGGCACCGCGAGCAGCGCCGTCCACAGCCAGGCCAGCAGGCCGACCCCGGCGATGAACAACCCGGCCGCGATGGCGGGCAGCCAGCTCTCGGCGCTGCCCGGTGGCGCGGCCACGTGCTGGACCTGCTGATCCGGCGCGGCGCCGGGTTTCGGTGGTCTCTTCTTCTTCGCCCGATCGCTTCGCTGCCACAGCACCCCGGCCACCACCATCGCGGCCACCAGCGCCACGAGCGCCAGCCACAGCGCCCAGTCCGGGCCCTCACCCGGCCGCTGCTCCTCCTGCGGCTGGTCCGGCAGCGGGGCGGCGTCCGGCGTGTTCGTCTCCTCACCGGGCAGCCGCGGCGGCTCGACCGTCGGCGCGGCGCTCGTGCCGCCGGTGTTCGCCGGGTCCTCGGTGCTGTTGTCCGGGCGCAGGTACGGCGGGATGAACCCGCGCGAGTCGGCCAGCGGGGTCGGGTCGAAGGTGACCCAGCCCAGCTCGCCGAAGTACACCTCGACCCAGGCGTGCACGTCCTGCGAGGTGATCGACCGGTAGTCCGCGGTGGTGTAACCGGGGGTGAACCCGATCGCCACCCGCGACGGGATCTTCAGCGTGCGCAGCATGACCGCCATCGCCGAGGCGTACTGCTGGCAGTACCCGCGCTTGCCGTTGAGCAGGAAGTCGGCCAGCGCGTCCGAATCGGCGGCCGCCGCGGTGCGGGTGTCGTAGGTGAACCCGTTCCGCGAGTTGAAGTAGTTCCAGACCGCGGTGGCCCGGTCGAAGTCGTTGGTCGCGCCCTGGACCAGCTGCTTGGTCAGCGCGGTCACCCGGTCGTCGACCTGGTCCAGTCGCGTGTAGATGGACGGGATCTGGTCGGCCTCGGTGTCGGCGTTGCGCAGCGCCTCCTTGGTCGGCATGCGCAGCGAAGCGGTCTGCACGTAGGGCGGCGCCTGGCGCGCGGCCTCGCTGTACACCGCGCCGCTGACCGAGTCGTACTGCCAGCCGTCGGAGATGTTGCGCAGCGCGCGCGGCGCCCCGTAGACCGGCAGCCAGACGTCGACCCAGTTGATCGGCTCGATCTGGATTTCCTTGGTCTCCCCGGTGCCGTCGTCACCGGGAGCCAGCGGCAGGCTGGGCTGGTTCGCGGGCACACCGGGCGGCATCCGCGGCTCGTCGGCGATCTTCCAGCCCTGGTTCGGCTCGAAGTGGTTGAGCGTGAACGCGCGCAGCATCCGGCGGTCGTTGGGGGCGTTCATCCCGCGCACCCGGAACAGCTCCACGTTCTGCCCCTGTTCGAGCAGCCCGCGCAGCTGGGTGAACGGGTTGACGCCGAGCCCGCCGGTCTTCCCGCTGCCTTCACCGGCCTTCGGATCACCGGGGAAGCTGCCAACGGTGCCGATCGCGGTGATCGTGCCGCCGGCGACCAGGCCGAGCACCAGCGCCAGGGCGACCACGGCCACCGGGGCGGAGGCCGCCGCGGGTGACGCGCCGAGGCCGGGCGCGGTCCGGTTGCGCCAGCGCCGGTGCCGGTGGCTGCCGTCGACGGCGAGCAGTCCGGCGAAGGCAGCCGCGCCGAGCAGGAAGGTCCACCACGGCAGCATGCCGTCGGACAGCGACGCCGGGACCGCGTAGACGCACAACAGCACCAGCCCGGTGGCCGCGGGCGCCGAAGCCGCCACGGCGAGCGTGTCCACCAGCACCGCGACCAGGCCGATGGCGATGGTGACCAGGCACAGGATCGGCGGGGTCGGCTCCACCGGCGGCAGGCCCATCCGGATCTGCTCGGCCGACTCGATCAGCACCTCGCGCAGTTCCGACAGCGCCGCCGGGCCGGGAATGATGCCGAGAATGCCGTTGCTGGTGAACACCCCGGTGATCAGGAACGCCAGCACCAGCAGTTGCGCCAGCCCGACCAGCAGGGTCGGCGTGCGCAGCGAGCGCAGGGCCAGCCCGGTGCACGCGATCAGCACCACGGCGACGATCAGGTAGCCGAACCAGGCCGCGCCGCCGACCACCCCGGTGATCGAGGTGGAGGCGCAGATGGTGGCCAGTCCGGCGGCGAGCGGGGCGAAGATCGAGCTGACCCACGGCGCGGCCGGGGGCGCCGGCCGTTCGGCCGGGGTGTGCGGGATCGGCGGAGCCGGGGGCGCGGTGGTCACCTGGCGTCCCCGATCAGCGTGCCGCGGCGAGCGGTCGACCGGCACAGCTCGCCCCAGACCTGCGGCATCGGGCTGGCCGGTCCGGCCACCACCACGCCCCAGCCCGCCGCGCGCAGCAGGCTCGCCGACTCCTCGGTGGCGGCGGCGCGGTGTTCGGGCGCGCTGACCCCGCCGGACCAGGCCGGGGTGTCGAGCAGGACGGCGAGGCTGCGGATGCCGCGCGGGCGGAACCGGTTGAGTTCGTGCACCGCCTCGTTGCTCACGGTGCCGAGCACGGCGATCAGCTCCTGTCCCTCGGCGGGATCGCTGCCGGTGGTCACGTCGCGCTGGTGCGCGGGCTGCAATCCGGCGAGCGCGTCGAGAATGAGGTGGTCGTGGTGGTCGCCGCCGTCGCCGGGGGCGTCGGCCAGGGTCAGCCCGTGCTCGGTGACCAGCCGGACGCGGTGCCCGGCGCGGCGCAGGTGCAGGCAGACGCTGGCCACGAAGGACACCGCCCACTCCAGGCTGGCCGACGGGCCGGTGCCGTGGTGCGCGGCCGCGCGGTGGTCCAGCAGCACGGTGGTGCCGCCGCGCCACGGCCGCTCCTCGACGCGGACCATGATCTCGTCGCGGCGGGCGGTCGAGCGCCAGTGCACCTTGCGCAGGTCGTCGCCCTGGCGGTACTGCCGGACGATCACGTCGGACTCGCCCTGCCCGGCGTGCAGCCGGACGTTGCCGTCGTCGCCGACGCCGATGCCCGCGCCGGACGGCAGCCCCCACAGGCTGACGAACCGGGGCACCACCACCAGCTTGGTGTGCCCGATCAGCTCCCGCTCGAACTCGCACAGCCCGAACGGATCGGTGACCGTGGCGCGCAGCGGGCCGACCTGCTGGATCCCGCGCAGCATCGGCTGGATCGGGTAGCGCAGGGCGACCGCCTGGTGCTGCGGCAGCCGCTCGACCACGAACCGGGGCCGCCCGCCGAGCGAGTACGGCACGCCGTCCTCGAGCAGCACCTCCCCGGTCGGCAGCCGCCCGGTGCGCCACAGCTCCAGCTGCACCTCACCGGCGCCGCCGACCTGCACCCGGTCCGGGAACAGCTTGCGGGCGGCGCCGATGCGCACCTTGGCCGCCGAAATGAACCAGGCGACCAGCAGCGGCAGCGCGATGACGAATATCGCGACCCGCAGCAGGTCGCGCTCGTTGAGCACGGTGGCGCAGACCGCGGCGGCCACGCCCGCGGCGAGCAGGCAACGGCCGCGGGTGGTCAGGCCGGACAGCGCGCGCATGACCGGGCTACCGGCGGCTCTGCCCGTTGGCCTGCGTGCCCGCCTGCGGCACCGGCACCCGGCCGAGCACCGCGCGCACCACGTCGGTGGCCGACCGGCGGGCGGCGTGCGCCTCGGTGGTCAGCACCAGGCGGTGCGCGAGCACCGGCACGGCGACCGCGTGCAGGTCGTCCGGGACCACGTACTCCCGGCCGGCCAGCGCGGCCTGCGCGCGGGCCGCGCGGACCAGCTGCAGGGTGGCGCGCGGGGAGGCGCCGAGGCGGATCTCCGGCAGCTGCCGGGTGGCCGAAGCCAGCTCGACCGCGTACTGCCGGACCTCGGGTGCCATGTGGACCTTGCGGACCGCGCGGATCAGCCGGTGCACGGTGGCCGCGTCGGAGACCGGGCGGAGGTCCTTCAGCGGGTTGTGCCCGGCGTGCTCGTCGACCATGGCCAGCTCGGCCTGCGGGTCGGGGTAACCGATCGACACGCGCGCGGTGAAGCGGTCGCGCTGCGCCTCCGGCAGGGCGTAGGTGCCCTCCATCTCGATCGGGTTCTGGGTGGCGATCACCATGAACGGCTCTTCCAGCTCGTAGGTGCTGGTGTCGACCGTGACCTGGTGCTCCTCCATGCATTCCAGCAGGGAGGACTGCGTCTTCGGCGAGGCGCGGTTGATCTCGTCGCCGACCACGATGTTCGCGAACACCGGGCCGGGGCGGAACTCGAACCCGCCGGTCTGCCGGTTGTAGATGGACACCCCGGTGACGTCGCTGGGCAGCAGGTCGGGGGTGAACTGGATGCGGCTGACCGTGCAGTCGATGGACCGGGCCAGCGCCTTGGCCAGCGAGGTCTTCCCGACCCCCGGCACGTCCTCGACCAGCAGGTGGCCCTCGGCGAGCAGGGTGACCAGCGCGATCCGCACCACGTCCGGCTTGCCGACCAGCACCCGCTCGACGTTGGCCGCGATCCTGGCCGCGGTGTCGTGCAGTTCGCCGAGCGACGCTGAGCCGTGCCCGTTGGCGCCGCTCGTCCCGCGCACGCCCGACCCAGCCTCAGCGGGGTAGTAGGGCGCCTGGTCGCCGGGCACCGCGGACTGCGTTCTCGACGTCACTCGACCTCCTGGTGCCGACGCGCATGCGTCTTGGAACAACGGGCGGACGCGCCCGTGCGTGCCTGTCCGGCCACCCGTTCTAAGGGTCAGCCTCCCACGAAGTGTGTCAAACGTGAGCGAAACGTTGGTGAGAACCCTGCGATCACTGAGTGCTACCGACAATATTGGGCCATTCGAGTGAGTAACGCGCTGGTGGGCTGGGCGATGTCCTCACGCCCGGTTCTGTCGTATTCTCCTGAGCGGATTCAGCCGGCTACGGAAGGTGCTTGCCATGCCGGAGGTCGAAACGAGGGACCGGGTCACCGCCGGGGCGGCCGCCGCCTTCAGCGTGGCGCCGGAGCTGGCCGGTGACGCCTTCACGCGGCTGTCGGAGTTGCAGGACGTGGTCGGGGAGATGGTCCGCCACGCCAAGGTGCTCGGCAGGCAGGTTCCCCTCGGAGGTGGATACGCGGACGAGGTCGGCCGGTTCATGGCCGAGTACGGCATCGGGCAGCGGGGTTCGGCGGTCGAGTCGCTGATCGCCTTCGGCCGGGAGCTGGAGGACCTCAAGTCCCGCATCGCCGAGGCGATGGAGCAGTACTCCGATGCCGACGGCAAGGCCGCCGACGACGTCGAATGCACCGGCGGCTGACCCGGATGACCCGAACGTCCCGCCTTCTCCTCCTTCCCGCGCTGGCGCTGCTCGCCGGGCTGACCGCCTGCGGGCAGGGCGGGCAGGCCGCCTCCGGAGAGAACACCGCGAACACGGCGAACACCGAGAACACCGGGCAGACCGCTCCGCGGGCGCCCGCGGCCCCCAGCGGTCCGCCCGCGAGCCAGGGCGGCCTCGACCCGTGTGCGCTGCTGACCTCCGCCGAGCGGTCGAAGGCCGGGCTGACCTCGGTCGGGGAGCCCAAGGCGATCGGGTCCGCGCGCACCTGCGACTGGACCGAGCCCGGCACCTTCGGCCTGGCGATCTCGGTGGACGAGTCGAAGGGCCTGACCGACCTGCGCACGGAGAAGAAGACCGCCCGCCAGATCAAGGTCGGTGCCCGCGAAGCCCTCAAGGTCGCCGATCCGAAGGCCGATGACGGAACCTGTGCGGTGTTGCTGGGCGCGGGGGAGTCGGCGAGCGTGCAGATCGACGTCAGCAACACGAACTTCACCGGCACCGAGGCCGCGTGCGCCCGCGCGGACAAGGTCGCCGGATTGGTGGAGCCCAAACTGCCCTGAGCCGCCACGAACCCCTGAGCCGCCACAGCGATGGGAGCAAACCGATGCCAGAGCACAGTCCGCCCGTGTCCACCCGCCGCTACGAGGCCTACAGCCACCAGGCGATGAAGGACGAGGTCGAAGCGGGCAACGATCCCGGTGAGGCCGGGGCGATCGGCGGCCAGTGGGACGAGCTGGCCGGCCGGTTCCACGAGTCGGCGCAGGCGCTGACCGCGTTGCTGGAGAGCAGTCGCGAGAACTGGTCGGGCGAGGGCGGTGAGGCGCTGCGCGGGGTGCTGACCCAGGCGGCGCGCTGGTCCGGTGAGGTCGCCGGGGTGTCCACTTCGGTCGGTGGCTCGGTCTCGGCGCAGGCGGAGATCGCCGCCAGGGCCAAGGCGGAGATGCCCGAACCGGTGGAGTACGACCCGGCGAGCATGATCCGCAACGCCGCGGCCAGCGGGAACCTGCTCATGCTGGCCGGGCTGCCCGCGGCGATGGAGGAGACCAAGGCCGCCGCCGAAGCCGCCAGGCAGAAGGCGATCGACGTGCTCAACGCGCGGGACGCGGCCCTGCGGGACGCGATCCCGGTGCAGCAGACCTTCTCGCCACCGCCACACCTGACCAGCCCATGAGGCCGGTGTGATCCGGGTTTCCGCCTCGGCCTTCGACGTGCTGTGGGCCGACCTCGGGCTGCCGCGCGCGCCCGAGGTCCTCGGCGTGCGCAGCGTGGGCACCACCGACGCCGAACGCGCCGAGATCAAGGAATCGGTCTACGCCAATCTCGCCGAGCGCGGGCTGTACGACAGCACCGACGGGCTGGACGAGGCGCTGGCCGACCGGCTGCGCACGCTCGCCACCGCATCGGTCTACGTCGAGTGCGAAGCGCTGCTGGACATGACCTCGGACACCCCGTTCCGCGCGGTGGCCGCGGCCAAGGGCAGGCACGGCGTGCTGGCCACCCAGCCGAACCGGACGATCGGGCTGTCCACCATCCGGGACGGCGAACTGCTGCCGTCCATTGTGGAGCTGCTGCCCGCGCTGGAACCCGGGCCCGGGTACGGGGTGAGCCTGCCTGCCTCCGCGCTCGCGGCCGGGGTCGAGGACCCGGTGTTCGACGGGAATGGACGAGCGGCCGGCCGCGAGAAGCAGCTGCGCGAGGTGCTCGCGATCCAGGCCAGGCCGATCTTCGGCGCCGGGCAGTTCACCGTGCGGGTGCGTGACGGAGCCCACCCGCGGCGGGTCGGCGGGATCAGCTGGTTCTGGACCGACGTCGGCGCCTACCTCAGCATGCTGGAGCCGGGCCGCGGCGGGCAGGACTGGGTCACCGTGACCCCGGTCGACGGCCCGCGGCTGGTCCAGCGGCTGGCCGGCCTGCTCGAGGGCTGATTCCCCACTTCCCCCACGGTTCCCCACGCGAAGGCCCCGGCGAGCGCGCCGGAGGACGCGTGGGGCCCGCCGCCGTTGCCCCCCACCCCCGACTTGGGGGATCTTCGCCCGCACCCCCCACTGCGCCCCCACCTGGGCCCCACCGCTCTCACCTGCGAAAACGTCTGCTCTGGGGAGTGAATATGCGGTCAATTGCCGTTGACTGTGGTGAAAAGTGGGGTACGGTGGTGCCAAGTGGGGCGGAAGGGAGCCCCGTGGCCGATCCCCGCCTTGGCGGAGACCGGCGGGGAGGTGCGGCCGATGTTCCTCGGTACTCACACCCCCAAGCTCGACGACAAGGGGCGGCTCACACTGCCCGCGAAGTTCCGCGACGCGCTGGCAGGTGGGCTGATGGTCACCAAGGGACAGGACCACTGCCTGTATGTCTTCCCGCGCGCCGAGTTCGAGCAGATGGCTCGCAAGGTCGCCGAAGCCCCGTTCACCAACGAGGCGGTGCGTGCCTACCAGCGCTACCTGTTCGCCGGGACCGACGAGCAACGCCCTGACGGGCAGGGGCGCATCACCATCGCGCCCGAGCTCCGCCGCTACTCGGGGCTCAACAAGGACTGCGTGGTGATCGGGGCGATCACCAGGCTCGAGATCTGGGATGCCCAAGCGTGGCAGGGCTACCTGGACGAACACGAGGACAGCTACGCGAAGGCACAGGAGGAAGTCTTGCCGGGCGTGTTCTGACACGCGGCCGCCGGCACCCACGCCGTCGGGGGGCGGGGGTCCCACCGGCCGCGTGCGAGAGTTTCCGGCTTCGCGGATGCCGTCAGGCCTCTGTCCGCTCAGTGGCCCTGGTGCACCTTCCCCGGCACCAGGTTCGCAGCGGGCGGACGGAGACCTGGCGGCATCGGCGTTTTCCACCAGTGGCCAGGTACGGGTAGGAAGGGGGTGGTTGTGGTGGCCGAGCACGTTCCGGTTCTGCTGGACCGGATCCTCGAGCTGTTCGCCCCCGTTCTCGGCAAGCCGGGCGCGGTGCTGGTCGACGCCACCCTCGGCCTCGGCGGCCACTCGGACGCCCTGCTCTCCGCGCATCCCGAACTGACGCTGGTCGGGCTCGACCGCGACCCGGCCGCGCTGGAGCGCTCCGCGGACCGCCTGCGCCACCACGGCGACCGGGTGCACCTGGTGCACGCGGTCTACGACGAGCTGCCGGAGGCGCTGGCCGGGCTCGGCATGTCCACTGTGGACGGGCTGCTGTTCGACCTCGGGGTGTCCTCGATGCAGCTGGACCGCGACGAGCGCGGCTTCTCCTACGCCAGGGACGCCCCGCTGGACATGCGGATGGACCCGACCACCGGGCCGACCGCGGCCGACGTGCTGAACACCTATCCGCCCGGCGAGCTGGTCCGGATCCTGCGCGAGTACGGCGAGGAGCGGTTCGCGCAGCGGATCGTCAAGTCCGTGGTCGCCGCGCGCGAGAGCGAACCGTTCGAGCGCAGCGGCAGGCTGGTCGAACTGCTCTACGCGGCGGTGCCCGCGGCGAGCAGGCGCACCGGCGGGCATCCGGCCAAGCGCACCTTCCAGGCGCTGCGGATCGAGGTCAACGGCGAGCTGGAAGTACTGCGGCGAGCCATGCCCGCGGCGCTGGACGCGCTGGCGCTGGGTGGCCGGATCGTGGTCGAGGCCTACCAGTCGCTGGAGGACCGGCTGGTCAAGCAGGCACTGGCGGCGAAGGCGAAATCCCGCACCCCCGAAGGACTGCCGGTCGAGCTGCCGGGGCACGGCCCCGAGCTGCGGCTGCTGACCAGGGGCGCGGAACAGGCGAACGAAGCGGAAATCGAGGCGAACCCGCGAGCGAGCTCGGTGCGGCTGCGAGCCGCGGAGCGGATCGGAGAGGCGGCAAAGTGACGGCACCAGCTCGTTCCCGCACGCGCGCGCGCACCGAGCAGCGCGGTACCACCGGCCGCACCCGCACCTCGGCCGCCGAGCGCGCCTACGCCCGCCGGGCGCAGCGCGCCGCCGAAGCCGTGGCACGTCCGGAGCGGCAGCCAGACGGCGCCGCCTCCGCGGTCAAGGCCCGCCCGAAGCTGAAGCTCAAGCTGCGGCTGCCGCGTTCACGCGCGTCCTTCGTACTGCTGATGATGGGCCTGCTCGCGGTGGGCGTGGTCACCACGCTGTGGCTGTCCACCCAGGCCATCGCCGACAGCTACCGGCTCGACGAACTCCGCAAGGACAACGCCGGTTTGGTCGAGCAGGCTGAGCGGCTGCAGCGCGAGGTCACCAAGCAGGAGTCCACCTCCTCGCTGGACGAGCGCGCGAAGGCGCTCGGCATGGTGCCCGGCGGCGACCCGGCCCGGATCATCGTGAACCCGGACGGCGGCATCACCGTGATCGGCGAGCCGAAGAAGGCCACGCCGCCTGCCGCGCCGGGAGCGGGCGACCAGAGCGAGCCGCAGGACGCGCCGCCGCCGATCCCGGCGGTCGGTGGCGGCCAGCCGGATCCCTCGTTGCAGCTCCCGGAAGCCGAGCGGCAGCAACAGGAACAGCAGCAGCAGAACGCGCCAGGAGGACAGTGAGATGACGGGCAGGCCGCGGCGGGGCCCGGTCCGGGTGGCCGGCACCACGGCCAGGGCCAGGCGGACCAGCGCGGAGGCGGCGGCACGCGGGCGGGCGAACCCGCACCGCACCTACTCGGCGACCGGACTGCGCCGCGCCAACGGCAAGGCCGTCGAGGGCAGCACGCGCAGCCGGTTCGCCTCGGTGCGGATCATCCTGGTGGTGCTGCTCTCCATCGCCGGACTGCAGCTGGTGAAGGTGCAGGCCTTCGACGCCGAGGCGCTCTCGGCCAGCGCCGAGCGCCAGCGGACCACGCCGATCGACATCCCGGCGCAGCGCGGGTCCATCATGGACCGCAACGGCACCAAGCTGGCGTTCAGCGTGGAGAACCGCACGCTGTCGGTGAACCTGCGGCTGATGCGCAAGACCTGGACCGAGTTCGCCCAGCAGCACCCGGAGAAGGGGCAGAACTTCGAGACCCGCTCCGCCGCCGCGGCCCGGTTCATCGCGCAGAAGCTGCCGGACAAGACGACCGAGGCCGAGCTGCTGGAGAAGTTCCGCAAGCCGGACAACTTCACCTTCCTGGTCGACGACGTGGAGCCCTCGATCGCCGACGAGATCACCGACGGCGACAACTTCCCGGAGATCAGCAAGGAGAAGCGCGCCAAGCGCGAGTACCCGGGCGGCACGCTGGCGGCCAACGTGGTCGGCGTGGCGAAGTGGCAGATGGAGGACCCGGACGTCTCCAAGCACAACCTGCACGGCCTGGCCGGGCTGGAGGCCACCTGGGACAACGAGCTGGCCGGTACGCCCGGCCGTCGCCTGGTGGACACCGAGCAGGGCGGCGACGTGGTCATCCCCGGCACCGAGCGCGATCTGCAGCCGGCCACCGCGGGCTCGGACCTCGAGCTGACCTTGGACGCGGATCTGCAGTACGACCTGCAGAGCAAGCTGTCGGACTACGTGGCCAAGAGCCGCGCCAAGGGCGGCAGCGCGGTGATCATGGACTCGAAGACCGGTGAGGTCTACGCGCTGGCCAACGACCGCACCTACGACCCGAACGACCTGGCGAAGGCCACCCCGGACCAGATGAACAACCGGGCGGTCACCACGCCGTTCGAACCGGGCTCGGTGAACAAGATCGTCACCGCGGTGGCCGCGATCCAGAACGGGATCGCCACCCCGGAGTCGGTGCTCTCGGTGCCCGGCGCGCTGCGCGTGGCCGACCACACCGTGCGCGACGCGTGGACGCACGGCACGCAGAACTTCACCACCGCGGGCATCTTCGGCAAGTCGTCGAACGTGGGCACGCTGCTGCTGGCGCAGAAGCTCGGCGAGGAGCCGTTCGCCGACATGCTCAAGAAGTTCGGTCTCGGCCAGCGCACCGGCATCGGCCTGCCGGGTGAGAGCCCCGGTTCGGTGCCGCCGCGCAACCAGTGGTCCGGCACCACCTTCGGCAACCTGCCGATCGGCCAGGGTCTGTCGATGACCGTGGTGCAGATGGCCGGGATGTACCAGGCGATCGCCAACGGCGGGCTCCGGGTGGAGCCGAGGGTGGTCCGCGCCAAGGTCAACCCGGACGGCACCCGCGTGGACCAGCCCGCGCCGAAGACCACCCAGGTGACCACGCCGGAGACGGCGAAGACGGTGCTGGACATGATGCGGGCGACCGTGCAGAAGGGGAAGGGCCAGAACTCCGGCACCGCCCCGACCGCGGCGCTGGAGGGTTACCAGATCTCCGGCAAGACCGGCACCGGTCAGCAGATCGATCCGAAGACCAACGCCTACAGCGATTCGCTGTACAACATCACCTTCGCCGGGGTCCTGCCCGCGGACAACCCGCGCTTCGTCGTCGGCATCCACCTGGACGCACCGGACACCACGCTGCCCGCCGGGCACTCGGCCGGACCGCTGTTCCACGACGTCGCCTCGTACCTGGCGCAGCGCTACCAGCTGCCGCTCTCGGACGGTCCGTCGCCGGTGGTCCCGCTCGTCCTGAGCTGACCGGTACCGTCGCCGGGAAAGCTTTGGCGGCGGAAAGGACAGGCATGACTGGGGTGGATCGGGCGCGGGCGCTGCTCTCGGCGGCGCAACTGGCGGACGGGCACAACGACCTGCCGTGGGCGTTGCGGGATCTGGCCGGGCCGGATCCGCGCGAGGCGGTGGCCGGGGTCGACCTGCGGCAGCACCAGCCCCGGCTGCACACCGATCTGCCGCGCCTGCGCGAGGGCAAGGTCGGGCTGCAGTTCTGGTCGGTCTTCGTGCCGTGCGGGTTCACCGGGGACAGCGCGGTCACCGCGGTGCTGGAGCAGATCGAGGTGGTCTACCAGCTGCTGGAGCGCTACCCCGACCAGCTGGCGCCGGCCCGCACCGCCGACGAGGCCGAGGCCGCCTTCCGCGACGGGAAGGTGGCGTCCATGCTCGGTGCCGAGGGCGGGCACAGCATCGCCGGTTCCCTTGGCGTGCTGCGGATCCTGCGCCGCCTCGGGGTGCGGTACATGACGCTGACGCACAACTCGAACACCCCGTGGGCGGATTCGGCCACCGACGAGCCGGAGCACGGCGGGCTGACCGAGTTCGGCCGGGACGTGGTGCGCGAGATGAACCGCATCGGCATGCTCGTCGACCTTTCGCACGTCGCGCCGAGCACCATGCGCGACGCCCTCGACGTGAGCACGGCGCCGGTGGTGTTCACGCATTCGTCGTGCCGGGCGGTCAACGACCACCCGCGCAACGCCCCGGACGACGTGCTGGCGCGCCTCGCGGGCAACGGCGGGGTCTGCATGGTCACCTTCGTGCCGAAGTTCGTCTCCGGCAAGGAAACCGTGGGCGTGGACGACGTGGTCGAGCACCTGGAGCACGCGCGTGAGGTGGCCGGGATCGACCACATCGGCGTCGGCGGGGACTACGACGGGGTGAAGTCGCTGCCGTCCGGTCTGGAGGATGTCTCGAAGTACCCGGTGCTCTTCGGCGCGCTGCTGGACCGGGGCTGGAGCGAGGACGACTGCGCCAAGCTGGCCGGCCGGAACGTGCTGCGCGTGCTGCGTGGCGCCGAGGACGTCTCCAGGGCCGCGGGGTACGCAGGGGCCTGATCCGCCTCAGGTGAGCCGGGCGGAGACCACGACCTCCTCGGCCCGGTCCCCGACGCTGCGGTCGTAGGTCCCGGCGCAGGTGATCAGGCGCAGTTCCGCGCCGTTGCCCGGGGTGCCGGTGTAGTCGGCGGCGGTGGCCGGTGCGACCGTCCGCTGCCGCTTCCCCACCTGGTACACGGCGAACTCCGCGGTGGTGCCGTCGGACCGCCCGACTCGCACGACATCACCGGCGCGCACCTCGCGCAGCCGGTCGAAAACCCCGCTGGCGAAGGCGTACCTGGCGTGCCCGCTGATCAGCGACGTGCCGATCTCGCCGGGCGCCGGGCCGGGGGCGTACCAGCCGGCGCGCCTGCCGTCACCCGGCACCTCCATCGCGCCGGTCGCGGTCTGGCCCAGCTCGGCCAGCGTCCCGGTGGACAGCGCGATCGCCGGGATCTCCAGCGAGACGGGCTTCGCGGGCGGCAGCGGCCGGTTCACCGGGGTGGTGCCGCCGCGCGGGGCGACCGCCAGCTCACCACCGGTCGCCGGGGCCGCGCCCCGCTGCGGGGTGACCACCAGCGTCACCCCGGTCAGCGCGCCGGTGAGCACCACAACCACGGCCGCTACCACGGTGGCCAGCCGCCCGGTGTCCCCGACCCCGTGGCACCCCTCTTTCATGGCTGCTTGATCGCTGTTAACCAGCCATTGCGTTACCTGCCTGAGACCCAATGTCCACCGGTATCACCCGTACGGGGTATGTTAAAGGTTCCTTTACTGGGGTTTGGCGGCGTGATTTTGCGGGAAGAATCGGAGACCTGCGGAACGCGGTGGGAGGTTGTGGGTGCCGGAACAGCTCGTCGGAGTACTTGATGTGGGGGCGTTCAGCGCACGGCTGGTGCTGGTGGAGCGCGGCGGGTCACCGGTGGAACCGGCGCTCGTGCACAAGACCAGGCTCCGCCTGGACCGTGCGCTCGACGCCGGTGGAGGGCTGAGCCGGAACGGGATCGACTCGATCGCCGAGGCGGTCCGGAAGGCGAACCGCGTCGCGGCCGAACACGGTGCCCGGACGGTTTTCCCGTTCGCCACCTCCTCGGTGCGCGATGCGGCGAACGCGCGGCAGGTGGTCGCCAAGGTCGCCAGGGCGACCGGCACCGAGCTGCGCTTCCTGTCCGGCCGCCGTGAGGCCGAGCTGTCGTTCCTGGCCGCCCGCCGGTGGTACGGCGCTTCGGCCGGGCCGCTGGTGGTGCTGGACGTCGGCGGCGGCACGGTCGAGATCGCCGCGGGGTCCGGCGAGGTGGCCACCTTCGCGCGGTCGCTCAAGCTCGGCGCGCGGGAGATGACGCGTGCCTGGCTCAGCCGCGACCAGGCCTCGGCGAAGCGGATGGACGCCCTGCGGGAGCACACCCTCGACCAGGTCAGGGCGTCGCTCGGGGACGCGGGCGAGCTGATCGGCGGGGCACGGGCGATCGGCTGCTCGAAGGTGCTGCGCCAGCTGGCCCGCCTCGCCGGGGCGAGACCGCAGCGGGACGGTGACTTCGTCCCGCGCACCCTGCACGTCGAAGACCTGCGCCGCTGGGTCCCGCGGCTGGCGAAGCTGCCGGTGGACCGCCGCGCCGAACTTCCCGGCATCTCCCGCTGCCGCTCGCGCCAGGCGCTCGCCGGCGCCATCGTCGCCGAAGCACTGCTGACGCTCTGCGGGGAACGGGTGGAGATCTGCCCGTGGTCGACCACCGAGGGCCTGCTGCTGACCATGCTGGACGGCGAGACCGGCGACGCGCTCCGCGTCGCCTGATCGCTTGACCAGTGTTTGAAAGTGTTTGCGTGCGGTGCCGGCCCACAGCAAGCGGCTCCGCCGCTTGAAACACGGCTTAGCCGGGGCCGTGCCGGGTACCCCACCGGCATGGTCATCCACGTGAGCCGGGACGCTTTTCTCGGCACCTACATCAACGACCACCTGGCCGGCGCGACCGGCGGGGTGGACCTGATCCGCCGGTTGGCGGCGGCGGAGCGGCAGACGGACTACGGTCCCGAACTGCGCAGGCTGGCCGCGGAGATCGCGGAGGACCACCGCAGCCTGCTCGAGATCATGGAGCGCCTCCAGGTGCGGCCCGCCCGGCACAAGGCGGCGCTGGCCTGGGCGGGCGAGAAGCTCGCGCGGCTGAAGTTCAACGGCAGGCTGTTCACCCGGTCGCCGCTCAGCCGCGTGGTGGAACTGGAGGCGATGCGGCTCGGCGTCGAGGGCAAGGCGGCGGGCTGGCGCACGCTGCGGCGGCGCGCGGTCGGCGATTCGCGGCTGGACGTGACCGAGCTGGACCGCTTGCTGGAGCGGGCGAACGAGCAGAGCGAGACCCTGGAGCAACTGCGGGTGCGCGCGGTCACCGAAGCCTTCGGCTGAGCGCGGTTGCCGGCGGGGTTGTCAAACACCGCCGTTCACGGGTACTCCGGGAGTATGCGCGAACATCAACGTCGCCTCGGCGACGAAGACGAGGAGCAGCCGCTTTCGGCGGAAGTACCGCGGCCGCCCCACCCCGACCTCGATCCGCCGGGCACCAAGGACGTCGACACCGGCCTACTCCCCAACCACGACGACGTCGAATCCCCGCCGACCGGGGAAAAGACCACGGAAAACAAGCCAGAACCGCCCGACTAGGACGGCGCCGAGGGCCGCCGCCGGGCCGGGGCCCGGCCCGGCGGCTGGGCGGGTGCGGGCAGGTCGGGCGCGGCCGGGATGGGCAGCGTGGTCGCCGTGTCGGTCACGGTGACCTTTTCGCCGTGGTGGCGGATGTCCAGGTGTTCCCCCGAGATCAGCCGGTAGCCGGCTTCGGCGCCGGTGATCTCGACGGAGAAGTGGCTGCCGCGGAAGATCAGGCGGAACGCCACCCGGTCCAGGCCGCGCGGCAGGCGCGGCGCGAACGACAGGCTGCCGTCGTGGTCGCGCATGCCGCCGAGCCCGGCCACGGTGGCCAGCCACGCCCCGGCCAGTGAAGCCATGTGCAGCCCGTTGCGCACGTTGTTGTGCACGTCGTGCAGATCGGTGAAGGCGGCTTCGGCGAGGTAGTCGTAGGCCAGGTCGAGATGGCCGACCTCGGCCGCCAGCACCGCCTGCGTGCCCGCCGAGAGCGAGGAGTCCCGCACGGTCCTCGCCTCGTAGTAGGCGAAGTTGCGGGCCTTCTGTTCCGGGGTGAACGCGTCGCCGCGCAGGTGCATGGCCAGCACCAGGTCGGCCTGCTTGACCACCTGCTTGCGGTACAGGTCGAAGTAGGGGTAGTTCAGCAGCAGCGGGTAGCGCTCGGCCGGGGTGCCCTCGAAGTCCCAGTCCACGTGCTGGGTGAAGCGCTCGGCCTGCGGGTGCACTTCGAGCAGGTCGTCGTAGGGGATGACCATCTCGTCGGCGGCCCGGCGCCACTCGGCGATCTCCTCGGCGTCCACGCCGAACCCCTCGGCCACGTCGGGGTGCCGCTCGCAGGCCAGCGCCGCCTCACGCAGGTTCCGCTGCGCCATCAGGTTCGTGTAGACGTTGTTGTCCGCGATCGCCGAGTACTCGTCGGGGCCGGTGACCCCGTCGATCCGGAAGCCGCCGTGCCTGCCGTGGTGCCCGAGCGAGATCCACAGCCGGGCGGTTTCGAGCAGGATCTCGGTGCCGAAGCCCCGGTCGAACTCCTCGTCGCCGGTGGCCGCCAGATACCGGGCGACCGCGTCGGAGATGTCGGCGCTGACGTGGAACGCGGCGGTGCCTGCCGGCCAGTACGCCGAGCACTCCGCGCCGTTGATCGAGCGCCACGGGAAGGCCGCGCCGCGCAGCCCGAGCTGGGTCGCCCGCTCGCGTGCTTTGTCCAAAGTGGAATGACGCCAGCGCAGCGCGTCGCGCGCGGCCTCCGGCATGGTGTAGGTGAGCACCTGCAGCACGAAGGATTCGGTGTCCCAGAAGGCGTGCCCGTCGTAACCGGGCCCGGTCAGCCCCTTGCCGGGAATGGCCCGGCTCTCGCCGCGGGCCCCGGCCTGGAGCACGTGGAACAACGCGAACCGCACCGCCTGCTGGAGTTCGGGATCGCCGTCGATCTGGACATCGGCGGACTCCCAGAACTCGTCGAGGAACCGGCGCTGCTCATCGAGCAGGCCTTCCCAGCCGGTTTGCAGCGCGCCGTCGAGCGCGGCCTCCACCTGCGCGCGCAGCGCCGGCGCCGACCGCTGCGCCGACCAGCCGTAACCGAGGTACTTGATCAGCGTGAGCTTCTCGCCCTCGGGCACGTCGACCGCGGCGGTCAGCCTGGCCAGGTCCTCCTCGGCCTGGATGCGCGTGCGCAGGCCGTCGCCGGTCTCCAGCCGGTGGTCCATCGCCGCGGCCATGCGCAGCCCCGACTCGCGGGTGCGGTGCACCAGCACCGCGCGGGTGTCCTCGGCCATGGCGAACTCGCCGACCAGCGGCGACTGCAGTGCCGCGGCCACCCGAGGGTCGCCGGTGTCCGACTCGATGGGCTCGTTGGCCAGCAGGTCGGACTGCACCACGAGCTGGATCTCGCCGTCCAGCGGCTCCACTTCGTACCGGATCGCCACCACCGCGCGCTGGGTGAACGAAACCAGCCGCTCGGTGCGCACACGGACCCGGCGCCCGGTCGGCGACGACCATTCGGTGGTGCGGCGCAGCGTCCCGGCGCGGAAGTCGAGCACGCGCTCGTGCGCGGTGGCCTGGCCGTAGCGCATGTCCAGCGGCTCGTCCTCGACCAGCAGCCGGATGATCTTGCCGTCGGTCACGTTCACCACGGTCTGCCCGTCTTCGGGGTAGCCGTAGCCCGCTTCGGCGTAGGGCAGCTGGTAGGACTCGTAGAACCCGTTCAGATAGGTGCCGGGCAGTCCGCGCGGCTCACCTTCCTCGAGCGAACCGCGCAACCCGATGTGCCCGTTGGACAACGCGAAGGTCGATTCCGTGCGCTGCAACTGTTCGACGTCCATGCCGACCCACCGCAGCTCCCACGACGATCGCTCGGCCCGTTCGTACCCGTGAGTCACTCAGCCCTCCAGTAGCTCGGCCAGGTCGTCGACCACCACGTCGGCGCCGGCGGCGCGCAGCTGGTCGGCTTGATCGGCCCGGTTCACGCCCACCACGTACCCGAACGCACCCGCCTTGCCCGCCCGCACCCCGGCGATGGCGTCCTCGAAGACCGCTGTCGCGGCCGGTTCGGTATCCAGCGCGCGGGCCCCGGCCAGGAACGAGTCGGGGGCGGGCTTGCCGCGCAGCTTCCGCTTGACGATCTCCACGCCGTCGATGCGGGCCTGCACGAACTTGGTCAGGTCACCGCCTTCGAGCACCTTCGCCCCGTTCGCCGACGAGGTGACCACGCCGATCTGCAACCCGGCGTCGCGGGCCGCTTCGAGGTAGCGCACCGAACCGGGGTACGGGCTCACGCCACGTTCGTCGATGATCGCCAGCACTAGGTCGTTCTTGCGGTTTCCCACCCCGTGCACGGTCGCGCGGTCCGGCGGGTCGTCCGGGCCGCCTTCGGGCAGGGTGATCCCTCGTGAGGTGAGGAATTCGCGGACGCCGTCGAAGCGCGGCCGCCCGTCCACGTGGTCGGCGTAGTCGCGATCGGTGAACGGGCGGAAGCCCTCCCCGTCGCGGGCGCGCAGGAATTCGTCGAAGGTCTGCTTCCACGCCTGCTTGTGCAGCTCGGCGGTGCCGGTGAGCACTCCGTCGAGATCGAACAGGCAGGCGGTGATCTCCTCGGGCAAACCAAGCATGATTCGAACGGTACCGGCGCTCGGGCACCCTCGCCGGATTGTGCCCGGCGGCTTCAGCCCTCGTGGTGGTGGTGCGGACCGGTGCCGGGGTGCGGGCGGACGTGGTGGATCAGGTCGTGCACGGTGGCGTCGGCCAGCCGGTAGCGCACCACCCGGCCGCTGCGGCGGCCGGTGACCAGGCCGTGCACCCGGAGCAGCCGCAGCGCCTGGGAGACGGCGGTGTCGCTCATCCCGGCCGCCGAGGCCAGGTCGGACACGCAGATCTCCTCGGCGTAGTGGATGCACACCAGCAGGGTCAGGCGTGAGGGATCGGCCAGGATGGCGAACCGCTCGGCCCACTCCCGGACGGTGGCGCGATCGCCCAGCCCGGCGACGGCGCGATCGACCCGGTCGGGGTCGATCGGTTCGCTCGGCACGTCCCGATCGTCTCACGCCCGACTCCTGGTTTGCCCTGGTGGCGCGAAGACGCCCCGGCGGAGGTGATTCCCGCCGGGGCGTCCTGGAGCGGTGGTCAGCCGCCGTTGCGTTCCTTGGTGGCGCGGGCCGAGCGGGTGCAGACCTCGCCCACGTCCACCGTCTGCCCGCGATCGGCGAACACGTCGGTCAGCCCGACGATCTTGCCGCGCGGCGAGGTGCAGGTGAGCGTGTACGCCTCCTTGGGCCCGTAGGTGGTCGGCAGCGGCGAGGCGAACTCGACGCGGCCGGTCCAGTCGTCCGGCGTCGCCGGGTCGACCTGGTCGTAGTTGACAAAAACGGCCAGGTAGTCACCGGCGGGCGGGTCGAACATCACCGCGCGCTCGGAGCGCGTGTTGCCGTTCGCCGACTGGGTGACCAGCTTCCCGGTCGAGTCGAACACGTAGACGTCCCAGTCGGTGGCCGTGCTGGTCCAGTCCATCGCCACGGTCAGCTTGCCGTTGTCCACCGCGGGCAGCCCGTCCACGTGGAACGGCACGCTTTCCACGTTGACGTCGTCGTTCGGGTAGTCCTGGTTCTCCGCGGGCACCCCGGGCGGGTTGGCCAGCGTGAACCCGGTCTGCGCCGGGCCCTGCGGGTCACGCCCGTACCGGCCCGCCACGTACGGCCGCGTCGAGGGGTTGACCGACCAGGCGAACCGGCCGCCGGTGGTGGTCAGCTTCGAATCCAGCTTGTCGGTCACGTAGATCGGCGCGCCGGTCGAGCCGTCCGGGTTCTCCACCGGTGAGGTCGGCGTCTGGAAGGTCTTGTGCAGCTTGAGTTCGTACCCCTTGGGCGCCGAGCCGATCAGCGTGGAGTGCGCCGCCGGGTCGGCCGCGTTGGCCAGCATGTCGATGAACGCCTGCCGGTTGCCGCCCTTGCCGGCACCGGCGGCCGGGGCGATCCCGGCGTACTCGGCGATCACGCCGTCGGCGAACGGCGGGTGGAACTCGTTCGGGCCGATCTCGAAGGTGAAGCCCCAGCCACCGGTGGCCCAGTATGACCAGTCCTCCGTGGACCCGGTGGTGTCGTAGAGCGCCCACGACGGCTGGTTGGTGTAACCGTTGCGGGAGGCCATCTTCGCGCCGAGAGCTTCGTAGGCCGGCTCGTCCAGCGGCGGCCGCACGTCGGCCACGCCGGGCACCCGCAGCACCAGGTTCGAGTAGGTGTGCAGGGTGATCAGGTTGGTCACCTGGCGCGAGGAGACGATCGAGCGGATGTTGCGCGTCTCCGGCTCGGAGAACGGGCCGGAACCCCGGAAGGTGTCGTCGCTCCACGCCGTGGCGGCACCGGGGCCACCCCAGAACCCGGCGTAGTTGCGGTTCGGGTCGGTGCCGCGCAGCCTGCCCGCCGGGTTCGCCTTGCACACGCCGGTGGCGTACTGCGGCGGCGAGTCGGCGGCGTTGCAGTTCTTCCGCTTCATCTCGTAGTCGAACAGGGTGAAGTCACCGCGCGGCTCGGCTTCGCGGGAGATGGAGAAGCCGTCGGGGTTGACGATCGGCACCACGATGTTGCGGGTGCGGCCGACCAGGTTCTTCACCTCGGCGTTGTTCGTCCGGTAGCCCTTGACCAGCTCGTGCAGCCATTCCATGGCGTGCTCACCGGCCGGCCACTCGCGGGCGTGGTGCACGCCCATGGTGAAGTTCACCGGCTTGCCGTCGGCCGGGTTGGTGACGTTCGTGGCGACCTCGGCGGCGACCACGTCGCGGCCTTCGATGGTGGCCTCGGGCAGGTTGAACGCGCGCACCAGGTTCGGGTTGTTCCGCGCCAGCTCCTTGACCTCGAACTCGTAGTCGTAGAGGTGGCGGTAGGCGGTGCGGCCGGAGGGCAGCACGCTCGGCGGCGCCTTCGCCGCGAACTCGGCGTCGGTCTTGGCGTTCTGCACCGACTTCGCCGACAGGTCGCCGATGACCACAGTGGACCGCAGTCCGCTGGCGGCCAGCGTGCCGCGGTCCTCGTCGTCGGCCAGCACGACCTCGACCCCGGTGGCGTCGGCCTTCTCGGTCACGTCGAGACCGAGCTCCATCAGCCGGTCTTTGTCCTTTTTGGACGGAGTGTGCACGCGGACCAGTTCGGCCTTCTGCGGGGTGGTGCCCTGCGGGGTCAGCGCGAGGAAGTCCACGCCGAGCACGGCGTTGCGGGCCGGGCCGCCGTAGCGGCAGGCCTGCACGACGAGCTGCTGGCCCTTCTTCACGAAGCTCTCGGCGAGTTCACGGGTGCGCAGTCCGGCGGACGCGGCGACCACCTTGCCGGAAGCCTTGTCGAACACGGCGAGGTCCCAGTCGCCTTCGCTGCCGCGGGACGGCGACAGCCGCGCCTGGACCAGGCCGTCCACCGAGGAGGTCACCTCGCGGCGGTCCGCGCCGGGCGCGCCACCGGGCAGCAGGGCGGCGAAACACGACCGGTTGACCGCTTTGTCCGCCCGGACCACGTTGTCCGCGGCGGTCGCGGTGGTGGCCGAAGCCAGCCCGCCCGCGAGCGCGACGGCCAGCGCGCCCGCGGTGACCCCGCGCCGGAGTCTTCTTCGTTCCGGTGAATTGCCCACTTCCCCGCCCTCCCAGAAAAGTTGTTGCCCCGCAGGGGATTCACCCCGCCGGTGCACCGGATGAGGACTGTAGACCGTTGATCGGGATTAGGCGATGGGCCGAAAGTCGGTACACCGTGGTTCAGTCCAATGGCCGAACCCGGCGCTGTCGCACCGCTTCGGCACCGCCGAGGCGGTGGAGAATTTCCGTCAGCAGGGCGCGGGCATCGGCGACCCGGTCCGCGCCCCAGCCGGCCTCCAATTCGGACTCCAGCGCGGCGCGGTGCCGTCGCGCGGACTCGACCGACGCGCGCCCGAAGCCGGTCAGTTCGAGCAGGCGCGCCCGCGCGTCGTCCGGTGCGGGCTTCCTGGTGAGCACGCCGCGGCGGACCAGGTCGGCCGCGGCCTTCGACGCGGCCTGCTGGGTGACGCCCATGCGCTCGGCGAGCGCGGAGACGGTCAGCGGCCCGGCGAGCACGTGCTGGATCACGAAGCCGTCGTTGAACCGCAGCTGTTCGAAGCCGTCACCGCCCATCCGCCGCTGCACCTCGCCGGTCATCGCCCAGCCCGCGAACAGGGCGATCAGGGACAGCTCGGTCCGGCTCGGCTCTACCGGTGGTTCGCTCATCGGGCTAAAGTACACAACCATGGTTGTGGAAAAGGCCGCACCCCCGGCCGAGGTGGTGGACGAGTTCGTGCGGGTGGCCCACCGGGTGGTCTGGTGCTCGATGGCCACGGTCGACCGGCGCGGGCGGCCGCGGTCGCGGGTGGTGCACCCGTACTGGGAGGCCACCGGTGACGGGCTCGTCGGCTGGGTGACCACCCGGCCGACGCCGCTGAAGCGGGCGCACCTGGCGCGCACGCCCTACGTTTCGTGCTCGTACTGGGATCCGGTGCACGAGGTGGCCGTGGCCGAATGCGAGGCCGAGTACGCGGAAACGCCGGAGGTCCGGCGGCACGTGTGGGAGCTGTTCGGCGCGGCCGGCCCGCCACTGGGCTTCGACCTGCGGATACTCGGCGTGGACGACCCGCTGGACCAGCGGTTCACCGTGCTGCGGCTGCGGCCGTGGCGGCTCAGCGCCGGTGCGCTGGCGTGGCGGCGCGGGGTCGGCCATCCGGCCGATGGCGGCCCGGCCGAAGGAATGATCCAACTGTGACCATCACCCCATAGTGTGACGGCGGTCAGCAAATCGTCGTCAACGGGGAGATCACGAAAATGCTTCGCAGAACAGGGGTGCTGGTGGCCGGACTGGCCGCCGCGGGCGCGGTGCTGGTCCCGGGGGTCGCCGCGGCGGCCGGTGGGCCGACGCCGTACGTCATCGGGGGCCACGACGCGACCGAGGACTACTCGTTCATGGTGTCGTTGCAGCAGGGCGGGAACCACTTCTGTGGTGGCTCGCTGATCGGCGAGGACTGGGTGGTGACCGCGGCGCACTGCGTGCAGGGCGCCAAGCCGGACCAGGTCACCACCCGCGTCGGCGCGCGGGAGCACAGCAGCGGGGGCACCGAAACCGGCGTCAGCAAGATCATCGTGCACCCTGACTACGCCGCGCAGAAGCCGGGCGCGGACATCGCGCTGGTGCGGCTGGACAAGAAGGTGACCGAGCAGCCGATCAAGATCGCCGCGGCCGCCGGTGACGCGGGCACGGCGACCCGGATCCTCGGCTGGGGCGAGCACTGCGCCGAGGAGAACTGCGGTGCGCCGGAGGTGCTGCAGGAACTGGACACCAAGGTGATGCCTGCCGCGGACTGCAGCAACTTCGCCGAGGGCAAGGAGATCTGCACCGGGAGCGACACCCCGGACGCGATGGGCTGCTACGGCGACTCGGGCGGGCCGCAGATCAAGGGCCGCACGGGGGAGTGGGAGCTGATCGGGGCCACCAGCCGCGACGGTGACGAGGACCCGAAGTGCGCCAGCGGTCTTGGTGTGTGGACCGATGTCACGGTGCACCAGGACTGGATCGCCGAGCAACAGGCGAGCTGACCCAGGGGCACTCGGAGGTGCCCTGAATGTGGCTTTCCCGGCGCTCGGAAACCTGCCGGGAAGGCCACGTTCACGGCTTTGCCCTACTCCTCCAGGTCACCTTCGAGCTGGAGGTAGACCTCGCGCATGCGGGCCAGCAGGTCCGGGTCGGGCTCGGCCCACAGGCCGCGGTCGGCGGCCTCGTTGAGCCGCTCGATGATGCCCCGCAGCGCCCACGGGTTCGCCTTGGTCAGGAACTCCTGGTTCTCCTTGTCCAGCACGTAGGACTCGGAGAGCTTCTCGTACATCCAGTCCTGCACCACGCCCGCGGTGGCGTCGAAGCCGAACAGGTAGTCCACAGTGGCCGCCAGCTCGAAGGCGCCCTTGTACCCGTGCCGCCGCATCGCGCCGATCCAGCGCGGGTTCACCACCCGCGCGCGGAACACCCGCGTGGTCTCCTCGCCGAGCGTCCTGGTGCGCACCGCGTCCGGGGTGGTGCTGTCACCGACGTAGGACACCGGCGCCTGCCCGGTCAGCGCGCGCACGGTGGCGATCATGCCGCCGTGGTACTGGAAGTAGTCGTCCGAGTCGGCGATGTCGTGCTCACGCGTGTCGGTGTTCTTCGCCGCCACGGTGATCCGCCGGTACGCGGTCTCCATCTCCGGCCGGGCCGGGGCGCCGTCGAGGTCGCGGCCGTAGGCGTAACCGCCCCACACCGCGTACACCTCGGCGAGGTCGGCGTCGTCGCGCCAGTTGCCGGAGTCCATCAGCGGCAGCAGCCCGGCCCCGTAGGAACCCGGCTTCGAGCCGAAGATGCGGGTGGTCGCCCGGCGTTCGTCGCCGTGCTCGGCCAGATCAGCCTTCGCGTGCGCCCGCACGAAGTTCTCCGAATCCGGCTCGTCCAGCCCAGCCACCAGGCGGACCGCGTCGTCGAGCAGCTCGATCACGTGCGGGAAGGCGTCGCGGAAGAAACCGCTGATCCGGACCGTGACGTCGATGCGCGGGCGGCCCAGTTCGGCCAGCGGGATCGCCTCGATGCCGGTCACCCGCCGCGAGGCCTCGTCCCAGACCGGCTGGACCCCCAGCAGCGCCAGCACTTCCGCGGCGTCGTCGCCCGAGGTGCGCATGGCCGCGGTGCCCCACACCGAGAGCCCGACCGAAGGCGGCCACTCGCCGGTGTCCTCGCGGTACCGCTTGAGCAGCGAATCCGCCAGCGCCTGCCCGGTTTCCCAGGCCAGCCGGCTCGGAATGGCCTTCGGATCGACGGTGTAGAAGTTGCGGCCGGTGGGCAGCACGTTGATCAGCCCGCGCAGCGGTGACCCGCTCGGTCCGGCCGCGACGTACCCGCCGTCGAGCGCGTGCAGCACCGCGTCGATCTCCGCGGTGGTCCCGGCCAGCCGCGGCACGATCTCGTCCGCGGCGAAGGAAAGTACTTTGTGGACGGTCTCGTCCGGGGCGCCGAGCACGTCGGTGCACACCGCGCCGACCGCCTCCGGGGCCCAGTCGCGCAGTTCCATCGCTTCGACGAGCCTGCGCGCCGTCGCCTCGATGGCGTCCACTTCGGACGTCGGCGCGTCGCCGTTCTCCTTGAGCCCCAAGGCGGACCGCAGGCCGGGCACGGCACCGTGCTGACCGCCGAAGATCTGCTGCGCGCGCAGCATGGCCAGCACCAGGTTCACCCTGGCCTCACCGGCGGGCGCCTCACCGAGGATGTGCAGCCCGTCGCGGATCTGCGCGTCCTTGACCTCGCACAGCCAGCCGTCGATGTGCAGCAGGAAGTCGTCGAACTCCGCGTCGTGCGGGCGTTCGTCCACCCCGAGGTCGTGGTCGAGCTTGGCGGCCTGGATCAGCGTCCAGATCTGCGCGCGGATCGCGGGCAGCTTCGCCGGGTCCATCGCGGCGATGTTCGCGTGCTCGTCGAGCAGCTGCTCCAGCCGCGCCATGTCGCCGTAGCTCTCGGCACGGGCCATCGGCGGCACCAGGTGGTCGACGATGGTGGCGTGCGCGCGGCGCTTGGCCTGCGCGCCCTCACCGGGATCGTTGATCAGGAACGGGTAGATCAGCGGCAGGCTGCCGAGCACCGCGTCCGGCGCGCAGGACGCGGACAGCCCGGCGGTCTTGCCCGGCAGCCACTCCAGCGAACCGTGCTTGCCCAGGTGCACCGCGGCGTGCGCGCCGAAGTCCTCCTCCAGCCACCGGTAGGCGGCCAGGTAGTGGTGGCTCGGCGGCAGGTCGGGATTGTGGTAGATGGCCACCGGGTTCTCGCCGAACCCGCGCGGCGGCTGGATCATCAGCAGCACGTTGCCCGCCTGGATGGACGCCAGCACGATGTCGCCGCCGTCCACGTACAGCTCACCCGGCGGCGGGCCCCAGTGCTCGGTCATGTCGGCGCGCAGGTCCTCGGGCAGTGCGTCGAACCATTCACGGTAGCGCGCGGCCGGCACGCGGATCGGGTTGCCGGACAACTGTTCCTGCGTCAGCCATTCCGGGTCCTGGCCGCCCGCGGCGATGAGCGCGTGGATGAGCGCGTCGCCGTCGGGCTGGTCGGTCCCGGTCGGGTCGAGGCCGGGCAGCCCGTCGCCGAGGTCGTAACCCCGGTCCCGCATGGCGCGCAACAGTTTCACCGCGCTGGCCGGGGTGTCCAGGCCGACCGCGTTGCCCACGCGCGAGTGCTTGGTCGGGTACGCCGAGAGCACCAGCGCGATCCGGCGCTCGGCGGGCGGGATGTGCCGCAGCCGCGCGTGCCCGAGCGCGATCTTCGCCACCCGCGAGGCGCGCTCGGCGTCCGGCACGTAGCGGGGCAGGCCGTCGCTGTCGGTTTCCTTGAAGGAGAACGGCACGGTGATCAGCCTGCCGTCGAACTCCGGCACCGCGACCTGCGAAGCCGCGTCGATCGGGGAGAGGCCCTCGTCGTTGTCCGACCAGGCCTGGTGGTCGTTGGTCAGGCAGAGCGCCTGCAGGATCGGGATGTCCAGCGCGGCGAACTCGGCCACGTCCCAGGCCTCGTCGTCGCCACCGGCACCGGCCTCGGCCGGTTTGGTGCCGCCCGCGGCCAGCACGGTGACCAGCAGCGCGTCGGCCTTGGTCAGCTCGGACATCATCTCCGGCTCGCGGGTGCGCAGCGTGGCGCAGTAGATCGGCAGCGCGCGCCCGCCCGCGTCCTCGACCGCGTCGGCCAGCGCGTGCACGAACGCGGTGTTACCGCTGAGCTGGTGCGCGCGGTAGTAGAGGATCGCGACAACCGGGCCTTCGGTGTTCTTCCGCTCGCGTTCCAGCACGCCCCACGCGGGCTGCTCCACCGGCGGTTCGAAGCCGTGGCCGGTGAGCAGCAGCGTGTCGGACAGGAAGTGGTGCAGCTGCTCGAGGTTCGCCGGGCCGCCCTGCGCGAGGTAGGCGTGCGCCTCGGCGGCGATCCCGGCGGGCACGGTGGACAACCGCATCAGCTCCGCGTCCGGCGCCTGCTCCCCGCCGAGCACCACCACGTGCGCCCCGCTCGCGCGCACCTGCGCCAGCCCGTCGGGCCAGGTCCGCTCGTTGCCGAGGATGCGCACCACGACAACCGGCACCCCGTCCAGCAGCGCGGGCAGCTCCGCGAGATCGAGCCGGGCCGGGTTGGCGAGCCGGTACTCGGCCCCGGCCGCACGGGCGCTGAGCAGATCGGTGTCCGAAGTGGACAGGAGCAGGATCATGACGCGGACCGCCTCCGTTACGTAGGTCGGCCCTCACTCTCCGGGCACGGAGACGGCCGCGTCAAGGTGATCTGGGCCGTGGCGGTCACCACGTGGCCGGCGGCACGCCACCCTGGGCCCGGCCGGGTTGCGCCGGTGCACGTCCGGGCATCATCGCCGGGTTCACGGTCGCGCCACGTGGCCGCTCGAACTGCCCGAGCGCGATGGCCGCACCGATCAGCGCCACCCCGCCGATCGGGAGGCCGAGCCAGCCGAGCGTGTTGACCAAGCCGCCCGGTCCGCTGTACGAGCCCGAATCCGTGTTGCACCGCAGGCCTGAGTTCGCATTCCGGACGGGGTCGCAGGTCCACGACACACCGACCGTCCCGCCGGACACCTTGGCTTCGGTGGCGATCATGATGAGGCCGAGCGCGGCCAGGGCGAGGCCGGCGACGATGAGGAAGACGCGGACGACGCGGAGGGCGATCATCCGCCGGACGGTATGGGGCGCCGCCTTCACCGTGCTTTCAAGCAGGTGAAACCCAGGCCGTCAGGCCGAGCGCTCCGAGTCGCCGATGCGCGGGAAGGGGGCGGTCGAGAAGATCACCTCGACCGCCACCTCGAAGTACTCCGCGATCTTCAGCGCCAGGTAGAGGCTGGGGCTGTACTCACCGCGCTCCAGATAGCCGATCGTCTGGTAGTGCACCCCGAGCGCCTCGGACAGCTGGCGCCGGGAGATGCCCCGTTCGGCCCGGAGCACGGCGATCCGGTTGTAGATCGCCTCGCTCATCGGTGTTTCCCGTTCACGTCCCCACCCGCTGCATCGCCCGTTCCCGCCGGGCGGCGACCGCCGAACCCGACTCACGGCGGGCCATCCTACGCAACAGGACCGGGGCCAGTACGAGTCCGGCCACCGCCCACACGCCGAGCACGCCGACCGTCTCCAGGTGCCGCCACGACTCGCCGATCTCGGCGGTGACCAGCGCGTCCGGCAGCAGCGCCGAGCGCATGCCGAGGCCGAGCCAGTACATCGGGAACACCTGCGCGATCCACTGCACCCACTCCGGCAGCGCGATGATCGGGTAGAAGATGCCCGAGATCCCGGCCAGCCCCATGAACGGCAGCATCACCAGGCCCATGTTGCGCGGGTTGGCGGTCAGCGAGCCGATCGCCGCGCCCAGCGGCATGGTGGCGAGCATGCCGAGCACCAGCACCGCGACAAACCCGGCCCAGGCGCCGAAACCCCCGCCGAACAGCCCGTCGAACAGGAACAGCGCGGGCACCAGGATCATCAGCAGGCTGACCACCACGGTGGCCGAGAGCATGGTGATCTTGCCGATCAGGTAGCCGATCATGCCGTGCGGGGTGGCCTTCGCGCGCAGCAGCGTGCCGTCCTCGCGGTCGACCATCAGCTGCCCGGCCACGCCGATCATGCCGCCGAAGACCACCTGCATGCCGAGCACACCGGGTACCGCGGCGCTGCCGAGGGAGAAGTCGGTACCGGGCACGGTGGCCCCGCGCATGAAGATCATCACCACCAGCAGGATCAGCATCGGGATGATCGTGCCCGCCAGGTCCTCGCCGGTGGTCAGCGTGTTGCGCAGTTCGATCCGTCCCCTGGCCAGCCCGGCCCGGACGGCGTTCGACACGGGATTCATCGTTCCTCCAGGTTGGACCCCGCGAACTCACGGACGGCTTCGACGGCGTGGCCGGTCTCGGCCTGGTGCACCAGCGTCATGTAGGTGTCCTCCAGCGACGCGCGGCGCACCTCCAGCTCGCCGATCCCGTCGCCGTACTGCTTGAACAGCTCGTGCACGTACTTGGTGGACTCGGTGGTCAGGTGCACGAAGCGCTGCCCGTCGCGGGTCCAGCGGATCTCCGCCTCACCGCTGATCCGGCGGGACAGCTCGTCGGCCGAGCCGTCGGCGATGATCCGGCCGTCGGCCAGGATCAGGATGCGGTCGGCCAGCTTCTCCGCCTCGTCCAGGTCGTGCGTGGTGAGCAGGATCGTGGTCTCGTCGTCGTCGGCCAGGCGGTGCACCAGGTCGTGGAACTCGCGCCGCGCCTCCGGGTCGAAACCGGCCGTCGGCTCGTCGAGAAAGAGCAGTTCCGGCTTGCCGACGATGCCGATGGCCACATCGAGGCGCCGCCGCTGCCCGCCGGAGAGCCGCCCGATCCGCTTGTTCGCGTGCTCGGTGAGCCCGACCGTCTCGATCAGCTCGTCGGTGTCCCACGGACGGCTGATCTGGTCGGTGGCGAAGGGCGCGTAGTAGCGGCCGAGGTGCGCGAGCAGGTCGCGGACGCGGAAGCGGCCGTGATCGCGCCAGGACTGCAGGACCACCCCCAGCCGCGCGCGCCAGGCCTCGTCGCCGTGTGCCGGGTCCGTGCCCAGCACCGACACCGCGCCCCCGGAGCGCATGCGGAAGCCTTCCAGGATCTCGATCGTTGTTGTCTTGCCCGCGCCGTTCGGCCCCAGCAGTGCCACGACCTCACCGCGGCTCGCGGTGAAATCCACCCCCTTGAGCACGTCGTTGGTGCCGTAGCGCATGCGCAGGTCGTGAACCTCCAGCACCGCGTCCCCGGTCCGGCCCGGTCTGGGCGCCCGGATGACCGGTTCTCCCACCCTCGTCATAGACCTTCACCACCTCATCCAATGTCTCGTGCGGATGATAGTACACCTACTACATCCCTTAGAGTGGCGATCGTGGAAATCCGTCAGCGCGCCGACGCCTGTCCCGGGGTGTTCGCCACGCACGACGCCGCGGACGGGGCGCTGGCCAGGGTGCGCCTGCCCGGTGGCCGGGTCACCGCGGCCCAGCTGCGCGAACTCGCCTCCTGCGCGGCGGATCTCGGCGACGGCGAACTCCACCTGACCTCGCGCGGGAACCTGCAACTGCGCGGACTGGAGCGGGACGACCCGCGGCTGGCTCGGCGCCTGGCCGCCGCCGGACTGCTGCCGCGGTTCAGCCACGAACGGGTCCGCAACTACCTCGCGTCGCCGGTGCCCGAGGTGGACGACCTGGTCGCCGCGCTCGACCGGGCGGTCTGCGCGGAACCGGAACTGGCCGCGCTGCCGGGCCGCTTCCTGTTCGCCGTCGACAGTGGACGCGGGGACGTCGCCGGGGAACGCGCGGACGTGACCTGGTGCGGCGGCGCCTTCCTGATCGACGGCGAGGACACCGGGGTGCGGGTGGCGCGCGAGCGAGCCGTCGAGGCGCTGGTCGCGGCGGCGCTGGCGTTCATGGCGTCGCGCGGGGACGCGTGGCGGCTGCGGGAATCGGCGGTGGCGCGTGCGCGGGTCGTCGATGCTGTCCGTCCACTGGGGACGGTCGTGGAGCCGGTCCGGCCGGTGCTGGCCGGACCGCCCGCGGTCGACGGGCGGGTGGTGGCGCCGTGGTTCGGCTGCCTGTCCGGAGCGCAGGCCCGGAGGCTGGCCGCGCTGGCACCGTCCGTGGTGATCACGCCCTGGCGGTCGATCGTGCTGCCCGAGGCCCATCCTTCGCTCGCCGAGGCTGGTTTCTTCGTCGACCCGTCGACCCCCGGGGTGGCGCTGAGCGCGTGCATCGGCTCGCCCGGCTGCGCCAAGTCCCACGCCGATGTCCGGGCCGAAGCGAGCCGCGTGGCCGCCGCGCTGCCGGTGAGTCTCCGCGCACATTTCTCGGGGTGCGATCGCCGCTGTGGTAGACCCCGGGGCGATCATGTCGACGTGGTCGCCACCGACGATGGGGGCCGGCTCGTGGACGGGCAACGGTTCTCGTCGGTGGACGAGTGGCGGGAAGGACGCGTGTGATCGAGTACATCCGGGACGGGGCGGAGATCTACCGCCACTCCTTCGCCACCATCCGGGCGGAGGCCGATCTGGCCGTGTTGCCCGACGACCTCGTGCCGGTGGCGGTGCGGATGATCCACGCCTGCGGCATGGTCGACCTGGTCGGGGACCTGCGGTACACGCTCGACGTGGTGGAGTCCGGCCGGGCCGCGCTCGAGGCGGGTGCCCCGGTGCTGTGCGACGCGAACATGATCGCCAGCGGCGTCACCCGCAAGCGTCTGCCCGCGGCGAACGAGGTGCTGTGCACGCTGTCCGACCCGTCGGTGCCGGGGCTGGCCGAGCGCATGGGCACCACCCGGTCGGCGGCGGCGCTGGAGCTGTGGCGCGACAAGCTGCCCGGTTCGGTGGTGGCCATCGGCAACGCGCCGACCGCGTTGTTCCGGCTGCTGGAGATGATCGAAGAAGGAGCAGGCGTGCCGGCCGCGATCATCGGCGTGCCGGTGGGTTTTGTCGGCGCGGTGGAGTCGAAGGAGGCGCTCGCCGAGCGGGCGCCGGCGCCGTACCTGCTGGTGCGCGGGCGGCGGGGCGGCAGCGCGATGGCCGTGGCCGCGGTGAACGCGATCGCGAGCGAGGTCGAATGAGCGGCGTGCTGTACGGGGTCGGCCTCGGCCCCGGTGACCCGGAACTGGTGACCATCAAGGCCGCGCGGCTGATCGCCGAGGCCGACGTGATCGCGTACCACAGCGCGCGGCACGGGCGCAGCATCGCGCGCTCGGTCGCCGAGCCGTACCTGCGGGAAGGGCAGCTGGAGGAGGCGCTGGTCTACCCGGTGACCACCGAGACCACCGACCACCCCGGCGGTTACGACGGCGCCATCGCCGAGTTCTACGAGCTGAGCGCGAAACGGCTCGCCGAGCACCTGGACGCCGGGCGCAGCGTGGTGGTGCTGTGCGAGGGCGACCCGTTCTTCTACGGCTCCTACATGTACATGCACGAACGGCTCGCCGACCGGTACGAGGCGCACGTGGTGCCCGGGGTGACCTCGGTCAGCGGGGCGGCGGCCCAGCTCGGCCTTCCGCTGGTGCAGAAGGAAGAAGTGCTGACCGTGCTGCCGGGCACGCTGCCCGGTCCGCAGCTGGCGATGAAGCTGGCCGAGGCGGACGCGGCGGCGGTGCTCAAGCTCGGCCGCACCTTCACCACGGTGCGCGACGCGCTCGCCGAGGCGGGAAAACTGGACGACGCGTGGTACGTCGAACGCGCGACCTGGGGTTCGCAGCGGATCGAGCGGCTGGCGGAGGTGGACCCGTCTTCGGTGCCCTACTTCTCGCTGGCCTTGCTGCCGAGCCCGGCCTACGCCGCACGTGTCGGCTCCCCGGCCGCTGTTCCCGCCGCCGAATCGGCTCCGGCTGGTGAGGTCGTGGTGGTGGGCCTGGGCCCGGCCGGTCCGGACTGGCTGACCCCGGAGGCCTCGGCGGCACTGGCCGCGGCAGATCACCTGGTCGGGTACGGCCCGTACCTCGCCCGGGTGCCACAGCGGGCGGGACAGCAGCGGCACAGCACGGGGAACCGGGTCGAGGCCGAACGCGCGGTGGAGGCCTTGGAGCTGGCCCTTTCCGGCGCTTCGGTGGCGGTGGTCTCCTCGGGCGACCCCGGCGTCTTCGCGATGGCTTCGGCGGTGCTGGAGCAGGCCGAGGCCCCTCGGTTCGCTTCGGTCCCGGTGCGGGTATTGCCCGGAGTGACCGCCGCACAGGCCGCCGCCGCCCGGGTGGGTGCGCCCCTCGGCCACGACTACTGCGTGCTGTCGCTGTCGGATCGCCTGAAGCCGTGGGAGGTGATCGAGCGCCGCCTGGACGCGGTGGGCGCCGCCGACCTGGTGCTGGCGATCTACAACCCGGCGTCGCGGAGCCGGACCACGCAACTGGCCTCGGCCGTCTCGGTCCTGCTGCGGCACCGCCCGGCGGACACCCCCGTGGTGCTCGCGCGCGACGTGGGCGGTGCGGAGGAGTCGGTGCGGGTGGTCACCCTCGGCACGCTTGATCCGTCCGAAGTGGACATGCGGTGCCTGCTGATCGTGGGCTCGTCACGCACCAGGATCGCCGGGAACGGCGCCGTCTGGACCCCGCGCCACTACTGAGCGGGGCCCAGCTCGGTACTACCGCGTCGGCTGGGTGCCGTCCGGCTGGGCCGGGCCAGGGCCAGGGGACCACCAGCCCGAGTGCACTTCCTGCCCCCGGATCACCATCGGCGGCGCGCCGTCGGTGTAGGGCTCCAGCTGCTTCAGCACGCCCCACGGCGCGCCCGGCTGGCCCATCAGGAAGCTCGGCACCTCCGGCTGGTCGGCGACCTCCTCCAGGAAGCCGTTCGGCCCGCCGGTCTTGCTGCCCGCCCAGTCCGCCTCGAAGGCCAGGTCACCGGCGGTCACCCGGTACGACGGCAGCTCGGCGATCCCGTCCCGCACCTTCATCGGGTTCATGCAGGGGTAGACGAACGAAGCCGGCCAGTCCAGGTACACCGGGGCGTCGCCGACCCGCTCGGTCAGCGTGGTGAACGTCGGCACGCGGGGCGCGGTGGCCGCCACCCAGCCGTCCTCGGTCAGGTCGTTGTCGGCCGCGACCACCCGCACCGAGGACACCTCCGGCGGCAGGAAGTCCAGGCCGATCCGCACGTCGTTCCAGCGGAAGTTGCCGCCGCCGGGCACCAGCACCGGCAGGCTGCGCACGGTCTTCATGCCCTCGTCGGTCTCCGCGCCGAACTCCAGGTCCACCGTGGTGGCCTTGGTCGGCGGCGACATCGTGGCGATCACGATCTGCCCGCCCGCCGGGCGCTCGGACAGGTCGTACCAGTCGCTGCGCAGGCGCCCGGTCGGGCTCTCCTTGGTCCGGTAGCTGCTCCACATCGGCACGGTGTCGGTCTTGAACCCGTGCGGTGGCTCGTCGAGCGGGTCGTTGGTGTCGATCGGCTCGCGGTGGAAACCGGACTGCACCGGGCCGTTCTCCAGCTCGGGCAACGGGAGCGCGTTCTCGTCGGTCTGCTCCGGCTGCTCGATCGGCGCGGTGGCCTGCTTCTCCGGCGGCAGCGCGGACAGCACGCTGGAGACCGGCTCCCGTTCCACCATCACGTGGTCGGACAGGTTGCAGCTGCGCCCGAACAGGTGCCCGAAGTTCGCCGCGCCGAGGCTGTAGCTGGAGCGCTGGGTCTGGATCGCCCAGGCCATCGAGGCGAACTCGGCGGTGGCCATCAGGCCGCACACCACCACCAGCGACAGCGAGCCCAGCTTCAGCGCCCGCCCGCGTTCCTTCTCCTGGTGGATGCCGAACATCCGGTCCGGCCGCTGCGCGCGCACGTTCTCGATGAACGCCACCACCGCCGAGATCGCCGCGGCGACCAGCAGGATGGTGGACAGGTTCACGCCCTGGATGGTCGGCGCCTGCGCGGCCCACGGCACACCCATGTTCGAGACGAACCAGTACGCGTTGGGCCCGGTCATCGCCAGCGCGGCGACCACCAGCAGCCCGGCCAGGAACCCGGCCCGGTTGCGTTTCGAGCGCAGCACGGTGGAACTGCTGGCCAGTGCGGTCAGCGCCGCCATCGCCGCGCCGACCGCGGCGAACGCGCCGAAGTGGTGCGTCCACTTCGTCGGCGTCAGCGCCAGCAGCAGGAAGAACAGCGCGACCGTGCCGATCAGCCGCCGCGACGGGCCGAGCGCGGCACCGGGGATGCGCCCGCGGCGCAGCAGCACCACCAGGCAGGCCCCGGTGCACAGCAACAACAGCAGCACCGGGAACCGGCGGGTGGCCGAACCGTCCGCGGTGGGGCTGAACAGCAGTTCGTAGCGGGACAGCTCCTCGAACCACGACAGGCTCGGGCCGACCTTGCTGCGGATGCGGGTGGCCTCCTGCACGGTGGCGAAGGTCTGGTCGGCGAAGACCACCACCAGCACCATCAGCCCGGCCGCGAAGATCGGCGCGAGCACCGCGGACCAGCTGCCGCGGGCGCGCTGCTTGAGCAGGTGGACCAGCGGGCGGCCGGCCACCAGGAACGGGGCCACCGCGATCAGCCCGGTCGGCGTGGCGGCCAACGCCAGCGCGGCGGCGATCAGGCCGAGGCACAGCGGCAGCAGGCGCCGGGTGACCAGTGCGCGTTCCACCGCGCAGATCGCCAGCAGCGAGCCGACCGCGGCCACCGGCTCCGGGCGGACGCCGTTGTTGAACGGCATCCACCAGACCAGGAACACCGCGGCGGCGGCCCAGCCCGCCGCGCGGCTGGTGCGCACCTGGGTGCCCAGGCGCGGCATCACCTCACGGCTGATCAGCAGCCAGCTGATCACGCCGAGCAGGAACGAGGGCAGGCGGATCCACGGCGGCACCACGCTGACGTGCGACATCAGCTCGTAGACGTGGTAGAACCAGCCGAACGGCGCCTCCGCCACGCCGAACCACCGGTGGTAGTTCGTCAGGAAACCGGCGTCCTCGGTGACTCTGGACATGGTCAGGATGTAGCCGTCGTCCGAGGTCACCGGGCCGATGAAGACCCACACGCCGAGCGCGACGAACACCGTGGTGTCGCGGCCGGTCAGCCGCCACCAGCCGACCGGCGCCCACTTCGGCGCGCGCCGCGCGACCCGCGAGTCGAGCCGGTTCACCGCGATCAGGCAGCCGATCAGGGAGAGCACGCAGAGCGCGCTGACCGCGGTCTTCCAGCCGGTCGGCGAGGACTGGTAGCGGGTGTCCGGGGTGACCGAGACGTCCAGCCCGGTGATCGGGTCCTGTTCGGCGGTGATGTCGGTGTAGATGCCGACGATGCGCGGGCGCACGTCGTTCGAGTCGCCGTAGAGCACCTGCCCGGCCACCGTGATGGTGGTCGCGTGCACGGTGGAGGAGACGACGATGTCGCAGTTCTCCGGCGGCAGCGGCTGGCGGGCCAGCTGCTGCGCCCGGTTCGACACGATCAGCAGCCCGTTGTCCACCTGCAACTGCATGCCGGTGCCCTCGGGCACCCTGGCCTCGGGCACGGTGGAGAACAGCATCGCCGGGCCGTCGGTGCGCTGGTCGAGCGAGCGCACGGTGGCGCACGGGAAGTTGGCGCTCAGGTCCTCGGCCCAGTACGCCGTGAGCGGCGCGTTGACCTGGCTGGTGTCACCGTTGGCGGGCCAGGCGATGCGCGCGGTGTCCTGCACCACGGGCATGAACGGGACCGCCAGCGCACAGGCGGCGGACAACAGGCCGAGGGTGATGGCGAACAGGCGCCACACTCGAATGCGGCTGCTTTCCGGGGCGTTGCGCTCCGGATCTGTCGCCTGGTCAGGCTCGGCCGAACGGCTACGGGTCGCGATCGGCATCGCGACAACGCTAGCGCCCGCCCGGATGGGCCTTGCGCGGGGATACCGGATTCCCCTAGTTCGCGCGCGGTAGCCACTCCGGCACGACCGGCTAATCCTCGCGCGGTAGCCAGTCGAGGACGGCGTCCACGGTGGCGACCGTGCGCGGTGCGCCGGCGGGCGAGGGGCGCCGGACCAGGACCACCGGCAGGCCCAGCTGCCGCGCCGCGTGCAGTTTGGCGGCGGTCATCCCGCCGCCGCTGTCCTTGGTGACGAGGACCTCGATCCGGTGCGTGCGCAGCAGTTCGATTTCGCCGTCCACCTGGTACGGGCCGCGGCTGAGCAGCAGTTCGTGCCGCCGGGGCAGCGGCGGCTCCGGCGGATCGACGCAGCGGATGAGGAACCACAGGTCGTCGAGGTGGGCGAAGGCCGGAAGGCCCTGCCGCCCGCTGGTGAGGAACACCCGACGGCCCAGTCCGGGCAGCAGGTCCGCCGCCTCGGGCAGCGAGGAGGCCCAGTGCCAATCGTCACCGGGTGAGGCCTGCCACCCCGGGCGTTCGAGCCGCAGCAACCGGACACCGGCCAGCCGGGTGGCGGCCACCGCCGAGGCCGAGATGCGTTCCGCGAACGGATGGGTCGCGTCGACCACCGCGTCGACGCGCTGCTCCGCCAGCCACGCGGCGAGACCGTCCGGACCGCCGAAGCCGCCGACGCGCACCTCACCGACCGGCAGGCGCGGGCGCGCCACCCGTCCGGCCAGCGACGACACCACCGGCACCCCGCGCTCGGTCAGCGCGGCGGCCAGTGCGCGCGCCTCCGCCGTGCCACCGAGGATGAGGACCTTCTCCACCCCGATCTCCTCCCAACGACCGATGCCGCTCGCCGCCGATCTTCCTACCGTTCGGAAGCGGTCGTGGGGAAGCAACGAGAGAAGGGGCTGATCAGTGGGGATCCGGGGGTTGGTGCTCACCGCGCTGGTGGTGGGCGCGTCAGTGGTCGCGCCGGGGGTCGCGGCCGCCACACCGAGGTTGACCGGCGAGAGCGTGTTCCTGCCGAACCTGGACGACGACACCAGCCGGTGCGTGCTCGAACCGGGGGACATGGACCGGCCGGGGCTGGAGGTCGACCGGCGGCTGGCGGCGTGCAACGACGCCGCCGACGAGGTGGTCAACGGCAGGCGCGACGAGGACGACCTGACCGAACTGCGGCTGCGAGGGAGCGAAGCCGCGCGGGTCGAGGTCGACCGGGGTGAGTACCTGCGGGTGTTCGTCCGGCGGGGCGGGCAGTACCGCGCGCTGGCACCGGGGGAGGTGTTCTCGGCGCGGGAGATGCGGACCGGGGTGGGGATCGCGGTGGAGGGCCGCGACCTCGTCCGCGATCCGGCGAAGTGGGACGGCCGGGTGCGGCTCACCGTGCGCTCGGCGGGCCGGGCGGTGGTCAAGGACATGCGGGTGGCGCCGCTGTTGTTCCAGCACGACCTGATGCCCGCGACCACGGTGTTCGCCGCGAAACCGGGGGAGGGACCCGGGTGGCCGGTCGAGGGGCTGCCACCCGGGCACCCCGGCGAATGGGACCGGTTCAGCGGCACGCTCCGTGACGCGACCGCCGGGGTGGAAACGCGGTTCATCGCGGGCAGCCGCCTGTGGTGGAAGGACGTCTGGATGCAGGACCTGTTCGAACCGGCGGTGGTCGGCAACGGGCGCCAGACGATGCGCGTGGCGGTCCGATCGGCGAACAAGTGGGAGGCCGGGGGGCCGACGCTGCGCCCGGCCGGGCGGTTGCTCTTCCGCGACCTGCGTGGGCCGGACGTCGGTGTGGTGCAGGAGTTCACCGATGGCCCGGCGATCGACGCGTGGGCCGACCAGCGCAACGCCACCGGCAACTTCGAGGCGCTGCCGCCGTACCGCGGTTATCCGAAGGGGCGGATCTACTACGGCACGGCGGCCACCGGGGACAAGAAGCCGGACGCGGCGTTCCTGCGCATGCTCGAAGCGCAGGGGCAGCAGCCGCCGGTCGCGCTCGACACCTCGTGGCTGATGGTCGGCCACGTCGACGAGACGCTGCACGTGGTGCGGGCGGACAACGCCCGCGGCTGGACGTTGATGGTGGCCGATCCGCGGTTGGCGGAAAGCCTGCTGCGCCAGGCGAACGGCACCGGGGCGCGGTTGTTCGATGGCACGAACCACGAGTACCAGCCGACCGTGGAGGAACTGCTGGGGGACGCGGATTTCCTGGCGCAGAACGAAACCGCGGCCCGGCACATCGACTCGCAGGTCGCGATCATGTTGCGGGAGACGGGATTGCGGGCTGAGGAACTGGTCCGGGTGCCGGTGCTGTTCCACCAGTCGCAGCGTGCGCCCGGGATGGCGGCGCTGGCCCCGGCGGTCACCAACGGGCTGTCGGTGACCGCGGACCGGTACGCCGCGCCGGACCCGCACGGGCCGGTGGTCGGCGGACGGGACCTGTTCAAGGAAGCCACCGAACGGGCCCTGCGCGGCATCCGGGTGAACTGGGTGGAGGACGTCTTCTGGGCCCACGTCGGCGGTGGCGAGGTGCACTGCACAACAAACGCCTGGCGGGATACGCGTTCGTTGACCGGTTAGAGCGAGTCCGGTTGGTGGGAACGGTCGCGGGCGGCGGAGTACAGAAAGCTGTCGGGGAACTTCTCCGCCGCCAGCGTACGTCCGACGAAGATGACCGCGGCCCGCCCGATGCCCGCCTCGTGCACCTGCGCGGGCAGCGAAGCGAGCGTGCCGCGCAGGATCTTCTCGCCGGGTTGCGAGGCGTGCGCGACCACGGCCGCCGGGCAGTCCTCGCCGTAGTGCGGGATCAGCTCGGCGGCCACCCGGTCGATCTTGGTGATGGCCAGGTGCACCGCGAGCGTGGTGCCGCTGGCGGCGAAGGTGGCCAGATCCTCACCCGGCGGCATCGACGTCGACCGTGCCTGCACCCGGGTGATCACCAGGCTCTGCCCCACCTCGGGCACGGTCAGCTCGCGGTTCAGCACGGCCGCCGCGGCGGCGAACGCGGGCACTCCCGGCACCACGTCGTACGGCACACCGGCCGCGTCCAGGCGGCGCATCTGCTCGGCGACCGTGCTGTACAGCGAAGGATCACCGGAGGTCAGCCGCGCGACGTCGTGCCCCGCGGTGTGCGCGGCGGTCAGCTCGCCGATGATCTCGTCGAGGCTCAGGTTCGCCGTGTCCACCACGCGCGCTCCCGGCGGGCAGTGCGTGAGCAGGTCGGGCGGGGTGAGGCTGCCCGGGTACAGGCACACCGCGCAGGCGGCGAGCAGGTCGCGCCCGCGCACGGTGATCAGGTCGGCGGCGCCCGGTCCGGCGCCGATGAAGTGCACGGTCATCGGGTGAAGCTCCACTGGGTCACGGTGCGGGCGGGGGTCCAGCCGGTGAATCCGCCGAGCGGCGCCGCCTGTTCGACGGCCAGCCGCAGCAGGTCACCGCCGTGCCGGGCGTACGCGCCGGCCAGCACGGTCTCGGTCTCCAGGGTGACGCCGTTGGCGACCACCTTCGGCGCGTGCAGGCAGGCGTCGAGCACTTCGGCGGTGACGCCGCCGCCGACAAAAACCGCGTCGGGTGCCGGGAGCCCGGCTAAAGCGCCCGGCGCCTCACCCACCACCACGCGCAGTTCCGGCACGCCGAGGCGCTCGGCGTTGCGGGTGATGCGCTCGGCGCGGTCCGGATCGCGTTCGATCGCGATCGCGCGGTTGTCCGGGTGCGCGCGGGACCATTCGATGGCGACGCTGCCCGAACCGGCGCCGACGTCCCACAGCAGCTGTCCGGGCAGCGGGCCGAGCCGGGCCAGGGTGACCGCGCGGACGTCGCGCTTGGTCAGCTGGCCGTCGTGCTCGAAGGCGTGGTCGGGAAGGCCGGTGCGCGGCAGCGGTTCACCCTTGGTCGCGCATTCGATCGCGACCAGGTTCAACGCCGCGCCCGGCGGCTCGGACCACTCCGAGGCGACCCCGGTGAACTGCCGTTCGGCCGGTCCGCCGAGTTCCTCCAGCACGGTCAGCCGGCTCGGCCCGTACCCGGCTTCGGTGAGCTGCGCGGCCAGCACGGCCGGGGTGGTGGCGTCCTCGCTGAGCACCAGCAGCCGCGCGCCCGGCGCCAGCGCGCGGTTCACCCGGTGGGGCGAGCGGCCGACCACGCTGATCACCTCGGTGCTCTCGGCGGACCACTTCAGCCGGGCCCTGGCCAGTGCCGGTGACGACAACGCGGGCAGCACTTCGACGTCGTCGAACCGGCGCGCCAGCGTGGTGCCGATCCCGGACAGCATCGGGTCGCCGCTGGCCAGCACGCAGACGCGGCGGCCGTCGTGCTCGGCGAAGAGCGCGTCGAGATTGGGCAGCAGCGGACTGGGCCACGCCACCTTGACCGCGCGGTTGCCCGGCATCAGGTCCAGCTGGCGTGGGCCGCCGATGAGCACCTCGGCGGCTTCCACCGCCGCGCGCGCCGGACCGGTGAGCCCGGCCCAGCCGTCGGCGCCTACTCCTACCACCGTGATGTGCACGGTGGTTGACGGTAAACCCGGCAGGCGGCGCGCGCGGGGTCAGACTTCTCACGTCTTCGGCGGCGTTTCGCTGTGCGATGATCGGCGACGGCTGTTTTCTCGCGCAGGCGTTGGGAGTTGTGCATGCGGGCGTTCCCGTTCACCGCGGTGGTCGGCCTGGCCGACCTGCGACTGGCGCTGGTGCTGTCAGCGGTGTCCCCGGCCATCGGCGGGGTGCTGGTCCGCGGCGAGAAGGGCACCGCGAAGTCGACCATGGTGCGCGCGCTGGCCGGGCTGCTGCCGCCGGTGGACGTGGTGACCGGCTGCCGGTTCTCGTGTGATCCCGCCGCCCCCGACCCCGCCTGCCCGGACGGCCCGCACGACGCGGGCGCACCGGCCGAGCGCCGCCCGGCCCGGCTGGTCGAACTGCCCGTCGGTGCCGCCGAAGACCGCGTGATCGGCTCGCTCGACCTCGAACGCGCGCTCGGCGAAGGTGTCACCGGCTACCAGCCGGGGTTGCTTGCCGCCGCGCACCGCGGACTGCTCTACGTCGACGAGGTCAACCTGTTGCACGACCACCTGGTCGACGCGCTGCTGGACGCGGCGGCGATGGGGCGCGCGACCGTGGAGCGCGAAGGCGTTTCGGTCTCGCACGCCTCGCGGTTCGTGCTGATCGGGACGATGAACCCGGAGGAGGGCGAACTCCGGCCGCAGCTGCTGGACCGGTTCGGGCTGACCGTCGAGGTGCGCACCAGCCGGGAGCCGTCCGAGCGCGTCGAGGTGGTGCGGCGGCGCCTGGCCTACGAAGCCGATCCCGACGGTTTCGCCTCCCGTTACGACGAAGCCGAAGCCGCGCTGGCGGTGCGGATCGCCGACGCCCGCCGCGGCCTGCCCGCGGTCACCATCGGCGACGCCGCGTTGCTGCAGATCGCCGAGGTCTGCGCCTCCTTCGACGTCGACGGCATGCGCGCGGACATCGTCACCGCGCGGACCGCCGCCGCGCACGCGGCCTGGTCCGGCCGCACCGAAGTGACCACAGAGGACATTCGGGTGGCGGCACGGCTGGCGCTGCCGCATCGCCGTCGCCGCAACCCGTTCGACGCGCCCGGCATCGACGAAGACCAGCTGGACCAAGCGCTGCGCGACGCCGAACCCGAACCCGAACCGCCGACCGACGGACCGGACGATGACGGCCCCGGTTCCGGCGCCCCGCCGGAGCCGTCCGTCGAAAGCGAGCCGCGGCAACAGGAATCCGAACAGCAGCAGGCTCCGCAAGGTCCACAGCAGACGGTCGGTGCCGGGCAGCCGTTCCGCGCTCGTCTGTTCACCGTGGACGGAACAGGGGAGGGTGCGCACGGCCGCCGGTCGCGCTCGCTCACCGACGGCGGCCGCACCATCGGCGTCAAACCGCCCAGCGTGCGCGAAGGCCGCCCGCACCTTCCGGCGACCGTGCTGGCCGCGGCCCCGCACCAGCGGGCACGCGGCCGCTCCGGCGCCGGTCTCGAACTGCGCTCCCGCGACCTGCGGTTCGCCCTGCGCGAGGGGCGCGAAGGCAATCTGGTGCTGTTCTGCGTGGACTCCTCGGGCTCGATGGGCGCGCGGTCGCGGATGAGCGAGGTCAAGGCGGCCGTGCTGTCCCTGCTGCTGGACGCCTACCAGCGGCGCGACAAGGTCGGCCTGGTCACCTTCCGCGCGTCGGCCGCCGAGCTGGCGCTGCCGCCGACGATCAGCGTGGACGCGGCCGCGTCCCGCCTCGAATCGCTGCCCACCGGCGGGCGCACCCCGCTGGCCGAAGGTTTGCTGCGCGCGGCCGAGGCGTTGCGCGTGGAGTCCATTCGCGACCCTCGCCGCCGTCCGCTGCTGGTGGTGGTCACCGACGGCCGCGCGACCAGCGGCTCGAACGCCGTCGCCAGGGCGCACGCCGCCGCGGACCTGATCGCGCGGCAGGGCATCGCGTCGGTGGTGATGGACTGCGAGAGCGGGCGCATGCGGCTCGGCCTGGCCGGGGAGCTGGCCACGCGAATGGGCGCGGAGCACGTGCCGCTGGGTGAGGTGGCCGCGGACTCGCTGGCGGGTGCGGTCCGCGCGCGGACGGGACGGGCCGCCTGATGCCCAAGGGAAAACCGGAGTACGTGCCGGACGACGGCCTGACCACCCGGCAGCGCCGCAACCGGCCGCTGCTGATCGTGCACACCGGCGCGATGAAGGGAAAGTCCACCGCGGCCTTCGGCATGGCGCTGCGCGCGTGGAACCAGGGCTGGTCGATCGGCGTGTTCCAGTTCGTCAAGTCGGCGAAGTGGAAGGTCGGCGAGGAAGCCGCGCTGCGGGCGCTCGGTGAGGTGCACACGAACACCGGGCAGGGCGGGCCGGTCGAGTGGCACAAGATGGGCGAGGGCTGGAGCTGGTCCCGCAAGGCGGGCACCGAGGAGGACCACGCGGCCAACGCGCGTGAGGGCTGGGCCGAGATCGCCCGCCGGATCGCCGCCGGGCGGCACGACTTCTACGTGCTCGACGAGTTCAACTACCCGCTGCACTGGGGCTGGATCGACGTGCGCGAGGTGGTCGACGTGCTGCGCGACCGGCCGGGCCGCCAGCACGTGGTGATCACCGGGCGCAACGCGCCGCCGGAGCTGATCGAGGCCGCGGACCTCGTGGTGGAGATGACCAAGGTGAAGCACCCGATGGACGCGGGCCAGAAGGGCCAGCGAGGAATCGAATGGTGACCCTGCCGCGGCTGGTGGTCGCGGCTCCGGCTTCGGGGCACGGCAAGACGACCGTGGCGTCCGGGCTGATGGCGGCGTTGCGGCGGCGCGGGTTCGCGGTGTCCGGGCACAAGGTGGGGCCGGACTACATCGATCCGAGTTACCACGCGCTGGCCACCGGGCGCCCCGGCCGCAACCTCGACCCGTACTTGCAGAGCGAGGACCTGGTCGCGCCGCTGCTGCTGCACGGGGCGGCGGGTGCCGAGATCGCGGTGATCGAAGGCGTGATGGGCTTGTTCGACGGCGCGCTGGGCACCGAGGGCTTCGCCTCGACCGCGCACGTCGCACGGCTGGTGGACGCGCCCGTGGTGCTGGTGGTCGACGCGAGCGCGGCGAGTCGCAGTGTGGCCGCGACCGTCTACGGGTTCGCCCATTTCGACCCCCGGGTGAGGCTGGCCGGAGTGATTCTCAACAAGCTCGGATCCGACCGGCACGAGCGCGAGATCCGTGAGGCGATCGGGAAGACCGGGGTGCCGGTGCTGGGCGCGCTGCGGCGGTCCGACGACGTGCATTCGCCGAGCCGTCACCTCGGGCTGGTGCCGATGGCCGAACGCGCCCGCGAAGGCGCGGTGATGGTGGACCGGCTCGCCGCCTGGATCGAGTCCGGTGTGGACATCGAAGCCGTGGTGCGCGCGGCTCGTGAAGCTCCAGGTGTGCCGGCGGAACCGTGGTCGCCGCCGGAGCCCGTGCCCGGTCCGCGTGCCGTGGTGGCGGCGGCCGGGGGTGAGGCGTTCTCCTTCCGGTACGCCGAAACCGGCGAGGTGCTGGCCGCGCTCGGGGTCGATCTGGTGGACCTCGACCCGATCAACGACACCCGGTTGCCGGAAGGCTGCGCGGGATTGTACTTCGGCGGTGGTTTTCCCGAGGTGCACGCGGAAGCCTTGTCCGCCAACAAGTCCCTGCGTGACCAGGTCGCCGCGGCGGTCTCCGGCGGACTGCCCGTGGTCGCCGAATGCGCCGGGCTGCTGTACCTCTGCCGCGAACTGGACGGTCTGCCGATGACCGGCGTGCTCCCGGCGACGACCAGGATGACCGCCCGTGGCGCGCTCGGTTACCGCACGGCGACGGCCGCCGCGGACAACCTGCTCGCCGCGCGCGGGGAGCAGGTGACCGGGCACGAGTTCCACCGGACCGAGGTGGTGCCGGACGGGCCGTTCGCCGCCGCGTGGCGGTGGAACGACGCTGACCACGGGTACTCGTCGCCCACGCTGAACGCCTCCTACCTGCACGTCCACTGGGCGGGGCACCCGGAAAGGGCCGCCGCCTTCGCCCGCGCGGTGCGCCGTGGTTGACCTGTGGCACCACGGCGATCGTGAGGTCGGGCCGGGGCTGGTCGATCTCGCGGTCAACGTGCGGCTGTCGGAACCGCCCGCTTGGCTGATCGCCGAACTCGCCGCCGCGCTGCCCCGCCTGGCCGCCTATCCCGACGCCACCGAGGCGAGAGAGGCGGTGGCCGCGCGGCACGGCCGGTCCGCGTCCGAGGTGCTGGTGACCTCCGGCGCCGCCGAGGCGTTCACCCTGGTCGCGCGTGGACTGGGCGCGCGTCGGGCGTGCGTGGTGCATCCGCAGTTCACCGAGCCGGAGGCCGCTTTGCTGGCCGCGGAGGTGCCCGTCTCGCGGGTGCTGCTGCGGCCGGAGGACGGGTTCGTGCTCGGCCCGGTCCCCGAGGACGCCGACCTGGTGGTGGTCGGCAATCCGACGAATCCGACGTCGGTGCTGCACCCGGCCGACGCCCTGCGCGCGCTGTGCCGTCCCGGCCGGGTGGTCGTGGTGGACGAGGCGTTCCTCGATTCGGTACCGGGCGAGCCGGAGTCGCTGGCGGGAGAGCCGGTGCCGGGGTTGCTGGTGATCCGCAGCCTGACCAAGACGTGGGGCATCGCGGGCCTGCGCGCCGGGTACGTGCTCGGGCCGCCGGAGCTGATCGACCGGTTGCGCGCGGTGCAGCCGCCGTGGTCGGTCTCCGCGCCGGCGGCGGTCGCCGTGGTGGCCTGCTGCCGTCCCGAGGCGGTGAAGCAGGCCGACGAACTGGCCGTCGCCGCCGAAGCGGACCGCGAGTTCCTGCTCACCGGACTACGAGAACTCGGCGTGGGGGTGCACGGAGTGCCGCGGGCGCCCTTTGTGCTCGGCGAATTCCGGAACGGCGCCCGGCTTCGGGAACGGTTGCGCGAGCGGGGCTACGCGGTGCGCCGGGCCGACACCTTCCCCGGCCTCGGCCCGGACTGGTTGCGCATCGCCGTGCGTTCCCGGCCGGTCATGACGGATTTCCTGACTACGTTGAAGGAATTGACAACGCCGCGGCGCATGTGAGGATGCTCCGGTGTCAACTCGCTCGCGTGCCGTGGATCCCGTCCTCCTTGCCCGGTGGTGCGAGCAGCATCTGGGCAGCCCGCCGGTGGAGGAGATGTTCAGTTCCGGGCACCTGTCCGCCGTCATCGGGCTGAGGCTGGCTGACGACCGCGAGGTCGTGGTCAAGGTTCGTCCGGACTCGCCGCGGATCGCGGCCTGTGTCGAAGTCCAGCGCCGCCTGTTCCAGGCCGGTTATCCGTGCCCCCGGCCGCTGACCGGCGCCGAGCCTTTCGGTGAGGACGTCGCCACCGCGGAGGCCTACGTCCCCGGCGGTGCGGTGCTCCCGAGCGCGGACCACGCGGCCGAAGCCTTCGCCGAGGCGTTCGCGAGGCTGATCCGGCTGGCCCCTCGGCCTGCCGAGGTGTCCACGCTCGACCCGGTGCCGTCGTGGGCGGACTGGAACCACACCGCGGACGGACTCTGGCCGTACCCGGGAGAAGACCCTGAGGTCAACCTCAACGAGGTGACCGGTCCGGAGTGGATCGACGAGGCCGGGCGCCGTGCCCGTGACCGGCTTCGGGACAGCGAATCCGAAGCCGTGATCGGGCACTGCGACTGGCTTGCCGGAAACCTGCGCTGGAGCGCGGACACGCTGCTGGTGGTGCATGACTGGGACAGCCTGATCGCTGAGAGCGAAGCCGTCCTGGTCGGCTTCGCCGCCGCGCTGTATTCGACCGTCAACGCGGACGAACTGGCCACCGTCGAGGACACCGAGCGGTTTCTCGACGCGTATTGCCGGGCGCGGGGCCGGGAGTTCAGCGCCGACGAACTCAAGCGGTCGTGGGCGGCCGGCGTGTGGACCAGGGCTTACGACGCCAAGTATCAGCATTCGGTCGGGCAGCCCGTCACCTCGCTGACGGAGAACGAGGCCCGCGAGCGCCTCCGTCGTATTGGCACCGGCTCGCAGAGGTCGTGACTACGTTGAAAGAACCAGCAACGCCGCGGTGACGCCGGTTTCCACGCACGCCCCGAGGACGTCGCCGGTGATGCCGCCGAGTCGTTTGACGCACCGCCACAGCAGCAGTCCGCCCGCGCACACCGCCGCGAGCACCGCGAGAAGCCCTTGCCACCACGGCAAACCGGCGAAGGTGCCACCCCAGGCCGCGAGTCCGGCGCACAGCACCACCGAAATGACCGCACCGGGCACCGGGACCGATCCCGCCACGGTGGCGCCCAAGCCCTCCGGCCTGGCCGACGGCACTCCGCGCGCACAACCGGCCGCCAGCAGCACACGTCCCGCCGGCACCGCCACCAGCACGGCAAAAACCCCGTGCCCGGCGCCGATCGCGCCCGCCAGGGCTCCACATTGGACAATCAGGGTGATGACCAGCGTGGCCACCCCGCTCGGGCCGGAATCGCCCTTGCGCATGATGGTCAGCGCGCGCTCGCGGTCGTAGGAAGCGGCCAGCCCGTCCGCGGTGTCGGACAGCCCGTCCAGGTGCAGGCCCCGGCTGCCGAGCGTGACCACCCCCAGCGCGAGCGCGGCCACCGGCAGCGCGGGCAGCGGCACCAGGGTGAGCAACGCCCCGGCGGCGGCCAGCGGCAACACCGCCAGGGGCGCCAGCAACATCGCCCCGCGAGCCACACGCGCGTCGATCACGCTGGGCGCGGGGACCGGAAGAACCGTCAACGTGCCCACAGCCATGCGAACCGCGTTACGCATCAAGACAGCCCACCCGACGAACCACCGCAACGGCCCGCGCCACCACAGGCACGCCTGGCGGATTCGTCGAGACGGCTCGCGTCTCGACGGGCCCGCGTGGCGGACTCATCGAAACAGCTCGCGTCACCACAGGCACGCCTGGCGAATTCATCGCAACGGCTCGTGTCGAGGCGCGCTCGCGTGGCGAATTCATCGCAACGTCCCACATCGCGGCGGACTTGCCCGGCGGACTCGTCGAAACAGCTCGTGTCACGACAGGTCGGCCAGCGAACTCATCTCGGCGAGGACCGCCCGTGCCGCCCGCAGTACCGGCACTGCCTGCACCGCGCCACTGCCTTCGCCGAGGCGTAGCCCCAGGTCCAGGATCGGCTCCAACCCGAGCGCCTTGAGCGCGTGCGCCTGCGAGGGTTCGGTGGACCGGTGCCCGGCGAGCCACCAGGCCACCGCCCCCGGCGCGATGTCCTGCGCCACCAGCGCCGCCGCGCCGGAGAACACGCCGTCGAGGACCACCGGCACCCCGCGCACGGCGCCCTGGACCAGGAAACCCGCCGTGGCGGCGGCACAGGCGCTGCCGAGCGCGGTGAGCCGGTCGAACGGGTCGTCAGCGCGTTCACCGGTGCGCGCGAGCGCGGCCGTGACGGCTTCGAGTTTGCGCGCACGCCCCGCCTCGTCGACGCCCGTGCCGGTGCCGACCACCTCCTCGGCGGGCAGGCCCAGCCGCGCGGCCACCAGCGCGGCCGCGACCGTGGTGTTCCCGATCCCCATGTCCCCGGGGATCAGCAGGTCGGCACCGTCGTCGATCTCGGCGTCGGCGATCCGGCGGCCCGCGTCGAAGGCCCGGCTCGCTTCGCCGGGCGCCAGCGCGTCCTCACGATCGATCGAGCCCGAGCCGCGGCGGATCTTGTGCGCGGTGACCTCTTCGGGCAGGCCATCGGCATCCACCGCGATGTCGAACACCCTCACCTTCGCGCCCACCTGCCGCGCGAGCACGGTCACCCCGCTCGTCCCGGCGAGGAAGATCCGCACCATCGCGGCGGTGATCTCCCGCGGATAGGCGGAAACCGCCGAAGCGGTGATGCCGTGGTCCCCGGCGAACACCGCGACCCGCACGTCCGCGAGTTCGCGTGGCGGAACCGCGTCGTGGGCGGCGCTCAGCCAGGCCGCCAGTTCCTCCAGGCGGCCCAGCGAGCCCAGCGGTTTCACCAGGCCGTCCAGCCGGGTCAGCGCGTCCTCGCGCGCCGCCGCCGAAGGTGGGGTGATCTTCATCAACCGTCCTTTCCGGAGAGTTCGAGCGCGCGCCCGGCGACCACCAGGACCACCTGGTCCGAATGCGCGGCCACCTCGCTGTTCAGCGCGCCCAGCACGTCGCGGAACACACGGCCGGAGAAGGTGCCGGGCACCACGCCGCTGCCGACCTCGTTGCTCACCGCGACCACCGGCACCCGCGCGGTCCGCCACGCGTCGACGAAGTCGAGCAGGTGGTCGTCGAGGCGCTGCTGCCAGCCGTCGGCCTGGTCCCAGGCACCGACCTCGCCCAGCACCCGCGACAGCCAGGTGCCGAAGCAGTCGATCAGCACCGGTGCGGACGCCGTGCGCAGCGCACCGGCCAGATCAGCGGTCTCGACCGTGCGCCAGCCCGCCGGTCTGCGTGCGCGGTGGGCGGCCACTCTCGCCGCCCACTCGGGATCGTCGTCGCTGGGCGGCAGCCCGGTGGCCAGGTAGACCACGTGCGGGTGCCGCGCCAGCAGCCGTTCGGCATGCCGCGATTTGCCCGACCGGACGCCGCCGAGCACCAGGACCTTGCCGTCCTGGCCACGGGCGTACCGGCGCAGCGCCTTCGCGCCGGCGTCCAGGCGGGTGGCCGCGAGCCGGGCCACGCGCCGCAGGTGCGTACTCATGCTCGGCATTCTGGCCCACCGGCTAGGGTCGCACAGTGCTGCATCCGGTGGATCAAGACCGTTTCCGGCCGCGAGACCCGGTCCGGGCGGCCGGACTGCTCGCCGGGTACGCCGCCGACCGCCTGTTCGGCGACCCGCGCCGGGCCCATCCGGTGGCCTGGTTCGGCGGCCTGGCCACGGCGCTGGAGCGGCGGATCTGGGCGGACTCCCGCCCGCGCGGCGTGGTTCACCTGCTCATCTGTACCGCGACGGCCACCGGTCTCGGTGTGGTGGCCGAGCGTGTCGCCCCGGCTCCGCTGCGCTTCCTCGCCACCGCGACCGCCACCTGGGTGGTGCTCGGCGGGCGCGGGCTGGCCGCCGAGGGCACCGCGATGGCGGAGCTGGTCGAAGCCGGTGACCTGGACGGCGCCCGCGCCCGGCTGCCCCACCTGTGCGGCCGCGACGCCGCCGAGCTGGACCTGGGCGAACTCACCCGCGCGGCCACCGAGTCCATCGCCGAGAACACCTCCGACGCCGTGGTGGCGCCGCTGTTCTGGGGTGCGCTCGCCGGGGTTCCCGGTCTGCTCGGGTACCGCGCGCTGAACACCCTGGACGCGATGGTCGGGCACCGTTCGCCGAGGTACGAGCGCTTCGGCTGGGCGTCCGCGCGTGCCGACGACGTCGCGAACCTGGTTCCGGCGCGGGCGGCCGCGCTGTTCACCGCGGTGTGCGCCGGTCGCCGCGCCCGGCGCGTGCTCGACGTGTGGCGGCGTGACGCCGGAGTCCACCCGAGCCCGAACGCGGGCCAGGTGGAAGCGGCCTTCGCCGGCGCGCTCGGCGTCCGGCTGGGCGGGGTGAACCGCTACGGCGGCACGGTTTCCGAACGTGGTCATCTCGGTGACGGCCCCTCCCCGCGACCGGCCGACCTGCGCCGGGCGGTGCGCTTGTCCCTGTCCGTCGGCGCGCTCGCCGCGGTCGCCGCCGCGGCCGTTTCGGCGGTGAGCCGATGAGCGGGCTGCTGGTCGCCGGGACCACTTCGGACGCGGGCAAGAGCCTGGTCGCCGCCGCGCTCGGGCGCTGGCTGGCCCGCCGGGGCGTGCGGGTGGCGCCGTTCAAGGCGCAGAACATGTCGAACAACTCGATGGTCTGCGCCGACGGCGCCGAGATCGGCCGCGCGCAGTGGCTCCAGGCGCAGGCGTGCCGCGTCGAGCCGGAAGCCGCGATGAACCCGGTGCTGCTCAAACCCGGCAGCGACCGCCGCAGCCATGTGATCGCGCTGGGCAAGCCGTTCGGCACGCTGGAGGCGGGAGAGTTCGCCACCGGCCGCGCCGGGCTGGCGCAGATCGCCTTCGGGGCGCTGCGCGAGCTGCGGACCCGCTTCGACGTGGTCATCTGCGAGGGCGCGGGCAGTCCGGCGGAGATCAACCTGCGCGCGGGCGACTACGTCAACATGGGGCTCGCGCGTGAGGCCGGGCTGCCGGTGCTGGTGGTCGGCGACATCGATCGCGGCGGCGTGTTCGCGGCCATGTACGGCACGCTGGCGCTGCTCGAACCCGAGGACCAGGAACTGATCGCGGGCTGGGTGGTGAACAAGTTCCGCGGCGACCCGGCGCTGCTCAAGCCGGGGCTCGACGCGCTGGAGGAGCGGACCGGCCGCCCGTTCTACGGCGTGCTGCCCTGGCTCGACGGGGTGTGGATCGATTCGGAGGACGCGCTGGCCGTCGCGGGCTGGCGCCGCGACCGCACCCGGGTCTCCGGCAGCCGCCCGCTGCGTGTCGCGGTGGTGCGCTTTCCCCGCGCCTCCAACGCGACCGACGTGGACGCGCTCGCCGCCGAGCCGGGCGTGGAGGTTTCCGTGACCGCCGATCCGGACGTGGTCGCGGGCGCGGACGTGGTCGTGCTGCCGGGCAGCCGGGCCACTGTGGACGATCTGCGCTGGCTGACCGACCGCGGCCTGGCCGACGTGGTCCGGGGGCGTGCCGCCGACGGGCGCCCGGTGCTCGGCATCTGCGGCGGGCACCAGATGCTCGCCCGCCGCATCACCGACGACGTGGAATCCGGCGCCGGCGCGGTCGACGGACTGGGACTGCTGCCGACGTCGGTCACCTTCGACGCGGCGAAGGTGCTCGGACGGCCACGCGGCGAATGGCGCGGACATCCGGTCGACGCCTACGAAATCCACCACGGCACCGTCCACTTGGAAGGGGCCGCCGAGCCGTTCCTCGACGGCTGGCGGCACGGTTCGGTCTGGGGCACCACCTGGCACGGCGCCTTCGACAACGACGGCTTCCGCCGCGCGTGGCTCACCGCGGCCGCCGAGCAGGCGGGCACCACCTGGGCACCCGCCGCCGGCGCGCGGAGCTTTTCCTTGCTGCGCGAGGAAATGCTCGACCGGCTGGCGGACGCGGTCGAGGAACACCTCGACACGCGCCGCCTGCTGGAGCTGATCGAATCGACCTGAGCGGGCGTCCTCGATTTCACCGTGCGAGCTGGGCCTCGGCCCGCCGTCCGGTGAGCACCCGTTCGGCCAGTGCGCCGAAGACCAGGCCGAGCGCCACCCACAGCACCAGTTGCGTGCCGAGCGAGGCGATCCGGAAGGTCCACAAGGTGGAACCGGGAAAGCCGTCAGGCACTTCGTCGATCGACGGCAGCAGCGCGGCCGCCACCGAAACCAGCACCACGTAGGCGCCCGCCCCGGCCAGCCCGCCGTTCCAGCCGCCGATCCGGCGCCCGAGCACGGCCGCGCCGATCGCGAAAACCAGTGACAGCGCGACAAAACCGAAGTACAGCCCGGTCCGGTCGCCGATGGTTTCGCTCTGCCCGACCGCGGGCGGGTTCGCCGGGTACTTCAGGAACGGCACGCCGACGACCACCACAAACGTGGCCACCGCGAGCAACGCGGACAACGCCCGCGGCCGCAGCGAACCCAGGCGGCCGTAGGAAAAGGCGAAGGCGAGCGAGAACAGCCCGCCGCCGGCGATCGCGTACGCGCCGACGCCGACGAGCAGCCCGAGCGTGCTCTGCACGTCCCGGCTGACGAGTTCTGCCTCTTCTTCGCCGTGCGAATGCCCACCGGCTTCTTCGTGCGAATGCGCCGATGTGCCCGCCTCTTCGATACCGATGGCGGCGTCGACCGGCGGTTCTCCGACGAAGAACGCGAAAATCGCCGCGAGCACACCGGCGGCCAGGCCCGCGAGCAAGCCGCGGACCAGCAAGGTCCTCACCATGACGCCGCGCTCAGTGGCAGGGGAAGGCGAGCAGGTGGCGGCCGTCGTGCACGAACTCGTGCACGTAACCGTTGGAAAACAGGGCGAGCGCGCCCTGCTCGGTGCTGACGAAGTAGAGCACGACCAGCGCGAGCACGCCGATGAACACGGCCCACGGCAGGATTTCGCGGATCGGGATGCGGAGTTCGGGCGTGCTGGGAAGGGGAACCGCTGCTTGGGTCACGGGGAAACCTCCTTGGGCTTTCGCGGCCCGGTCGGTGTTCGCGACGGCGGCGGGTCTGACTCCCGTTGGCGGTTACAGTGGCGCGACCGTGCGGATTCTCACCGGCTTCCGGCCACCGTCGCATGGCCGACCGAGCGTAAGGAGACCGCTCAGGCGGTGTCAATGTGACGATCGGCTACGGCTTCGGCACGATCGGCCGTGCGCACGATGCCGTTGATGAACCGCGGCCACAGTTCTGGCGGGGTGTCGTGTCCCATTCCTGGCACGATGTCCAGTTCCGCGCCGGGAATGGCGCGCGCGGTGGCCCGGCCGCCCGACGGGTTCACCAGCGGGTCCGCCGCGCCGTGCACCACGAGCGCCGGGATCCGCAGCTTCCGCAGTGCCGAGGTGCGGTCGGGAGCGGCCATGATCGCGCCGAGGTGGCGGATCGTGCCCGCCGGGTTCGCGCCGCGGTCGTAGGTGGTGGCCGCGCGTGCCCGCAGGCGTTCCTCCTGAGCCGGGTAACCGGGCGAACCGATCACGCGGAAGGTCCGGATCATCTGCTCGATGTAGGCCTCGCGGTCCTTCGCGGCCGGTTGCAGCAGCGACTTCAACGCGCGCGGGCTGGGCAGGCCGACCAGCTTGCTGCCGGTGGTGGACATGATCGAGGTCAGCGAGCGCACGTGCGACGGGTGCCGGATGGCCAGCGTCTGCGCGATCATGCCGCCCATCGACACCCCGGCCACGTGCGCGGCCGGGATCTCCAGCGCGTCCAGCAGCGCCGCGGCGTCGTCGGCGAGATCGGTCAGCTGGTACGGCGACCGGCGCAGCAGCAGCGCGGGCAGCAGCCCGGCGCGGCCGTGCATCGCGGTGGAGCGGCCGGTGTCACGGTTGTCGTAGCGGATCACCCGGAAGCCGCGGTCGGCGAGCTGCTCGCAGAACTCCTCGTCCCACCAGGTCATCGGCCCGCCGAGGCCCATGATCAGCAGCAGCGGGCGGCCGTCCGGCTCGCCGAAGACCTCGTAGCAGAGTTCGATCCCGTTCGCCTCGACCGTGCGCTCGTTCACCGTGCCCCTTCCTCGTCGGCCAGCTTGCCCAGTTCGTCCAGTGCGTCGCGAAGGTAGTCGATCAGGCTCCAGACGTCCGGGACCAGCTCCCGGCAGACGACGATGCCGAAGTCCAGCTTGCCGTCGTAGCTCATCGCGGTGATGTTGATCCCGCCACTCGCGTCGGTGATCGCCGAGACCGGGTAGTGCCCGAGCAGTTTCGCGCCCGCGGTGTAGAGCGGCATCTGCACGCCGGGCACGTTCGAGATGACCAGGTTGACCAACGGCGAAGTGGCGCCGGCGAACTTCATCAGCGCGCGGGCCGAGAGCGCGCCGAGCGCGGCGGGCAGCATGGCGCTGAAGTCGACCAGCCAGGACGCGGGCAGCGGCCGGTAGCGCTGCTTGGCCGTGGCCATCGCCGAGACCACCTCGTCCAGCCGTGCCTTCGGATCGGCGATGTGCACCGGCAGCGGCGCCTGGAGCACCGAGATCTGGTTGCCCGCGGAGCCCGCCTGCTGCGGGGTGCGCACCGACAGCGGCACCAGGGTGACCAGCGGGGTCGCCGGGATCGCCTGGTGCTCGGCCAGCCAGCGGTGCAGCGCGCCGGCGCACAACGCCATCACCACGTCGTTGACCGTGTAGCCGAAGGTGTTCTTGATCCGCTTGACCTCGTCCAGCGGCAGCGAGCCGTAGGCGAACCGGCGGTGCTGGGTGATCGGGCCGTTGAACGGGGTGTCCGGCGGGACCAGCACCGGTCGTTCCGCCTCGTGGCGGCCGGGGCCGAGCCTGGCCGCCCTGGCCAGCTTCCCGGTGGCCTTCGCCAGCGCGGCGGCGCCGGGAATCCTGGCCGCGCCGGGGAGTTCGCCCAGGTGCGGCAGCATCTTCGGCACCGACAGCGCGATCTTCACCGGCTGGAGCGCGAGCCTGCGGGCGGCGGTGGCGAGCAGGGAAAGCGTCGGGGGCGGGCCTTCGACCTGGCGGCTGTCCGGTGGGTCGACGTGGCGTGGTTCGGGGGTCAGGTCCATCAGCACGCCGAGCAGTTCCGCGCCGGAGACGCCGTCGATGGCGGCGTGGTGGACCTTGGTGTAGAGCGCGATGCGGCCGTGTTCGAGGCCCTGGATGAGGTAGGCCTCCCACAGCGGGCGGCGCCGGTCCAGCGGGCGGGCGGCGATCCTGGCGACCTGCTCGGCGAGCTGCTGCTCGTTGCCGGGGGCGGGCAGCGCGATCTCGCGGACGTGGAACTCGAGGTCGAAGTCGGTGTCCTCGACCCAGTACGGGTGGTCGAGGTTCAGCGGGACTTCGAGCAGGCGCCAGTGGAGCGGGCCGGCGAGGTGCAGGCGTTTGGCGATCAACGCCCGGATGTCCTCCACGGTGACCAGCCCGCGCGGCGCGGTCGACGGGTCGAGTATCGACAGGCCGCCGACGTGGCCGGTGGTGGTGGCGGATTCGGCGTTCAGGAACTGCACGTCGAGCGCGCTCAACTGACGCATCCCAGGCCTCCTCGGTAGTGGTCCCGGCACTGTCTGGAATCGTATCCCGCGTGACTGCCGACGAGGGAACTCACGCGCCCGCCGAACTGTGCTTCCGCGGCCGCCGGATCGTCACCGACCGCGCGCTGGTGATGGCGATCGTCAATCGCACGCCCGACTCGTTCTACGACCGCGGGGCCACCTTCAGCGACGAGAAGGCGCTGGCCGCGGTCGACCGCGCGGTGGCGGAGGGCGCGGACCTGGTGGACATCGGCGGGGTGAAGGCCGGGCCGGGTGATGAGGTGACCGTGGCCGAGGAGATCCGCCGGGTGGTGCCACTGGTGGCGGAGGTGCGTTCGCGGCACCCCGAGCTGGTGATCAGCGTCGATACGTGGCGGGCGTCGGTCGGCCGGGCGGCTTGCCTGGAGGGCGCGGATCTGCTGAACGACACCTGGGCGGGGGCGGATCCTGGCCTGGTGGAGGTCGCGGCGGAGTTCGGGACTGGGTATGTGTGTTCGCATACCGGGAATGCGGTGCCGCGGACTCGGCCGTTTCGGGTGCGGTATCCGGATGTGGTCGCCGAGGTGATCGAAGAGACTACGTTGCGGGCCGAGGCGGCTGTGGTTTTGGGGGTGCCGCGGGCCGGGATTCTTATTGATCCGACGCATGATTTTGGTAAGAACACTTGGCATAGTTTGGCGTTGTTGAGGTATGCGGATCGGTTGGCGGCGACGGGGTGGCCGGTTTTGATGGCGCTGTCCAACAAGGACTTTGTGGGGGAGACGCTGGGGGTGGAGTTGTCGGAGCGGGTCGACGGGACTTTGGCGGCTACGGCTTTGGCGGCGGCGGATGGGGCGGCGGTTTTTCGGGCGCATGAGGTGAAGAGGACGCGGCAGGTGTTGGAGATGGTGGCTTCGATCAAGGGGAACCGGCCGCCTTCCCGGGCGATTCGGGGGTTGGCGTAGCGGGGAGGGTATGGGCAGGGCTGTGTGGCGGGTGGTTTTTTGTCTCGCGTTTCGAACGTTTGTGTGCAGGTGGTCTCGTTCACCCGTGCGTCTTCGATGAAGCGCGGAGTGGCGGAAGAGGTGAGAGAACTCGGCCGTCGTCGGTATCGGCCCAGGGCTGGGCTGGATGAGTTGGTGCGGGTCAGGGATCGCGAATGTCGTCGTCCGGGGTGTACACGGCCTGTGCAGTTCGGCGACCTTGATCACTGCGACAGCACCGGCGAAGGCTGGAAGAACGGCTGCCCGACCGGGCGTCCACCCTCCTCGGGTTGTGCCGGGCCGACCACAAGCTTCGCGACCTGCCGGATGGCGTCACACCACCGAAACCGACTGCACCCCTCACGCCCGAGCCACTCGGGAGGTGAGTCACGCGGGGAAAGCGGCGTCCACATCCGCCTCGGTGAGGCCGAAGTCCGACAGGGTGTACCGGTGTGCGGGAGCCCGTGCGCCCGAGCGGCTTTCGGCGTGGAGGGTGACCATGCGGGATCGGGCATCCTCGGTGAGGGTCAGGCCGAAGTGCTGGTAGACCGCTTCTACCGTGCCGATGGGGTCGCCGACGAAGTCCTCGTACTGGACGTCGTAGAACTGGCTCGCGTCGTGCTTTGCGCGGGCCTCGCGGAAGTCGGCCAGGCCTCGCGACCATAGGGCCAGCTGGCTCTTGCCGACGACCTCGCCCTTGAACGCGGTCGACCAGTCCGCGGCGGCGTTTTCGTTCAGGCTGCAGACGGAGGCGATCGCGGTGCGTGGGGCGCGGTGGGTCTGGATGACCAGTGCGTCGGGGTACACCGTGAGCAGCTCGTCCAAGGCGAAAAGGTGGCTCGGGTTCTTCAGCACCCACCGTCGATCGGCGTCGTGCAGGCCGATCAGGCGGAGCACATCGCGGTGCCTGCGGTAGGCCGTCGTCCAGTCCTGCTCGCGCAACCAGTCCGAATAGGACGGTACGTGGGCCAGGCATTCGAACGAGATCGACCGCATCGACTGCCGCAGCAGTTGCCAGCATTCCTCGACCTGTTCGGCCGAGCTGTAGTGCAGGCCCATGAATTCCGGGTGCTCCTGGTGGTGCTGCTCGTACCCGGCCTGGATGCGGGCGAAAACCGGGTTCGACTCCCACGTCTCGCGCGGTGGCCGTGGTTGCGGGACCTCGGTGAGCCACAGCTCCGGGCCCTGGTGTGCGGGATCGGCGGTGAGCAGCCGATGCAGCGCCGTGGTGCCGGTGCGTGGCAGGCCGGTGACGAAGATCGGCCGCTCCACCGGGACGTCCGCGTATCCCGGGTGCTGCTTCCAGCCCGCTTCGCTGAGCAGCCGCGCTATCAGGGCACCGCGCAGGAACGCGCGTTTGATCTTCTTTCCGAACGGTGTCAGTTCCGCTTCGCGCGCGTACGCGTCGAGCAGCACTGCCAGGCCTTCGGTGTAGTCGTCCACGCCGAAGTCCTCGAGCCCGGTCACCTTGGTGGCCGACGCGTGCAGGTCCTCGACCGTGCCGACCGAATCCCGTTCCATGCGCGCCCCTTCAGTGGTGGAATTCGCCGCAGTTGACGTCCAGGCACTGCCCGGTGATCCCGGAGGCCATCGACGACGCCAGGAACACCACGGTGTCGGCGATCTCGTCCGGTTCGGGCAGCCGCCGCAGGTCGGTGGTCGCCGCGGTCTCGGCGTAGACCTCTTCGCGCGTGGTCCCGCGTTCCTTCGCCAGGTGGCCGAAGTACCACTTCAGCGCGTCGGCCCAGATGTAGCCCGGTGCCACCGTGTTCACCCGGATGCCGCGCGGGCCGAGTTCGGTGGCCAGCGACTGCGCCAGCGAGAGCAGCGCCGTCTTCGACATCTTGTACGCGCCGAAGGTCCGCCGCGAGTGCCGGATCACCGCCGAGTTGATCATCACCACCGCACCGTCCACATCGGCCAGTGCCGGGGTGAACAGGCGGGTCAGCCGCAGTGCCGCGAGCACCGTGGTGTCCAGCGCGGTGCGGATCGCGGCCGGGTCGGCATCGAGCAGGTCGCCCATCGGCGGGAAGGCGAACGCGTTGTGCACCAAGGCATCCACCCGGCCGAACTCGTCGACGGACCGCGTGGCGAGTCGTTCGGCGGCGGATTCGTCGGCGATGTCCGTCGGTACGCAGAGCGCCCGGCGGCCCAGCGCGGTGACCTCCTTCGCCACCTCTTCCAGCCGTGATTCGGTGCGCGCGGCCAGCACCACGTCGGCGCCCGCCGCCGCGGCGCGAACCGCGATCGACCGGCCGAGTCCCGGGCCGATGCCCGAGACCACCACTACCTTGCCCTCGAGCATCGTCATCCGAGCATCCTGGTGGCGAAGGCGGCCTGCCGGGCCGCGATCCGGCCCGCGTACTCACGCGGGGTGACCCTGGCCTGCTGGTAGTACGGCAACCGGCGGGGGAGTTCGCCGAACGGCACCACCTCCACCTCCGGCCCGTCCTCGGGTTTCAGCTCGCGGGACAGCCGTTGCCAGCGGATCTGCACGAAGCCCTGCGCGTGCCCGGTGCGCTCCAGCCAGTTCGCCAGCCCCGGGTTCCGCTCGCTGACCACGAACCGGATCTTGCCGTCCGGATCGACGCGCGCCTGCGAGGTGTTGAGGCTGGTCTGGTGGTTGGCGTAGTCGAGCGAGACGTACCACCGGCTGCCCAGCTGGATGCCCTGGTACGGCGCGTCGGACGCGGGCACGGTGACCACCAGCACCTCGTCGTCGGTCAGGTCGTAGTGCCCGGCCGAGGAGAACTGCGTGGTCAGCCCGCCAGGGGTGGACCGCGGTTCGGTCATCGTGTTCACCGGCAGCTTGAGGTAGAACCAGTCCGGGAACTTCAGGAACGTGTGCAGCCGGTTCAGCAGCAGTTTCCCGGCCACGCCGTACCGCTTGGTCATCTTGTCCTGCGACGGGCGCGGCGGCACCTCGCCGACGCGGTCCGCGCGGTGGATGCGCAGCGTGCCGCGTTCCTCGGTCCAGTCGCTGTAGACCTCGCGCGCGACCAGCATCGCCGAGCCGGGGGCGAGGGTGAAGTAGTTGGGGTCGCTGGACTTCTCCGGCCCGAACCGGATCTCGAACGTCCCGTCCGGCTCGATCCGGATGGACCGGTCGTCGAAGGCGGTGACGCTGTCCGGCACGTCGACCGGGGTGTAGTCGCCCGCCAGCACCTGGAAGCTCAGGTCCGTGGTGGTGCCCCGGCGGCCGGTGACCACGTACTCGGCGTTGTCGCGCAGGTAGGCGTGGAAGTACAGGGTGTCGGGATTGTCCAGGCCCATCTTCGTGTACGGCCCGGTGGACTGCACGAAGTACGGGAAGTCCCGCTCGTAGGCCCACGCCATCTGCAACGACGCGCGGATGCTGCCGGCGAGGTAGTCGTACCCCTCGGTCAGGTCCTGGTCGGTCCGGATGTGCGGAGCCCCGGTGATGATCTTCTCGGCTTCGGCGATCGCTTCGGCGAACGGCTGGGTGAGCACCCGGTTACGGTAGAACGTGTTCTAATTCACGTCAATGCTCTCCAGGCTGTGCAACTCGTCGAGAATCAGCACGGTATGGCTCGACAGCACGTCAGGCATGGTTTGCAGCCGGTGCAGTACCAGCTGCCGGAGGCTGGAGGCGTCCGGTGCGCGGACCAGTAACACGATGTCGTGTTCACCGGAGACCAGCGCGCCGTGCCAGACCTCCGGGATCTCCAGTACCCGCTTGCGCACCGCCTGCCACGAGTGCTGGCTGATCTTCAGGTACACGTACGCCGAGATGCCCAGCCCCGCGCGTTCCGGGTCGATCACCGCGCTGTAGCCGGTGATCACCCCGTCGCGGTGCAGGCGGTCGACCCGCGAGTAGACCGCCGCCCGCGAGATGTGCAGGCGTTCGGCGAGCGCGCGCATGGACAGCCTGCCGTCCGCGCGCAGCTCCTTGACGATTCGGCGATCGGTCTCATCGAGTGCGGCCATGTGGCCCACCCTAACGGCGTTCAGAAGTCAAACGTCCGGAGAATCGGCCTCGGTCTGGAATATTGGCCGCGCGGCAGCGGAGCATTCGCGCCATGACGACGGTCACCAGTTCCGAGCGCGGCCTGCTGCCATCGGCCGAGCCGCTCGCCCTGCTCACCGCGGCCGGCGAGCCGCTGCCGGAGCCGGTTCTGCCGATGCCCGGGGACGAGGTGCTGCTCGACCTGCATCGGCGGATGGTGCTCGGCCGCCGCTTCGACGCCCAGGCCACCGCGCTGACCAAGCAGGGCAGGCTGGCCGTCTACCCGTCCTCGCGCGGGCAGGAGGCCTGCGAGGTCGGGGCCGTGCTGGCACTCGACGAGCGCGACTGGCTGTTCCCCACTTACCGCGACTCGGTCGCGCTGGTCACGCGCGGCGTCGACCCGATCGAGACGCTCACGCTGCTCCAGGGCGGCTGGCACCTGGGTTACGACCCGTACGAGCACCGCGTCGGCCCGCAGTGCACCCCACTGGCCACGAACACGCTGCACGCCGTCGGCGTCGCGCACGCCGCGCGGTTCAAGGGGGAGGACAGCGTCGCGCTGGTCCTGCTCGGCGACGGCGCGACCAGTGAGGGCGACACGCACGAGGCGCTGAACTTCGCCGGGGTGTGGCAGGCGCCGGTGGTGTTCCTGGTGCAGAACAACGGGTACGCGATCAGCGTGCCGATGAGCAAGCAGAACGCGGCGCCTTCGTTGGCGCACAAGGGAATCGGTTACGGCGTGCCGTCCGTGCTGGTCGACGGCAACGACCCGGCCGCGGTGTACGCGGTGGTGCGCGACGCGGTCCAGGCCGCGCGCGAAGGCGGTGGGCCGACGCTGATCGAGGCCAGGACGTACCGCATCGAAGCGCACACCAACGCCGACGACGCGAACCGCTACCGCGACCCGAGTGAGGTGGCCTACTGGCTCGGCCGCGACCCGCTCGACCGCATCGAGGCCTACCTCCGCTCGTGCGGCCTGCTCGACGACGCCCGTCGCGACGCCGTGCTGGCCGAGGCCGAGGCATTCGCCGCGAAGGTGCGTGACGGGATGAACGCCGACGTGGAGCCGAATCCGGCCGAGTTGTTCGAGCACGTCTACGCCCAGCCGACGCCCGCCCTGCGGGAGCAGGCGGCCCACCTCGCCGAGGAGCTTCGATGACCCTCTCCATGGCGGGCGCGCTGAACCGCGGCCTGGCCGACGCGCTCGACGCCGACGACCGCGTGCTGGTCTTCGGTGAGGACGTCGGCCCGCTCGGCGGCGTGTTCCGGGTGACCGACGGGCTCGCCGCGCGGTTCGGCGAGAAGCGCGTGTTCGACACCCCGCTGGCCGAGTCCGGCATCGTCGGCACCGCGATCGGCATGGCGATGAACGGCCTGCGCCCGGTGGTGGAGATGCAGTTCGACGCCTTCGCCTATCCGGCGTTCGAGCAGATCACCAGCCATCTGGCGAAACTGCGCAACCGCACGCGGGGCCGGGTCGAGGTGCCGGTGGTCATCCGGATCCCCTACGGCGGCGGGATCGGCGGGGTCGAGCACCACTGCGACTCCTCGGAGCTGTACTACACGCACACGCCGGGGCTGCGGGTGGTCACGCCGGGCACCCCGGAGGACGCCTACCACCTGCTGCGCGCGTCGATCGACTCGCCGGACCCGGTGATCTTCCTCGAGCCGAAGCGCCTCTACTGGGGTAAGTCCGAAGTGGACTTCGGCGCCGGGGTGCCGATGGACCGCGCGGTGGTGCGGCGCGCCGGGGCCGACGTCACGCTGATCGCCTACGGCCCGATGGTGCCGGTCGCGCTGGAAACCGCCGAAGCGGCCGGGGAAGAAGGCTGGGACGTGGAGGTCGTCGACCTGCGCACGCTGTCGCCGTTCGACGACGAGACGGTCGCCGCGTCGGTGCGCAAGACCGGCCGCGCGGTGGTGGTGCACGAGGCGTCCGGGTTCTGCGGGTACGGCGCCGAGGTCGCCGCGCGGCTCACCGAGCGCTGCTTCCACCACCTGCACGCGCCCATCCTGCGCGTCACCGGTTACGACATCCCTTATCCGCCACCGAAACTGGAGGAACACCACCTGCCGAACGTGGACCGGGTGCTGGACGCGATCGCGCGCCTGCAGTGGGACGACCGGGTGGACGGAGTGGTCGGCGTTGCCTGAGTTCAAGCTCCCCGACCTCGGTGAAGGGCTGACCGAGGCGGAAATCGTGCGCTGGCTGGTTTCGGTCGGCGAGACGATCACCGTGGACCAGCCGGTGGTCGAGGTGGAGACCGCCAAAGCGGCGGTCGAAGTACCGTCTCCCTTCGCGGGAGAAGTGACCGCGCTGCACGGCGCCGCGGGTGAAACGCTGCCCGTCGGTGCGCCGCTGCTCAGCGTGGGCGGGCCGGCTCCGGGATTCACCGAACCGGGCGTGGTGGTCCCGGAGCCTGCCGGCAGCACTGAACAGAGCGGCACCGAAGAGAGCGGCAACGTGCTGATCGGCTACGGCACGTCGGCGTCCACGCGGCGGCGTCGCCGGTCACCCCGGCGTCCCGCCGCCGCCCCCGTCGCGGTGGCTCCCGCACGCACGACCACGGCGGTCATCTCGCCGATCGTGCGCCTGCTGGCCAAGGAGAACGGGGTCGATCTCACCGCGGTGCCCGGCAGCGGTCCGCACGGGGTGATCCGGCGATGCGATGTGGAACGGGAGATCGCCGGGCGCACTGCTTCTACCGGGGGTCGCCGGATTCCGTTGAAGGGTATGCGGAAGGCGGTCGCCGACAAGCTGTCGACCTCGCGGCGGGAGATTCCCGAGGCGACCGTGTGGGTGGACGTCGACGCCACCGAGTTGCTCGCCGCCCGTGACCAGCTCGACGGTGTGGGCCTGCTCGCGCTGCTCGCCCGGTTCACCGTGGCCGGGCTGAAGAAGTACCCCGAGCTGAACTCGCGCGTCGAGCGGGACGCGATCGTGGTGCTCGACCAGGTGCACCTCGGGTTCGCCGCGCAGACCGATCGCGGGCTCGTCGTGCCGGTGGTCCGCGACGCGCAGGTGCTGAGCACCCGCGAGCTGTCGGCCGCGCTGCGCGAGAAGACCGCGGCGGCGCGGGCGGGGGAGCTGACCCCGGCGGACCTCACCGGCGGCACCTTCACGGTGAACAACTACGGCGTGTTCGGAGTGGACGGTTCGGCGGCGATCATCAACCACCCGGAGGCGGCGATCCTCGGCATGGGCCGGATCATCGACCGGCCGTGGGTGGTCGACGGCACGCTGGTCGCGCGGAAGGTCTGCCAGCTCACGCTCGCCTTCGACCACCGCGTCTGCGACGGCGGCACCGCGGGCGGCTTCCTCCGCTTCGTCGCCGACTGCGTCGAGGCCCCGGTGCGGGCACTCGCGGATCTGTGAAAACCGGCTAGCAGAGCAGGTGTACCAGCGCCGCGGCGGCGTCCTCGGCTTCTGTTGCGGACACCGAAGGCGGGTCCAGCAGTGCGCGCTGCGCCAGTCCGCTGAGCAGGGCGTGCGCGGCCAGGCTCAGCCGCCGCGCCTGTTCACCGGTGGTCCGGCCGCCGCGGAACCGGCGTCCGGTGAGCAGCTCGCGCAGCCGCTGCACCGGGATCGGCTGCCCCGGTGACGGTTCGCGCAGCGCGGCCGCGGTGGCTTCCAGTTCGAACGCGAACCGGTCGCGCGCGCCCTCGCTCGCGGCCATCCGCATCCACACCCTGGCCGCGCCACGCAGCACCTCGCCCACCGGCAGCTCCGGATCGGCGAGCACGTCCAGCTCGGCGGCCAGTTCCCCGGCGAGCTGGTCCATCGAGGCGGCCAGCAGGTTCCGCTTGCTGCCGAAGATCGAGTAGATCGCACCGGTGCTCAGCTCGGCCCGTTCGGCGATGTCCTCCAGGCGGGCGTCGCGGTAGCCGTGCGCGGCGACCTCGGCGAGACAGGCCTCGATCAGTGCTTCCCGATTGCGCGCCTTGAGCACGGTCCGTTTCACCCTGACGATGGTAATCTGATTATTACAGTAATCAAATTATCAATCCGGAGAGTGTGTCGTGGACGAGGTCGCCAGGATCACCGCGTCGATGGAACCGGCCACCGGTTTTCCCACGGTCGACCGGATGCACCGGTTCACCGCCGAGATCGCCGAGAAGCACCCCGGCACGGTCTCGGTGGCCGTGCTCGGCCACTCGAAGCTGGGTGATCCGATCCACCACGTCCGGGTCGGGGACGGGGACCGGCAGGTGGTGGTGATCGGCAGCCCGCACCCCAACGAGCCGATCGGCCTGCTCACCATCAGGCAGCTGATCCGCGTGCTCGCCCAGGACACCGAGCTGCGCGACACCCTCGACGCTACCTGGCATTTTGTGCCGTGCGCCGATCCCGACGGCACGCGGCTGAACGAGGGCTGGTTCGACGGCCCGCTCACCCGCGACCACGTGGCCCGCAACTTCTACCGGCCGCCGAGCGACGAGCAGGTGGAGTGGACCTTCCCGGTCGAATGGCGGGGCCGGACCATCGGCACGCCCATCCCGGAGACCAGGGCGCTGATGAAGCTGATCGACGCCACCCGCCCGCAGCTGATCGCCTCCCTGCACAACGCGGACTTCGGCGGCGGCTTCTTCTACGTCTCCGGTCGCGGCGACGCCACCTACTACGCCGCGCTGACCGCGCTGCTCGACGAAGCCGGGATTCCGCTGGACAGCGGGGAACCGGACGCGCCGGGTGCCCGCGCGCTCGCGCCCGCGGTGTTCGAGATGCCTTCGTTCGGCATGCTCGCCGAGGCGATGGGCGGCCCGCTGCTCATCGGCGGCAGCACGCGTGACTACTCCGCGCGCTACGGCAGTTCGGTGCTGATCAGCGAACTCCCGCTGTGGATCGACCACGGCACGGCCCACCGGGACGGAAGCTACGACCAGGACCTGGAGTTCTTCACCGAGTTGTTGCGGCCGGTCCGGCTGAGCGGGCGCAGCCCGTTCGAACGCGCGATCACCGATTCGCTGCGCTGGTTCCGGTTCTCCGGCGGGCAGGTGTGGCCGAGCGTGATCCGCCTGCGGTGCGCCGGAATGCTGCTGCGGTTGTTCGCCGACGAGCCGGCGTCACCGGAGATCGAGGCCGCGCGGGCGACGCTGACGCCGGTGTTCGAGCGCTGGTGCGCCGAAGTCGCCGAACGCGCGCCGGGCACCCTCGTGCCACCGCACAAGCTGGCCGGGGTGCAGGCGGGCGCGATCGTCACCGCGGTGACCCGGCTGCGCGACGGCCTGCCCGTCTGACTGCTCCATCCGGGTGGCCCGGGAACCGGACGCGCCGCGCCGACGACCTCCACTTCGAACGGCTGACGGAGTGAAGGACGGGGTGCATGGCCTGGTACGACGATGACGACCTGTGGGCCGGTTTCGCCGGGGCGATGTTCTCCCGGCGCAGGGCAGCCGAAGCCGCCGAGCTCGTCGCCAAATCGCCGTTGCTGGCCTTTCCCGCCGGGGCCAGGGTGCTCGACCTGTGCTGCGGGCCGGCGATCCACCTGGTGCCGCTGGCCCAGCGCGGCGACCGGGTCACCGGGGTGGACCTGAGCGAGGTCATGCTGGCGCGGGCTAGCGAAGCCTGCCGTGAGGCCGGGGTCGAGGTCCGCCTGGTCCAGGCCGACATGCTGGAGTTCACCGAAGAACGCGGCTTCGACGTGGTGCTCAACCTCTACACCTCGTTCGGCTACTTCGACGATCCCGCCGACAACCTGCGCGTGCTGCGCAACGCCCACGCCAGCCTCGATCGCGGTGGCTCGCTGCTGGTCGACGTGCTGGGCAAGGAGGTGCTGGCGAGCTGGGTCGGTCGCCCGCAGGCCGTCGACGTGGACGAGGGCACGGTGTTCATGCGCGACACCATTCTCGACGACTGGACCCGTCTCCGTACCGAGTGGACGCTCGTGACCGGGGAAACCGCGCGCCACGCGACCATCACCAGTTTCCTCTACAGCGCCGCCGAACTGCGGGCGTTGTTCGAGGAGGCGGGCTTCACCGGGGTCGAGTGCTTCGGCGGCTTCGACGGCAGTCCGTACGACAACCACGCCCGGCGGCTGATCGTGCGTGGCCGTCGTGCGGACTGAGGTGCGCGGCGAGCCGAGCTGGCGCCTGCTCGCCGAGCCTTCGGAGTCCGGCGCGCCCGCCAGGGGCGGGCTCACCGGCGGCATAGTCGTGCTTTCGTTGGTGCTGCTGGTTTCCGTGCTCGCCGGGATCGCGCTCGGCCCGACCGTGGTGCCGCTCGACGAGGTGCTGCGTTACCTGCGTGCCGCGCTCACCGGCGGCTCGATCAGCCAGGCCGAGCTGACCGGGTACTCGATCGTCTGGGACGTGCGCACGCCACGGGTGCTGCTCGCGGTGGTGGTCGGCGCGGGGCTGGCCGTGGTGGGCGTCGCGCTCCAGGCGCTGGTGCGCAACGCGCTGGCCGAACCGTTCGTGCTCGGCATCTCCTCGGGTGCCTCGGTCGGCGCGACCGCGGTCGTGGTGTTCGGTGTGTTCGCCTCGCTCGGGGTGCTCGCCATGTCGGTGGCGGCCTTTCTCGGCGCGCTGATCGCGACCGTGCTGGTCTACCTGGCCGCACGCAGCGCACTCGGGCTCACGCCGTTGCGGCTGGTGCTGACCGGGGTCGCGCTCGCCTACGCCTTCCAGGCGGTGATGAGCATGATCGTGTTCCTCGCGCCGAACAGCCAGGCCGCGCAGACGGTGTTGTTCTGGCTGCTCGGCAGCCTGGGCGCGGCCAGCTGGCAGTCGCTGCCGATCGCCGCGGCCGCGGTGGTGGTGACCATCGTCGTGCTGCTGCGAAAGAGCAGGCCGCTCGACATCCTCTCGCTCGGTGACGAGACCGCGGCCAGCCTCGGTGTGGACGCGGCGGCGTTGCGGCGCGGGCTGTTCCTGCTCACCGCGGGCGCGACCGGGCTGCTGGTGGCGGTCAGCGGCGCGATCCCGTTCGTCGGGCTGGTGCTGCCGCACGTGGTCCGGATCGTGGTCGGCTCCAGTCATCGCCGGGTGCTCGCGATCGCGCCGCTGGCCGGGGCGATCTTCCTGGTCTGGGTGGACGTGCTGGCCCGGATCGTGGTGGCGCCGGAGGAACTGCCGATCGGCGTGATCACCGCGCTGATCGGGGTGCCGGTGTTCATCGTGCTGATGCGCCGGCGCGGGTACATGTTCGGAGATCGCTGATGGGACAGGCGAAGCTCTCGCTGCGGGAGGTTTCGGTCGAGGTCGCCGGGAAGGCGCTGGTCCGCGAGCTGTGCCTGGACGTGGGGGAGGGCGAGGTGGTCGGCCTGGTCGGGCCGAACGGCAGCGGCAAGTCGACCGCGCTGCGCTGCGTGTACCGCGCGCTGCGCCCGAGCGGCGGCGCGGTCCTGCTCAACGACGAGGACCTGAGCCGGGTGCCGCTGGCCGAAAGCGCGCGCTCGATCGCCGCGCTCACCCAGGACAGCCGCGCCGAGCTGGACTTCACCGTGGAGGAGGTGGTCGCGCTCGGGCGGTCACCGCACCAGCGCGGCAACGCCCGGCTCACCGCCCGCGAACGCCAGCTGTGCCGGGACGCGTTGCGGCGCATGGATATCACGCACCTGGCGTTGCGCAGCGTGCTGTCGCTGTCCGGTGGTGAACGCCAGCGCGTGCTGATGGCCAGGGCGCTGGTGCAGGAGCCGAGCGTGCTGGTGCTCGACGAGCCGACCAACCACCTCGACGTGCGTCACCAGGTGGAGTTGCTGACCTTCCTGGCCGGGTGCGGGCTGACCGTTCTGGTCGCGCTGCACGACCTGAACCTCGCCGCCGCGGTGTGCCAGCGCATCGCCGTGCTGCGTGAAGGTGAGCTGGTCGCCTGCGGTTCCCCGGCCGAGACGCTCACCCCGGCGCTGGTGCACGAAGTGTTCGGCGTCTGGGCCAGCGTGGTCGACCACCCGCGAACGGGAATCCCGCAACTGCTCTACGACCTCGATCCCGAACGTCCTGAAAGTCCCGAAAGGACAGACACCGCATGAAGACCCGTTCTCGCCTGGTTCCGCTGCTCCCGGTGTTGGCGCTGCTGGCGGCCTGCGGCGCCACCGTCGAGCCCGCACCGGCCCCGGCGGGTGGCGAGGCCGCCACCGCGACCGTGACCAACTGCGGTGAGCAGGTCACCTACCCGATTCCGCAGCGCGCGGTGTCCTACGACATCAGCGGCACGGAGAAGATGTTCGCGCTCGGGCTGGCCGGGAAGATGCGCGGGTACGTGCTGAACAAGGTGGCGGACCCGTCCATCGACGGCTCGGCGTACAAGGCGGACTACGCCAAGGTGCCCCGGCTCGGCACCGCGCGGATCACCAGGGAGATCGTCGTCGACGCGCAGGCCGACTGGGTCTTCGCCGGCTGGAACTCCGGGTTCAGCGAGGAGCGCGGCATCACCCCGAAACTGCTGGAGCAACTGGGCATCCGGAGCTACCTGCACACCGAGACCTGCTGGGACTACGGCACCGCGAAGGCCGACGTGTCCCCGCTTGACGCCCTGTTCGCCGACCTGGAGAACCTGGGCAAGATCTTCCACGTCGAGGCGCGGGCGACCGAGCTGGTCGGGCAGCTGCGCGGACGGCTGGACGCGGTGCGCAAGGGCGTGCCCGCCGGGGCGGAACCGGCCAGGGTCTTTGTCTACGACTCGGGCACCGACCAGCCGTACACCGCGGGAAAGCACGCCGCGCCCACCGACCTCATCGCCGCGGCCGGCGGGCGCAACGTCTTCGGCGAGCTGGCCGACGGCTGGGGCTCGGTCGGCTGGGAGCCGGTGGTGCGGGCCCAGCCGGAGGTGATCGTGGTGGTCGACTACGGCGACCAGCCGGCCCAGGCGAAGATCGACTTCGTGAAGTCCTTCGAGGGCTTGAAGAACTCGCCCGCGGTCCGGGAGAACCGGTTCCACGTGATGTCGATCGGCGAACTGGTCAGCGGCCCGCGCAACATCGACGGGGCCGAGAACCTGGCCCGCTACCTGCGGTCCATCGGCCGATGACGCACACACCGGAGACCGCGGTGCTGGCCGGGGTGCACGAGCACATCACCGACGCGATCAAGGACCCGAGCCTGATCCGGCTCGCGCCGAACGTGGTGCTCGCCAGGTTCGAGACGATGAAGGTCTACGCCGCGCTCGGCGCGGTCCGGTCGCTTTTGGACAGTGGCATGGTGCGGCCGGGGCAGACGCTGATCGACTCCTCCAGCGGCATCTACGCGCTCGCGCTGGCGATGGCCTGCCACCGCTACGGCCTGCACTGCCACATCGTCGCGTCGACCACCGTGGACGCGACGATCCGCGCGCAGCTGGAGGTGCTCGGTGCGACGGTGGACCAGATGCCGCCGTCGCCGAGCCTGCAACTGGACCAGGAACGGCGGGTGCGCCGGGTGCGCGCGCTGCTGGCCGAGCACCCGGAAATGCACTGGATGCGGCAGTACCACGACGAGGTGCACTACGCGGGGTACGCCGAACTCGCCGAGATCGCCGTGCGGGCGCTGCCAGCCGGGCCGCTCACCGTCGTCGGCGCGGTCGGCACCGGGGCGTCCACCGGCGGGCTGGTGGAGTCGCTGCGGCAGCGCGATCCGGACGTGCGGCTCACCGGGATCGAGCCGTTCGGCAGCGTGAGCTTCGGCAGTGAGCGGCTGTCCGATCCGGAGGCGATCATCGCCGGGATCGGCAGCTCGATCCCGTTCGGCAACGTGCGGCACACGCTGTACGACCGGCTGCACTGGGTGGACTTCCGGTACGCCATGGCCGGGGCGGTCGGCCTGCTGCGGGAGCACGCGGTGTTCGCCGGGCTGTCCACCGGGGCGGCCTATCTGGCCGCGCGTTGGGAGGCGCGCGCCGAGCCGGAGCGCATGTTCCTGGTGATCGGCGCGGACACCGGTCATCGCTATGTCGACAAGGTGTTCTCGCGGCACCAGGACGCGCTCGATCCGGAGCTGCTCTTCCCGGTGGAGGTGGCTTCGCTGGCCGAGCTGACCCTGCCCTGGTCCACAATGGACTGGGCGCGGCGGGCGCACCGGGTGGGCCGATGACCGTCGTGCTGCTGGAGGCGCTGTCGTTCGGACTGGGCCGCCTCGCCGACGCGGCGAGCGCGCTGGGCCACCGCCTGGTGCTGTTCACCGGCGACCGGTCGATCTACCGGCACGAGCTGAGCGGCGTCGGCGTGGTCGAGGTGGTGGACGTGGACACCTTCGACGCAAACGCTTGCGCCACAGCGCTTTCCGCGGTGCCCGACCTGGCGGGCCTGATCAGCTCGACCGACACCTGGGCAATCCCCGGCGCCCGGCTGGCCGCGGATTTCGGCCTGCCGGGACCGCCGGTCGACGCCGTGCGAACGCTGCGGGACAAGGCCAGGGTGCGGCAACTGCTGCACGAGCGAGGGCTGAGCCGGGGAACCGCCGTCGACGCCGAGCCCGGGCTCTCGGGTTTCCCGCTGGTGGTCAAGGATTCGGCGGGTACTTCGTCGCGGGATGTCTCGCTGGTGCACTCGGCCGAGGAGGTGCGGGCGGTGCTGGCTTCGGCGGGTCCGTTGAAGGGGCGGCTGATCGCGGAGCCGTTCTTCGCCGGACCGGTGTACAGCGCGGAAACGCTGACCTGGCAGGGCCGGACGCGGCTGCTCGGGGTGTCGAGCCGTCAGCTGTCGCGGGAGTTCCGGTTCCGGGAGGAGTCGGCGGCCTTCCCGGTCGCTTTCGGTGACAAGGACACGGAGGTGCTGCGGGCCTGGGTTTCGGAGGTGCTGGCGGTGGCCGGGCACGAGCGGGGCTTCGCGCACGTGGAGTTCGTGCTGACCGGTGCGGGGCCGGAGCTGGTCGAGATCAACGCGCGCATCGGTGGCGCACTCGTCGGTGAGGCGCTCTGCCGGTCGCTGGGCACCAATGTCTACGAAGCCATGGTGCAGCTGGCGCTGGGAGTACGCCCCGCACTGCTGGACGGCTCCTCCCCCGGCGGCCCGGCGGTCGCCTTCAACCTCATCTACCCCGAGCGGCCGGGACGCCTGGCCGGTTGGTCCGGCCTGGACGCCCTGCCCGCGTACCCCGGCGACCCGGAGTGGTACCCGACCGCCGCTCCGGGCGACACCATCACCTCGCTGCGGGACCAGCGCGCCTGCACCGGCCTCGTCCTGGTCCACGGCGACACCGCCGAACTGGCGGCCCACCGGGCCCACGCGGTCGCCTCGGCCATCCACCCGCTCATGGAGTGACTGTCCTCAGCGGTCTCCGTGCCAGGAGTGCCACAGTGCCGAGTAGGTGCCTCCGGCGTCGACCAGGGCGGCGTGCGTGCCGAGTTCGGTGATCCGCCCGCCGTCCACCACGGCGATCCGGTCCGCGTCGTGCGCGGTGTGCAGGCGGTGCGCGATGGCGACGACCGTGCGTCCTTCGAGCACCGCGGCGACCGAGTGTTCCACGTGCCGGGCGGTCCGCGGGTCCAGCAGGGAAGTCGCCTCGTCCAGCACCACGGTGTGCGGATCGGCCAGCACCACCCTGGCCAGCGCCAGCTGCTGCGCCTGCGGCGCGTCCAGTCGCAAGTCCTTGCTGTCCAAACCGGACTCCAGCGCGAGCACCCAGTCGGCGTCGACCACGTCGAGCGCGGCCAGCAGCTCCGCGTCGGAGGCACCGGGCGCGGCGATGGTCAGGTTGTCCCGGATGGTGCCGAGGAAAACGTGGTGCTCCTGGGTCACCAGCACCACCCGCTCCCGCAGCACCTCCGGCGCCAGTTCCGCGACCGGCACCCCGCCAACGGTCACCGAACCCGAACGCGGCGCGGCCAGCCCGGCCAGCAGTCTGCCCAAAGTGGACTTCCCGGCCCCGGACGGGCCGACCAGCGCCAGCCGCTCACCGGGGCGCACGGTCAGGTCGACCCCGTGCAGCACGTCACCGGAGGAGCCGTAGGCGTACCGCACGTCGCGAACGACCAGCCGGTCGTCCACCGGCACCTCGGTGGTCGGCTTCCGGTCCGGCACCGCCTCGGCCACGCCCTTCAACCGCGCGAACGACGCCCCGCTCCGCTGCAGCTGGTCCAGCCAGTCCAGCAGGAAGTCCATCGGCTCGGTCAGCTGCCAGGCGTACAGCACCGCCGAGATCGCCACGCCCAGGGTGACCAGGTCGTTCGCCACGAAGAGGCCACCGGCCAGCAGCATGACCGCGGCGGGCAGCGCGTAGGCGAAGTCCACCACCGGGTACAGCACCGAGCGCAGGAACAACGTCCGCCGCCGGGCCGCGTACGCGCGCCGCACCCTGGCGTCCGTGGCCGCGACCTGCCGCGACGCCAGGCCGAAAGCCTCGACCGTGCGCGCGCCCTCGGCGGTTTCGACCAGGCTGTCGGACATCTCCGAGAGCGTCTGTCCTTCGTGGAGGTACGCGTCCCTGGCGCGGCGCAGGTACCACCGGCTGATCCCCATGATCAGCGGCAGCCCGACCATCGAGCACACGCCGAACAACGGGTCGAGCACAAAGAGCGCGGCGAAGACGAAGGTCAGCTGGATCGAGGAGATGAACAGCGTCGGCGCGGCGTCGCGCAGGGTGACACCCACTGTGGACACGTCCGCCGCGCCCCTGGCCATCAGATCGCCGGTCCCGGTCCGCTCGATCACCGAAGCGGGCAGCGACAGCGCGTCGTCGACGAAACCCTCCCGCAGCCGGGCCAGCGTCCGCTCGCCGAGCCGGTGCCCGGCGTTGCGGGCGAACCGGGTCAGCAGCACCTGCGCCAGTGCGCAGGCCACGATCGCCAGCGCCAGAGAGTCCACAGTGGACACCGTGGCGGTGCCGGCGCCGACCTGGTCGACGATCCGCCCGACCAGCCACGGCGCGGCCAGCCCGGCCAGCGCCGCGAGCGCGTTCAACGCCAGCACCAGCACCAGCGCCCGGCGATCGGCCTTGATCAGCTGCCAGGTCGCCCGCCGGACCTCGGGCGCACCGGCCACCGGCAGGCTCATCGCGCCACCTCCTCTTCGGCGCCCCGGTAGACCAGCGCGCGGTACCGCGGTTCGGTCTCCAGCAGGCTCGTGTGCGTCCCGGTCGCGACCACCCGGCCCTCGGCCAGGAACGCGACCAGGTCCGCCCGCCCGGCCTGCAGCGGTGACGTGGTGGCCACCACCGTGGTCCGCCCGGCGCGGAACTCGCGCAGCCGCGCGGCGATCAGCGCTTCGGTCGGCGCGTCCACCGCGGACGCCGGTTCGACCAGCAGCAGGACCTCCGGATCCGCCAGCAGCGCCCTGGCCAGCCGCAACCGCTGCCGCTGCCCGCCGGAAAGATTGGCGCCGCGGGCTTCCAGCGGCGAATCGAGCCCGTCCGGCAATCCGCCGATCACGTCCTCGGCGGCGGCCGCGCGCACCGCGGCGGTGATCGCCGCGTCGTCGTGCTCGGCCCGCTTGGCGATCGCGTCGCGCACCGGACCGGCGAACAGGTGCTCCTCGTTGCGCGCGAGCAGGATGCGCGCGCGGACCTCGTCGAGCCGGACCTCGCTCAGCGGCACGTCGTTCCAGGTGGCCGCCGAATCGGTGTACCGCCCGAGCCGGTCGAGCACCGCGGCCGCCTCGGCGGGCGCGCCCGAGACCACGGCCAGCAGCACACCCGGCGGGACCACCAGGCCGGAGTCCGGATCAGCCAGGTTCGCCGGGCCCTCCGGGCCGGGCCGGTCGCCGCCTGCCTGCTCCGGCTCGATCCGCAGCAGCGCGGTGACCCGCCGGGCCGCGACCAGGCCCCTCGCCAGCTGGTCACTGCCCTCGATCAGGAAGAACATCGGGATCACCAGCGTCGCCACGTACCCGTAGACGGCCACCAGCTCGCCGATGGTGATCTCCCCGGCGGCGCACATCCGCGCGGCCAGCCAGGTGATCACCGCGAGGAACATCACCGGCATGCCGGTGGTCAGCGCCTTGACCCAGCTGGTCACCCCGCCGACGCGGTACCCGTCGTCGCGCAGCAGCCGCGACGAACCGCGGAACCGCCGCGAGAACTGCTCACTGCCGCCGATTCCGCGCAGCACCCGCAGGCCACCGACGATGTCCCCGACCTGCGAGGTCAGCTCACCCTGCCGCTCGCGGTACTCGGATTCGTGGCGCTGCAAGCGTTTCAGCAACGGCACGATGGTGAGCGCGAGCACCGGCACGCCGGTCACGACCACCAGCGAGAGCAGGGGGGACACCCCCAGCAGGAGCAGGGAGACGGCGAGAAAGGCGAACACCGCGCCCACACCGGGCCCGACCAGTGTCAGGCACTCGGAGATGGTGCTGATGTCGGCCGCGCCGATGTGCGCCACCTCGCCGGCGGACACCCGGCGCGGCAGCGTCGCGCCGAGCCGGCCCACGTGCCGCACCACCACCCGCACCGTGCGCAGCGCGGCGTCGACCCGCACGAAGGTCATCGTGCGGTGGCGCATCATCCCGAGCAGCGCGTTGAACAGCGCCGAGACCAGCACCGCCCCGGTCCACGCGGCCAGCTCGGCGAAGTCACCGGTGCGCAGGCCGTTGTCGATCGCGCGCGAGCTGAGGTACGGCGGCAGCATCGTGCTGACCATCCACACGCTGCCGTAGAGCGAGCCGCGTGCCGCCCGCCACGGCTGACTGCGCACCAGCCACCAGAGGTACCGCGCGGCGCCGCGGTCGTCCGGGGTGCCGGGGCCTACTTCCGCCATTCGGACCGGTCCAGCGAGTATTCGACGTCGCCGTGCTCGGAACCTTCGATCGACTCCGGCCAGTCCTCGAAGTAGGTGCGGACCTGCCGCAGCCCGGCCTTCTCCATCACCCGCCGGGAACCGGTGTTCACCACCATCGTGCTCGCGTAAACGCGCTTCGCGCCCAGTTCGGTGAACGCCTTCTCGACGAGCGCGCGGGAACCTTCGGTGGCGTATCCCTTGCCCCAGGCGGACTGGCGCAGGCGGTAACCCAGCTCCGGCTCGTCGTCCGGGCCGTCGGGATCCGGGCGCAGGTGGAACCAGCCGAGGAACTCACCGCTCGTCTTTTCGTGCGCGATGAAGAAGCCGTAGCCCGGAAAGCGCTGCCCGTGCGACAGCATCCGCGGCAGGAAGTCGGTGGCCAGGCGTTCTCGTGAGTTCGGCGCCCCACCGGTGAGGTAGCGCATCACCGCCGGATCGGCGTCCAGCTCGACCAGCAGGTCGAGGTCGGAATCGGTGAGCCGGCGAAGGGTCAGCCGCTCGGTCTCCAGAAAAGTCCCCGCCATGGTTGCCGAACCTAGCGATCACGGGCCGGTGACGCTCCCGAATTATTCGGCTACGCTGATCCAGCCGCCAGACATCCACCAGACCGCCGCCCCGTCTGATTGGAAGTCGTTCATGAGAAAACGCGCCCTGGCGGGCATTACCGCGCTGCTGGCGTTGACCTCCACCGCGCTCGTGCCGGTGGCCGCCGCCCAGGTCGACGGTGGTGGCTGGACCTCCTACTCGCCTTCGTTCAACGAGCAGGAACGCGGCTGCGGCCAGATCAACAACCTGACGTTCACGCTGAGCTGTTCCACCGGCAGCGGGGACCAGCGGGCCGAGCGCCGCTACGTCACCTACACCGGCGGCACCCGCCAGTTCGAGGGCAGCTTCCGGATCAGCAGCCTCGGCGGCACCCGGATCAGCCTGAAGCAGACCTTCCAGGACCCGAGCGGGCCGTTCTTCATGCTCGCGGTGGAACGCGGTGGCCGGCTGTACGCGGTGCACGGCGGGGACACCGTGGCCACCGGCGCGACCGTGGGCACCACCGTCCGGGTCAACACCGTCCACCAGCCGGGGAACAACCACAAGACCTACATCAACGGCTCGCTGAAGCACACCGTGTCCAGTCCGGGCGGCAGCTTCTACGACAAGTTCGGCGCCTACCGCACGAACAGCGGCGCGGGCCCGGCGACCGTGGTGTGGAGCGGGATCAAGTTCTGGCGCAAGTAGTCCCTGGTTGACCGACGCCGCCCTGGCTTTCGAGCCGGGGCGGCCCGTCCCGCTCGAGGTCGTCCCCATGCGCAAAACCCTGTTCCTGCTGTCCGCGTTGCTGCTCGCGGGCTGTTCCGCCGAAGCGCCGGAGCCCGGTCTGCGTGCCACGCTGATCGGCTCCGACGACGTGGTGCTCGACTGGCCGCCCGCCGAACCCGGCGTGGCGGGCCGGGTGCTGGAATTCGCCACCGAAGCCGGTGGGGAATACACCGTGCTGCAGTTCATGCCACCCGGCCAGACGCAGTACACGCACCCGGATCTCATTCCGCACACGCATTTCCACTACCGCCTCCGCCCTTTTGCCGGACCGGTTTCAACCACGGCTGAAATAGTGCTCCCACCGGGTGAATTCGACGAAGCGGCGCAGGCGCTGAACCACGATTGGGCGGTGCCACTGGTCACCGCGGGTGATCCGGCGAACCAGCACCCGGTGGGATCGGCCGAAGCCGCGCCCACCGAATTCCGGGCCATCGTCGAGCACGCCAACGGAATCCGGTTCACCTGGACCGACAACGCCACCGACGAGGCGGGTTACCTGCTGGAACTGCGGACCACCGGCGAGTACCGGGTGGCCGCGGTGTTCGAGCCGGACGTCACCTCGGCCGGGCTGATCACCCTGCCGGAGGAGAAGGCGGCGACCTATCGCGTGCGGGCGTTCGGTTACGGACCGCCGTCCACAGTGGCCGATGTCCGGACCGGACAGGAAGATTGACAGCCGTTCCGCGGCCGTGATTGGTTCTGACAACGACGCTGACAACGATGTCAGGCGGTATCGGCACACAGAAGAGGTCTGCCATGTCCCGACGGATCGCGTCCGCCGCCCTCGCCGGAGCACTGGTCGCGGGCACCTTGCTGGGCACCGGGACGGCCACCGCGCAGGAGGATCCGGTCTCGCTGGTCAACCCGTTCATCGGCACGCAGAACTTCGGCAACACCTTTCCCGGCGCGAGCGCGCCGTTCGGCATGGTGCAGCTCAGCCCGGACACCGGCGGCCAGGGCGGGTACGACTACCAGCAGGACTCGATCCACGGCTTCAGCCAGACCCATCTCTCCGGCGTGGGCTGCGGGGTGGCCGGTGAGCTGCCGATCATGCCGACCACCGGCGCGGTCGGCTCGGTGAACCCGGACGAGTACCGCTCGAAGTACTCGCACGACAACGAGGAAGCCGAACCCGGCTACTACCGGGTCGGCCTGTCCACCTACGGCGTCGACGCCGAGCTGACCGCGACCGAGCGCACCGGCTGGCAGCGCCACGCCTTCCCGGCCACCGGCGAGGCGAACCTGCTGTTCAACACCGGCAAGGCCAACCAGACCGTGCACGACTCCGAGGTGCACGTGGTCGGCGACCGCACGGTCGAGGGCCGGATCCGCGCGGGCGGCTTCTGCGCCGGGCGCGACGACCACACCGTCTACTTCACCGCCAGCTTCGACCGGCCGTTCAGCTCGTTCGGCACCTGGCGCGAGTCGGCGAAGAGCCCGGGCTCGCGCGACGCCGCGGGCACCGGTGGCAACGGCGCCTGGCTCACCTTCGACGCCACCGAAGACCGCGACGTCGTGGTCAAGGTCGGGCTGTCCTACACCGGTGTGGAGGGCGCGCGGAAGAACCTGGCGGCCGAGACCGGCGACTCCTACGACTTCGACGCCACCAGGGCGAAGCTGCGCGACACCTGGGCCACGCAGCTCGGCTCGATCAAGATCGACGGCGGCTCGCCCGAGCGGCGGACCGCCTTCTACACCTCGCTCTACCACTCGTTGCTGCACCCGAACCTGGCCAGTGACGTGGACGGCCGCTACGCCGGCTTCGACCGGCAGGTGCACACCGCGAACGGCTACACCCCGTACCAGAACTTCTCGTTGTGGGACACCTACCGGCCGCAGAACCAGCTGCTGGAACTGCTGCGCCCGCAGGTCGCCAGGGACGTGGCGCTGTCGGTGGTGGCGGCGGGCCGTGACGGTGGCTGGCTGCCGCGCTGGGCGCTGGCCAACAGCGAAACCAACATCATGACCGGCGACCCGGTCACCCCGTTCCTGGTCGAAGCCTGGTCGAAGGGGCTGCTGGCCGGGCACGAGGCGGAGACGTACGCGCTGCTCAAGCAGAACGCGACCAGCCTGCCGCCCGCCGATTCGGCCTACAACGGCCGGTCCGGGCAGGAGTACTACGCCGAACGCGGGTACCTCCCGTCCGGCCTGGAGCTGGGCGTGGACTGCGCGCACAAGGGCGGTGACAACGACTGCAAGCACCCGGCGTCGGCGACGATGGAGTACGCGACGGCCGACGCCTCGCTGGCGCTGATGGCCGGGGCGCTCGGGCACCACGAGGACGCGGCGATGTTCGCCGATCGCGGCCAGTGGTTCCGGAACCTGTGGGACCCGTCCATCCGGCAGTTCCGCCCGCGCACCGAGGACGGCACGTTCCTCTCGCCGTACAACCCGGTCGACGCCGGGCACCAGTTCCACGAGGGCGGCGCCTACCAGTACCAGTGGCTGGCCCCGCAGGACCCGAACGGCCTGGTCGCGCTGATGGGCGGCAGGCAGGAGACGGAGAAGCGGCTCGACGAGTTCTTCGCCTACGACAAGCTGCTCACCGACCCGGCCGGGACCGCGCGCGAGGACTGGATCACCGAGCCGTACGACTACTACGGCAAGCCGACCTACAACCCGAACAACGAGCCGGACCTGCTCGCGCCCTACGTCTACGCCTCGGCCGGGGCGCCGGCGAAAACGGCGACCGTGGTGCGCGCGGCGTACACGCTGTTCACCGCCGGGCCGGACGGCATGACCGGCAACGACGACCTCGGCACGATGTCGGCCTGGTACGTGTTCTCCTCGCTCGGGCTGTACCCGACGATGAGCGGCGCGAACTTCCTCGCCGTGTCCAGCCCGCAGTTCGAGTCCGCGGTGGTCCACATCGGACAATACGCGGACCGGCAGGGCGGCACGCTGAGGGTGACCGCGCCAGGGGTGAGCGACACGAACCGGTACGTGCAAAGCCTTTCGCTCGACGGCGCGCCGGTGGACAAGGCGTGGCTCGGCTGGGACGCGCTCGCCCGCGGCGGCGAGCTGGCGCACGTCGTCGGCGACCAGCCGTCGGCCTGGGCCACCGCGCCGGGTGCGGAACCGCCGTCGGTGAACAAGGCGCGCCCGGACCAGCGCACGCACCTGGCCGCGTCACTGCGGCAGTCCACTGTGGTCACGCCGGTGGGGGACGGGCCGCAGCAGGCCGCGCTGGCGCTGGACGTGCTCGGGCAGGCGCCGGGCGCGCTGCCGGTGACCGTGCGGACCACGGCACCGGACGGCTGGACCGCCACCGCCTCGCCGCCCTCACCGTTCGTGCTGCGGTCGGGGCGGATTCCCACGCAGCAAACGGTTTCGCTGTCGCTGACCGTGCCCGCCGGGACCCCGGCGGGGGAGTACCCGGTGGCCATCGAGGTCTCCGCTGGTGGCGGGACCGAACCGGTCACCCGCACGGCCACGGTGGCGCTGCGGCCGGGCACCACGTGCGCGAGCGTGGCGGACGGGCAGTGCGCGGTGGACCTGTCGAAGGAGGCCGACCACGATGGCACGGCCACGGTCGCGGCCTCTGCCGAGGGCGACTTCGACGGCTCGGGATGGAGCTACGACGCCGCGTTGCTGCCCGCGGCCGGTCCGGTCGACTGGGCCGGAACCCGTTACGCCGCACCGGATCCGACGGGCACAGCGCCGAACTTCGTGGAGGCGCGGGGGCAGGGCGTGTTGCTGCCGGCCGGGAAGCACGAGGCGTTGCGGCTGGTTTCCGCCTCGCACAACGGCCCGGTGACCATCGCGGTCAACGTGCAGTACACCGACGGCACCGGGGCCGAACTGCCGGTGGCCGTCGGGGACTGGGCCGGTTCGGCGCCCGAAGGCACCACGGTCGCGCTGGAGCTGCCGCACCGGATCAAGGCGGGCCAGGGCGTCGACGGGCCACCGGTGCGCTTGTTCGCCCAGTCCCTGCCGCTGGATCCGGCGAAGACCGTGCGTTCGGTGACCCTGCCCGACGACCCCCGGGTGGAGCTCTACGCGATCACGCTTCGCTGAGCGCGTCGAGGATCTGCTGGCCGTACTTGGCCAGCTTGTTCTCGCCGACGCCGTTCACCTGGCCCAGCTGCTCCAGCGTGGTCGGCATGGAGATGGCGATCTCCTGCAGCGTCTTGTCGTGGAAGATGACGTAGGCGGGCATGCCCTGTTCCTTCGCGGTGGCCGCGCGCCAGGACCGCAGCAGCTCGAACACCGGCTTGGCCTCGGCGGGCAGATCCGCCTGCTCACGCTTGGCTTTGGCCACCTTCGCGGCTTTTGCCACGCGCTCCGGCTCGCGGCGCAGGCGCACCTCGCGGCGGCGGCCCAGCACCTCGCCGCTCTCCTCGGTGAGCACCAGCGTGCCGTAGTCGCCTTCGACCGCGAGCAGGCGCTGCGCCAGGAGCTGCCGCACCACCCCGCGCCACTCGGCCTCGGACAGCTCGGTGCCGATGCCGAACACGGTCAGCGAGTCGTGGTCGTGCTGGATCACCTTCGCGGTCTTGCGGCCGAGCAGGATGTCGATCAGCTGACCGGCGCCGAACTTCTGCCGCCGCTCGGTCTGCAGCCGGTACACCGTGGACAGCAGCTTCTGCGCGGGCACCGTGCCGTCCCAGGATTCCGGCGGGGTGAGGCAGGTGTCGCAGTTGCCGCAGGGATCGCTCTTCTGGCCGAAGTAGGCCAGCAGCTGCACGCGGCGGCACTCGACGGTTTCGCACAGCGCCAGCATCGCGTCGAGGTGCGTGCCGAGGCGGCGGCGGTGCGCGTCGTCGCCCTCGGAGGTGTCGATCATCTTGCGCTGCTGGACCACGTCCTGCAGGCCGTAGGCCAGCCAGGCGGTCGAGGGAAGGCCGTCCCGGCCGGCGCGCCCGGTCTCCTGGTAGTAACCCTCGACGGACTTCGGCAGGTCGAGATGGGCGACGAAGCGCACGTCCGGCTTGTCGATGCCCATGCCGAAGGCGATCGTGGCGACCACGATCAGGCCCTCCTCGCGCAGGAAGCGCGACTGGTTCTCGGCGCGGGTGCGCGCGTCCAGCCCGGCGTGGTAGGGCACTGCCCGGAAACCGTTGGCGGACAGGAACTCCGCCGTCTTCTCCACCGAGTTGCGGGACAGGCAGTAGACGATGCCCGCCTCACCGGCGTGCTCGGTGCGCAGCAGCTCCAGCAGCTGGCGCTTCGGCTCGTTCTTCGGCGCGATGCGGTACTGGATGTTCGGCCGGTCGAAGCTGGCCACGAAGTGCCGGGCCTCGCCGAGGTTCAGCCGGGTGGCGATCTCGTGGTGGGTGGCCTCGGTGGCGGTGGCGGTCAGCGCGATGCGGGGCACGTCGGGCCAGCGCTCGTGCAGCTGGGAGAGGTTGAGGTAGTCGGGGCGGAAGTCGTGGCCCCACTGGGCGACGCAGTGCGCCTCGTCGATGGCGAACAGCGAGATCCTGCCGCGGTTGAGCAGGTTGACCGTGGACTCGACCTTCAGCCGCTCCGGGGCGAGATAGAGCAGGTCCAGCTCACCGGCGACGAACTCGGCCTCGACCAGCCTGCGTTCCTCGAAGTCCTGGGTGGAGTTGAGGAAACCGGCGCGCACGCCCAGCGCGCGCAGCGCGTCGACCTGGTCCTGCATCAGCGCGATCAACGGCGAGATGACCACGCCGACACCGTCGCGGACCAGCGCCGGGATCTGGTAGCACAGCGACTTGCCGCCGCCGGTCGGCATCAGCACCAGCGCGTCACCGCCGCCGACGACCTGCTCGATGATTTCCTGCTGCTGCCCGCGGAACGAGTCGTAGCCGAAGACCCGCCGCAGTACCTCGGCCGGTTCGCTCACGGAAAGTCCGGATGCGGTCATGGGGGCGATCCTAGGGGTGCGGTGGGCGGCTGACCCCCACTGCCTACCACCCCGCCCCGTCAAAACCGCGGCAGGTGCGCCGCCGCGCCGCTCAGGCGCGCGCGGCACGCAGCGGGGCGCCCACCTCGTGCAGGTGCTCCAGCACGTACCGGTAGGACCGCAGCAGCGTGGTCTCGGCGTAGGGAATGCCCTTGTCCAGGCAGAACTGCCGCACGATCGGCTGCGCGTGGCGCAGGTTCGGCCGCGGCATGTGCGGGAACAGGTGGTGCTCGATCTGGTAGTTCAGCCCGCCCAGCGCCAGGTCCACCCAGAACCCGCCGCGCACGTTGCGCGAGGTGAGCACCTGCTTGCGCAGGAAGTCCTTCGAGTCCTCTTCGGTCGGGCTCGGCATGCCCTTGTGGTTCGGCGCGAACGAGCAGCCCATGTAGACGCCCCACAGGCCCTGGTGCACCACCACGAACACCACCGCGATGCCCGGCGAGAGCACCAGGAACACCGCGCCGAGGTAGAGCACGAAGTGCAGGGCGAGCAGCGCGCCGTCGATCTTGCGCGACTTGACCTCGCCCTTCCAGATCGCGCGCACGCTGGACGCGTGCAGGTTGAGGCCTTCGAGCAGCAGCAGCGGGAAGAACAGGTACGCCTGGTACTTGGCCATCCACCTGGTGAAACCGGTCTTCAGTCGCGCCTGGCCCTCGGTGAAGGCGAGTGCGTCTATGTTCACGTCGGGGTCGTCGTGCTCGTGGTTCGGGTTCGCGTGGTGCTGGTTGTGCCCCTTGTTCCACCAGCCGTAGCTCATCCCGATCAGCCCGCCGTGCAGGCGGCCGATGGCGTTGTTCGGCTTGCCCTTCTGGAAGATCTGCTTGTGCCCGGCGTCGTGGCCGATGAACGCCAGCTGAGCGAACACCAGCGCCAGGAAGGCGGCTACGAACAGTTGCCACCAGGAGTCGCCGATGTGCGCGAAGGCCACCCAGGCGCCGGCCATGGCCAGCAGGGTGAGGCCCATTTTGACCAGGTAGTAGCCCCGGCGCCGCTCGAGCAGGCCCGCGTTGCGGACCAGTTTCGACAACGCGGCGTAGTCGCCGAGGGTGTGCTGAGTATCGAGTGAGGTCGGCATGGCCGGCGCTCCCAATGCTTGTTGCTCTCGCAGGTGCCGAAGACGAAACCGGTTCGGCCACCGGGATACGACAAGTCCTCAACGATCACGACTCTACCTGGCACGGGTTACCGGCAGATGGTCGCCGGGTGGAACTCTTTGCCGGAAATTCGCTTGTCGGGGACCGAATCCCTGGTCACAGTGGTGATCAGGGGAAACGAGGAGGGTGTGTCGTGCGCGAATACGAGTTCGTCCGGATGGGCGGCGAGAGCACGTTCGCCGCGCTGGTCGTGCCCGACGGTGACCGGGCCGAGTCGGCCGTGGTGGTCTACCGGCGTGGCGTGCGGGTCTGCGAGTTCGAAGTACCTGGTGAGGACAGTGGTGAGCTGGCCTCCTGAGCGCACCTGATCGGCCTATTGACCAGGCGTGGTCTAGACCACGAAGGTGAGCGGACGGGTCTCCGCTCTCTCCCCGCCGCCGGAGCGAGGCACTGATTCCTCCGGAGGAGAACCATGCCCGTCCGCTGGCGGCCCCTGTCCGCGCTCTTGTCCCTGCTGACCGCGTTCGCGCTGGTCAGCGTGCCGCAGGCGGCTTCGGCCGCCCCACCGTCGTTCACCCATCCCGGCGTGTTCCTCAACCGCGCGCAGCTCGACTTCGTCCGGGACCGGGTCAACTCCGGCGCCCAGCCGCAGGCCGCGGCGTACGCCCAGATGACGGCCAGCCCGCTGGCCTCGCTGAACCGCCAGCCCAAGCCGCGCGCGGTGGTCGAGTGCGGGCCGTACAGCAATCCGAACCTCGGCTGCACCGACGAGCGCCAGGACGCCATCGCCGCCTACACCAACGCGCTGAACTGGTACATCACCCGCGACAGCCGGTACGCGAACAAGGCGATCTCGATCATGGACGCCTGGTCGGCGGTGCTCAAGGACCACACCAACAGCAACGCACCACTGCAAACCGCGTGGTCGGGCACCTCGTGGGCGAAGGCGGCGGAGATCATCCGGCACACCGGCGCGGGCTGGCCGCGGGCCGGGATCGACCGGTTCGCCACCATGCTGCGCCAGGTCTACCTGCCGGAGATCATCAACGGCCGGGCGAACACCAACGGCAACTGGGAACTGACCATGATGGAGGCCTCCCTCGGCATCGCGGTGTTCCTGGAGGACAAGGCCGCCTACGACAAGGCGGTGGGCATCTTCCGCACGCGGGTGCCCGCGTTCATCTACCTGCCGTCGGACGGCGCGCTGCCGAAGACCCCGCCGGGCAGCGGGATCGACACCCGTGACGAGATCATCGGCTACTGGCACGGGCAGCAGAGCTTCGTGGCCGGGCTGGCCCAGGAGACCTGCCGCGACTTCACCCACACCGGGTACGGCGTCGCCTCCATCGCCAGCTTCGCCGAAACCGCCCGCCACCAGGGGCAGAACCTGTACCCGGAGATCCAGGACCGGCTGCGGCACACGCTCGGCTTCCACGCGAAGTACGAACTGGGCGAGCCGGTGCCGTCGTCGATCTGCGGTGGCAGCGTCAAGCGGGGCCTCGGGCCGGTGCCGGAGGTGGCCTTCACGGCGTTGAACACGCGCCTTGGCATCCCGATGTCGAACACGCAGAAGCTCGTCGAGCAGCAGCGCCCGGCGGGTACGAACAGCCTTTTTGTCGCCTGGCAGACCCTCACCCACGCCGGGAACCCGAACTAGGGGGTGCCGCCCCCGGGGAACTCGCCGGATAAATGAGTTGGCGGGTTCCCCGGGGCTTGCTAACTTGGTCGGGTGATCTGATCAGCAACTCCGCCGCGCCGCCGTTCCCGTGCCGCGCGTGCCTCACTTCCTCGGTAGCCCTCGCGGCTCGTCTTTCCCGGCCATCGTGCCGTGTGTTCCACCAAGGCGAGGAGGTTTCCTCATGCGTGCCAGTCAATTCAGCGAAGTCACCCCGGCGCCGGCGAACCGGCGCGAGCGCCGCGCCGCGCGGTCCGGGGGCAAGATCCCCGACCGCGGCAGGTCCACCCCTGTCGTGCTGCCGCGCCAGTACGCCGTCCGCCGCCGCGGGTGACACCATGCCGTGGCGGGCTCAGGCGAGCCCGCCACGGCTTTACTACCTGGTCGCCGCCGGGCGCACCAGAATCTCGTTGACGTCCACTTCGGACGGTTGCGTCACGGCGAAGGCGATCGCCTCGGCCACCGCCGTCGCGGGCAGCGCGATCTTGCGGTATTCGACCATGCCCGCCGCCGCTTCCGGATCGGTGATGCTGTCGGCCAGTTCGGATTCGGTGACCCCCGGCGAGATCACGCTCACCCGCACGTCCCCACCCGATTCCTGGCGCAGGCCTTCGGAAATCGCGCGCACGGCGTACTTCGTCGCGCAGTAGACCGCCGCCGTCGGCACCACCTCGTGCGCGCCGGTCGAGGCCACGTTCACGAACTGTCCGTGCCCCTGCTCCCGCATCACCGGCAGTGCGGCGGCGATGCCGTGCAGCACACCGCGGATGTTCACATCGATCATCCGGTCCCACTCCTCGACCAGTCCGGCGTCCAAACTGGACAGCGGCATCACGCCGGCGTTGTTGACCACCACGTCCACCCGGCCGTACCGCTCCCGCGCGAACTCGACGAACGCGCGGAAGTCCGCCAGGTCGGTCACGTCCAGCTCCCGGTACTCCGCCGAACCACCGGCGTCCCGGATCGTCCCGGCCAGTTCCGCCAGCCGGCCGGCCCGGCGCGCGCCGAGCACCACCCGGTGCCCGGCGGCCGCCAGCCGCAACGCGGCCGCGTGGCCGATGCCACTGCTCGCTCCGGTGATCAGCACGATCTTCTCGGTTGCTTCGCTCATGCCACCGAGTCTGCGATCGCCCGCGTGAACGCGGCAGGACGCGGTTTTCCCGGGTGTGCGACACCCACGTTGCAACCCCCTGCAACTCTTCCGGCACCGGCCGCCACCGGGGTCTGATGACGGCGTGACGGTGCAGCCAGAGCCGACGATCGGGATCGTCGCGAACCCCGCGTCCGGGCGGGACATCCGCCGCCTGGTCGCGCAGGCCTCGGTGTTCCCGACCGCGGAGAAGGCGAACATGGTGCGCCGCCTGCTCGCCGCCTTCGCCACCACCGGGGTGCGCCGGACCCTGCTCTCCACCGATCTCGGCGGCATCTCCGCCGCGGTGCTGCGTGCGGCCCGCACCCGCCGTCCCGGCAAGGACGCGCCGTGGCCGCGGATCGAGTTCTGCGAGGACGACCCGCTCACCGGCGACGCCCGCGACACCACCAACGCCGTGCACCGGATGATCGAGGCCGGTGCCCGCGTGATCGTCTGCCTCGGCGGGGACGGCACCGCCAGGGTGGCCGCCGCGGCCTGCGGTGACACCGCGCTGCTCGCCCTGTCCACCGGCACCAACAACACCTTCCCGGAACTGCGTGAGGCCACCGTGGCGGGACTGGCCGCCGGGCTGGTCGCCACGGGTGCGGTCGACGAAAGCGTGACCGTGCACCGGGCCAAGGCCCTCGAAGTGCGAGCGGGCGAACGCACCGAACTGGCGCTGGTCGACGTCTGCGCCTCGCTGTCGGCGCACGTCGGCTCGCGCGCGCTCTGGAATCCGGCCGAGCTGACCGAACTGTTCTGCACCTTCGCCGAGCCCGACGGCATCGGGCTCTCCAGCGTTCCCGGGCTGCTCTGCCCGGTTCCGCGCCAGGCACCGGAGGGGGTCGCCCTGCGGCTCGGCCCGGTCGACCAGGCGCGCTTTGTCGTCGAGGCCCCGATCGCGCCGGGGCTGGTGGTCCCGGTCGGCGTGCGCGACTGGCGTCCGCTGCGGCCGGGGGACACCGCCGAGATCGTGCTGCCCGGCGGGGTGATCGCGGTCGACGGCGAACGGGAGATCGAAGTCGGCGCGGAACCGGTGCGGGTGCGCCTGCGGCCGGGCCCGCGCCGCGTGGACGTGCCCGCGGTGCTCGCCGAGGCGGCTGCCCTCGGCCTGCTCGTCCGGCGGAACCATCGAGAAGGGAGCGTCAACGATGACGGACACCTTGCCCACACAGGTGACCGGTGGTCTTGATCAGAACCGGTTGCTCGACGCGTATCGCATGATGCGCACCATCCGCGAGTTCGAGGAGCGGGTGCACGACGAGTTCGCCACCGGGGAGATCCCCGGCTTCGTGCACCTCTACGCCGGTGAGGAGGCTTCGGCCACCGGGGTGTGCATGCACCTCGACGAGCGCGACTCGATCGCCAGCACGCACCGCGGGCACGGGCACTGCATCGCCAAGGGCGTGGACGTACCGGCCATGATGGCCGAGATCTACGGCCGCAAAACCGGTTCGTGCCACGGCAAGGGCGGTTCGATGCACATCGCCGACCTGGCCAAGGGCATGCTCGGCGCGAACGGCATCGTCGGCGGCGGGCCACCGCTGATCTGCGGTACCGCGCTGGCCGCCAAGCACAAGCGCACCGGTGGTGTCGGCGTGGCCTTCTTCGGCGACGGCGCCAGCAACCAGGGCACCACGCTCGAAGCGCTGAACCTGGCGTCGGTGTGGAACCTCCCGGCGATCTTCGTGGCGGAGAACAACGGGTACGCCGAAGCGACCGCGAGCGCCTGGTCGGTGGCCGCGGACAACATCGCCGACCGCGCGGCCGGGTTCGGCATGCCCGGCGTGATCGTCGACGGCTTCGACTTCTTCGCCGTGTACGAGGCGGCGGGCGAGGCCATCGAACGCGCCCGCGACGGCGGCGGCCCGACCCTGATCGAGGTCAAGTTCACCCGCTACTTCGGCCACTTCGAAGGCGACCAGCAGAGCTACCGCGCCGACGAAGTGGCCAAGGCACGCGAAACCCTGGACTGCCTCAAGCGGTTCCGCGGCCGGGTGGTGGAAACCGGGCAGCTGGGCGAAACCGCGCTCGACGAGGTCGACGCGGCGGTGGCCGCGCTGATCGACCGGTCGGTCACCGAAGCCAAGGCCGCGCCCAAACCGGACGCCGCCGATCTCGAAACCGACGTCTACGTCTCCTACTAGGAAGGGCAGGCTCATGGCACGCACGATCAGCTACCGCGAGGCGATCAACGAGGCCCTCGCCCAGGAAATGGAGCGCGACGAGTCGGTCATCGTGCTCGGCGAGGACAACGCCGGTGGCGCGGGCAGTCCCGGTGAGGACGACGCGTGGGGAGGCGTGCTGGGCGTCACCAAGGGGCTCTACCACCGCTTCCCCGGCCGGGTGCTGGACACGCCGATCTCCGAATCGGCCTTCGTCGGCGCGGCCGTCGGCGCCGCCACCGCCGGGCTGCGGCCGGTGGCGGAGCTGATGTTCATCGACTTCATGGGCGTCTGCTTCGACCAGATCTTCAACCAGGCGGCCAAGTTCCGCTACATGTTCGGCGGAAAGGCGGTCACCCCGGTGACCATCCGCACGATGTACGGGGCCGGACTGCGGGCCGCGGCACAGCACTCGCAGGTGCTCTACCCGCTGTTCACCCACATCCCCGGGCTGAAGGTGGTCGTGCCGTCCAGCCCGTACGAGGCGAAGGGCCTGCTGACCCAGTCGATCCGGGACGACGACCCGGTGATCTTCTGCGAGCACAAGGCGATGTACGACATGACCGGCGAAGTACCGGAGGACAGCTACGCGATTCCCTTCGGTGAAGCCAATGTGGTGCTCGACGGGGACGACGTGACGATCGTGGCGCTCGGGCGCATGGTGCCGATCGCGGTCGAGGCGGCCAGGGAACTGGCGAGTTCCGGGATCGAGGCCGAGATCATCGATCCGCGCACGACCAGCCCGCTCGACACCGAGACGATCCTGGAGAGCGTCGAGAACACCGGGCGGCTGGTGGTGGTCGACGAGGCCTCACCGCGCTGCAACCTGGGCACGGACATCTCCGCGCTGGTGGCCAGGGAGGCCTTCGGCGCGCTCAAGGGGCCGATCGAACTGGTCAGCCCGCCGCACACCCCGGTCCCGTTCGCCGACTCGCTGGAGGACCTCTACATCCCGGACGCGCAGAAGATCGTGAACGCGGCCAAGTCCGTCGTGGAATGGAAGCGCTGAGCATGGGGGAGATCAGCAAGGTCGTCATGCCGAAATGGGGCCTGTCCATGGCCAGCGGCAAGATCACCGAATGGATCGTGGCCGAAGGTGACGTGATCGGCGACGGGGACGACCTCGCCGAGATCGACACCGACAAGATCGCCGGGGTGCTCGAAGCCGGCGACGAGGGCGTGCTGCGCAAGGTGGTCGCCGAGGTGGGTGAGGACGTGCCGGTGGGCGGCACGATCGCGCTCATCGCACCGGCTTCGGTGCCGGACGAGGAGATCGAGGCCGCCGCCCGCCTGGCGCGGGAGGAACTCGATTCGGGCGCGGTGGAGGAGGCGGCGGGCCCGGAGACCGGCACGGTCGAGGTCGACGGCCGCACGCTGTCGTACGCCTCGCTCGGCGAAGGCGCCGATCAGGTGGTACTGGTGCACGGCTACGGCGGCGACAAGAACTCGTGGTTGTTCGTGCAGGAACCGCTGTCGGAGAACGCCGTGGTGCACGCACTGGACCTGCCGGGCCACGGTGAGTCCACAAAGGACGTCGGGGACGGCTCGGTGGACGTGCTCGCCGCCGCGGTGCTCGGTTTCCTACGGGAGAAGGGAATCGAACGCGCGCACCTGGTCGGGCACTCGCTCGGTGGCGCGGTGGTGACCGCGGCCGCGGCGAAGGAACCGGGGCGTGTCGCGTCGCTGACCCTGGTCGCGCCCGCCGGGTACGGCACCGAGATCAACACCGGCTACCTGCGTGGATTCGCCGCGGCGAAGTCGAGGCGTGAGCTGAAACCGCACCTCGGCGACCTGTTCGCCGATCCGGCGCAGGCCACCCGCCAGCTGGCCGACGACCTGATGAAGTACAAGCGTCTGGATGGCGTGGACGAGGCGCTGACCGCCCTGCTCGGCACCCTGCTGGACGGCGATTCGCCCGGTATCGACGCGCTGCCGTGGCTGTCCGGTTTGGACACGCGGGTCGAAGTGGTGTGGGGCGTGCGCGACGCCGTGCTGCCGGTGGCCAACGCGGCCGTGCTCGGCGACCGGGTCCGCCGGGTGGAGGACGCCGGGCACATGGTGCACCTGGAGAAGCCGGGTGCGGTGGTGGACGCGGTGAACGCGGCGAAAGGGTGAGCATGCGCGCGGTGGTCTACCGCGGCCGGGAAGCGGTCGCCGTCGAGGACGTGCCCGAGCCGGACTGCGGGCCGGAGCAGGTCAAGGTCCGGGTGGCGCACAACGGCATCTGCGGCACCGACCTGCACGAGTACTACGCCGGGCCGATCTTCGTGCCGACCGGAGCCGCGGTAAGCGGGCTGAGCGCGGGGGACCGGGTGGCGGTCGAGCCGGTCTACCGGTGTGACACCTGCCCGGCCTGCCTCGAAGGGCACTACAACATCTGCCGCGCGATCGGCTTCCACGGTCTGTCGTGCGACGGCGGCATGGCCGAGTACACCGTGGTGCCCACAAGCTGCCCGCCTCGGTGAACGACGAACTGGGCGCGCTGGTGGAGCCGATGTCGGTGGCCTATCACGCGGCCGTGCTCGGTGAGGTCGGGCCGGTTCCTCGGCGGTGGTGTTCGGTGCCGGGCCGATCGGCATCGGCGTCTGGTTCGCCCTGCGCGGGCTGGGCGTGGAGAAGATCACCGTGGTGGAGCCCTCGCCGGTGCGCCGGGCGGCGCTCGACTGCCTCGGGCATCGCAGGCAGCGCGTCCGTTGAGGGCGGTGGTGGGCTGGCGGAAGGGAGGCATCCGCGGGTCACTGTGCTACACCGCGCGTGACTACGAAGCGGTGATCGGCCTGATGGCGGCCGGGCACTACGACACCACGGGCTGGGTCGAGCACATCCCGCTGGACAAGGTGGTCGACGAGGGCTTCGCCGCACTGCACGCCGGGCTCAAGATGAAGGTGCTGGTGGATCCCGGCTTGAACCGGGGGCTTTCGTTCGAGGGGCACGAGAGCCACACTGACCGGGTGGTCGCCGGAAATCTCGAGGCAGCGCTACCGGCGGGGGCCGATCCCCGCCGGTACGCGCGCGTGCTCGCCCGCGTGCACGAGGCCGCGCTGACCGGTGCGGCCCTGCCGAGCCGCCCGCGGTCGGTGATCGGCGCTTCGTGGCAGCGGATGCGGCGCCTCGGGATCGATCCGGACCGCGGGGTGGAGCGCCCGCCGCTCGGCCCGGACCAGCTGGAGGCGCGGCGTCGTGAAAGCGGCCTGGCCGAGGCGCTGCCGACCCTGCGTGGCGGGTTGATCAGCCTGGCCGAGGAGGCCGCGCACATCATGGTGGTGGTCGACGCGGAGGGCCGGGTGCTCTGGCGTGACGGCAGCACCCAGGTCCGGCGGCGCGCCGACGGGCTCGGCTTCACCGAGGGCGTCGACTGGCACGAGGACGTGGTCGGCACGAACGCCATCGGGACGGCACTGGTCGCGCGGCGGCCGGTGCAGGTGTACTCGGCCGAGCACTACGTTCGCTCGCACCACGCGTGGACCTGCGCGGCGGCGCCGTTGCACGATCCACGGGACGGGCGGCTGCTCGGTGTCGTCGACCTGTCCGGACCGGCGGAAACCGTGCACGCGACCACGCTGGCCCTGGTGGACGCGGTCGCCAAGCTGGCCGAGACGCAGCTGCGCACCGCGCACCTCGGTGAGCTGGAGCGGTTGCGCGCGGTCGCCGTGCCGACGCTGGCGAAGATGGGTGGCCGGGCGGTGGTCATCGACGCGCACGGCTGGGTCGCCGCGGCGGCCGGGCTGGCGCCGGTCGACCGGGTGGCGCTGCCGTCGCGGTGCGCGGCCGGGCGGACCTGGCTGCCCGCGTACGGCGGGTGCGTGCTGGAGCCGCTGCCCGGCGGCTGGCTGGTGCGGCTGGTCGACGAGGAGCACCCGGCGCCGACGAAGGTGGTGCTCGACGTGTCGGGCGCGCGGCAGGCGGTGCTGACCGTGTCCGGCAGTGGCGGGACGTGGTCGCACAACCTGAGCCCGCGCCACGCCGAGATGCTCTACGTACTGGCGCGGCACCCGGCGGGCCGGTCGGCCGCGGAACTGGCCGCCGACCTCTTCGGCGACCCGGCGCGAACGGTCACCGTGCGCGCCGAAATGTCCCGGCTGCGACGGCACTTCGGCGGCATCCTGGCGCCACGGCCGTACCGCTTCGCCGAAGACATCGACCTGGTCGTGGTCCAGCCGGACGCCCCGGAACAGGTGTTGCCCTACTCCTCGGCGCCAGGCGTGCGGAACTAGCGGATCCGCTCCGGGGCCGAGTCGATCGCCTGCAGGATGTGCACGGCGAGCGCGGTGGCTTCCTTCTCCTTGAGCTTGGAGTTGGCCTGCACCGCCTCCCCGATCAGCTTGACGCGTTGTTCATAACGGGAGATGTACGGGGTTTCGACTGTCATTTCGGCTCCTAAGCCTTCATAAGGCGAGTTTCGCGGGAACAGATGCAACCGCGGTCGAATCCACCTGCGACGGTGGCGGTGCAGTAGCGGTCACCGAGCCGGTCGTGGGCTTCCAGTGGGTGCGAGCACGCCGGACAGGCGTTACTCGGCTGGCTTTCGACGGCTTCGGCCATGGGCAGGTTCATCCGGTGCTCCCGTCCCCGGCCAGGAGAACCGGCCGGACTGGGTGCCGGAGACGACGGGTGCTTGGACGCGCCACGTCGGGTTGCCTTCGACAGTGTCCAGCTTACGCGCTGCCGGATTCGAGTGCGGACCAGGCCGAGTGAACGGCGGCCAGCGCGGTTTCCCTGTCCACCCCCAGCTCCCGCGCGGTGCGCGCGTATTCGGCGGCGGCGGCGTGCAGGAGCGCGTCCCGGCCGGGCCGGTCGGCGGCTTCGGTGACCACGGTGCCCTTCGCGCGGGCGGTGTGCACCCAGCCGCCCGTCTCCAGTTCGCGGTAGACCCGCGCGATGGTGCCCGACGCGAGCGCGAGGTCCCTGGCGAGCTGGCGGATCGGCGGCAGGCGCGCGCCGGGGACCAGCGCGCCCGCGGTGATCAGCCGGACGATCTGGTCGTGCACCTGCCGCCACGGCGCGACGCCGCTGTCGGCGTCGACGACCACCTTCAACGTCATCAGGCCCGTACCGCCCGATCACCGCCGGCCAGGTTGATCCAGACGGTGACCGCGGCCAGCAGGAGCAACCAGGTGACCACCTCGGTGACGGGAGCGGCGAGCACCGCGGTGGTGGCGGCGCCGAGCCCGGTGGAGACCCGGACGCTCCTGGTGCGCAGGGCCCTGTCCACCGCACTGTCCCCTGTGGACGGACGGCGCACGGCGAGCAGGACGATCAGCCAGGTGAGCACCGCGACGGCGGCCACCACGCCGAGCAGCAGCCACGCGCGGCCGATGGCCAGCCACACCGCGGTGATCGCGACGATCGCGACGTAGGAAAGCAAGCCCCACAGGGGAATGAGGTCGAGTACGCCGCGAGGGTCCAGCGTGGCTTCCCGCTGCCGCGCCCTGGTCGGCCGTTGCGCGAGCACTTCGGCGATCAGCCCGCCGAACAGCAGGGTGACCAGCACCAGCAGCGGGCCGGCGTCCCGCAGTTTGTCGAGGCCGCTCGCGGTGGCCAGCGCGGGCAGCCCGAGGAACAGCCAGGGATACCAGAACCGGCGCCGCCGCAGGTAGCGCACGGCCTCACCGACGTCGGCCGGGCCCGGATCGCTGACACCCCACCGGCGCAGCACCCGCACGCCCTGCTTTTCGCCCGGCCACAGCGGGATCAGGATGAGCAGGCCGAACAGGCCCATGATCACCGCCACGCCGAGCACGTTGTCCCACTGCACGGTGGAACCTCCCGTCTTGTATCAACAACATGATACAAGACGAGCCTGGCTTGGCCAGAGGCTTGGTCAGCCTGGCCCGGCTCAGCCTGGCCAGAGGAACAGGCTGACCGGCGTCGACGCCAGTGCGGTGGTCGCGGCGAGCGCGATCCAGCGGGCGGGCAGCAGCTGCCGTCGGCGGGGCTCGGCGATGCGGTCCAGCCGCGCGGTGATGTCGCCCTCGATGCCCAGCGTGCCGGCCGGGGTGGTGAACCCGCCGTCGCGGAAGCGCCGCAGCGCGGCCAGCAGGCAGCCGCGTGGGTGCGCCCGGCAGGCCCTGTCGTCGGCGCGCATCTCCAGCAGCAAGGCAACGGTGGCCGAGATTTCCTTGGCATAGCGCGAATTCGGCAGCACCCGGCGCAACGCGGTGAACGGCACCAGCACCAGGTCGTGCCGTTCGCGCGCGTGCGCCCGCTCGTGCCCGAGCACCGCGGCGAGCTGACCGCGATCGAGCATCTCCAGCGTGCCGGAGCTGACCACGATCCGCGGCCGCAGCCCCGGCACGCAGTAGGCCATCGGCGCCGGGTGGTCCACCACCACCGCGCCCGGCGCGGCCGGATCGGTGCGCCCGAGCAGCGCGAGCAGATCGCGCTGGCGGCGCCGGATCCGCAGCACGCCCACAGTGGACGCGACCACGGTGACCGGCACCAGCACGGCGGTGACCACGGCGGCGATCAGCCAGCAGAGCCGCGCGAGCGTCATCTCCGGCGGCAGGCCGGTGCTCAGGTCCTCGGTGAACTCACCCAGCGCGGGCAGCATCGGCCGGTCGTAGGGCGCCAGCCCGAGCGCGCCGAACAGGCCCACCACGCACAGCACGCCGGTGGCCAGCAGCAGTTGCCAGGCCACCACCGCGGCGCCGGGACTCTGGCTGCTCCAGCGCGCGCCCAGCAGCGGCGGCACGGCGAGCAGGCAGAGCACCAGCGTCACCGCCAGGTGCGCGACCGCGCTCATCGCGACTTCCGGTGCCTGTCCAGCGCCTGGCTGAGCGCTTCGGCCTCGGGATTGCTCACCGAGCGCGCGAAGTGGGTCAGCGCGGCCTCGCGATCACCGGTCAGTTCGAGCGCGTCGAGCATCAGCCGGGCCACGTAGGCGTCACGGCTGGCGGCCGGGCGGTAGGACCAGGCGCGGCCGTCGCGTTCGCGGAGCACAAAACCCTTCTTCGCCAGCCGGTCGAGCACGGTCATCACCGTGGTGTACGCCGGTTTGCGCTCGGCCAGCGCGTCGGCGACCGCGCGCACCGTCACCGGATCGGCGTCTTCCCGGTCCCACAGCACGTCCATCACCGCGCGTTCCAGCTCGCCCAAACCGCCTGTTCCCGCCATGCGCCACATGGTAGGTGGCCGCCGGGCTAGACTCTGCCGGAGATCTCTCGGCAGTGGAGAACGAGTTGACCGCGCACGAGTTCACCGGCAGCCGTGCGGTGATCACCGGCGCGGCCGGGGCCATCGGGTCCGCGCTGGCCAGGGCCATCGCCGAGGCGGGCGCCGAGGTGCTGCTGGTCGACCAGGACCCGGCGGCCCAGGTGCTGGCCGCCGAGCTGGGCGGCCGCGCGGTGCTCGGCGACCCGAGCGAGAGCGGCCTGCCCGCCGATGTCCTGATGGAACTGGACGGTCCGCCGGAACTGCTGGTGCTGGCCACGGACGAGCAGGTGTGGTCCCCGGCGGTCGAACTGAGCGAAGCCGACTGGCAGCGGCAGTCCGAAGTGAACGTCGGCGCGTTGTACCGGATGGTGCGCGCGGCCGCGCCGTCGATGGCCCGGCGCGGTTCGGGCGCGGTGCTGGCTGTCTCGTCGGTGACCGCCGAGCGCGCGGCGGTCGGCGCGGTGCCCTACGGCGCGACCAAGGCGGCGGTTTCGCAGTTGGTACGCGGGCTCGCGGTGGAGCTGGGGCCGAGCGGAGTGCGGGTGAACGGCATCGCGCCCGGGCCGCTCGCGGACCGGCGCAGCCGCCGCCGGGTGGTGGAGCGTGTGCCGCTGGGCCGCCTCGCCGACCCGGCCGACCTGGTCGGGCCCGCGATGTTCCTGCTGTCGGCGGACGCGCGTTACGTCACCGGCCAGGTCCTGGTGGTCGACGGCGGGTACGCGCTGTCGTGATCCATTTGTGACGCAGGTCTCACTCGATAGAGGTGTAAGGCGGCCGCGCAGTGGGTATCCGGGTCGAGGCTACGTCTGACCTGTGAGAGGTACCCGATGACCGACAGCCGAGGCGCCGCGTCGCTGGAGATGATGTTCCGCGCCTGGCGGATGGAGATCGACCGGGAACCGATGGCCGATTGCCTGTCCACCACCGCGATTCTCGACCGGCTGCGAGAGGCCGCGGAACCCGGTTGGCTTTCCGCGAACCCCCCGCGCCGGCCCGGCGCTGTGGCCTAGGAACTCTTTCGTGCCAACCCGCTTCAGTGGTTGCTTCCTGGCAAATCACCGCTGTTGACCGGGTTCGACCAACCGCGTCTAGTTGCCCGGCGGTTGCTGACCATTCTGCGGTTGCTGGCCGTTCCGCGGGGGCTGGCCACCTTGCGGGCCGCCCTGCAGGACGCGTTCCGAGACCGTCTTGGCCACGGCACCTTCCCCGGGAGCGGCGGTGACGGTGACCGAGTCCCCGTTCGCGATGTCGTCCGCGCTGCCGCGGCCGAAGGTGGTGTTCCCGTCGATCGGGTAGGTCCTGGTGTAACCGTCCTCGCTCTTCACCGCGACCGAGGTCGCGCTGATCTCGGTGACCTGGCCGAACTGCATCACCTCGGTGGTGTAACCGCCCTTGCCGTCGGGCACGGTGTACTCGCCGTGCAGCGCGGAGGCCAGTCCGTCGGGCAGGCGGATCATCGGGCCGCCGCCGTTCGTCATCATGCCGCCGGGGCCGCCCTGTTCGGTGGTGGAGGTGCCGCTCGCGGCGTAGACGGCGATCCCGCCGGTCGCCGCGATACCGACCGCGATCGCCGCCGCGGCCGCGGTCTTCTTGCCCGACCACCGGGGCCGGGGCGCCGGCGCGCCCCACTCCGGGGCCGGCTCGGAAGGCTGGGGGCTGGCTGGCTCGGTCATTGAACTCACTCCTCGTCGCTCCGGCTTCGACGCCGGCTGAGGCTCAGCTTCGAGGCGTTCCCTGTGCGCCCGCTGTGTGACGGCTTGGCCCGGCCTATGGCTTCCGCTCACAGGCGCGCCACAGGATCAGCACAAGGAGCACCCAGCCCGGGCCACCAGTTTCGTAGCCATGACAGCGACTCTGCCCGCGGACACCCGGCGCGCGCCGGTCGAGACGGACGGCCCGGCCCCGGTGCTCGACGTCGTGGTGCCCGTGTACAACGAAGAGACCGATCTCGGCCCCAGCGTGCGGGAACTGCACCGGCACCTGAGCCGCCGCTTCCCGTACCGGTTCCGGATCACCATCGCCGACAACGCCAGCACCGACCGGACCTGGTCGATCGCCGAGGGCCTCGCCGGTGAGCTGGCCGAGGTGACCGCGGTGCGGCTGGAGCAGAAAGGGCGCGGCCGCGCCTTGCACTCGGTATGGCTGGCCTCGGACGCGAAAGTGCTGGCGTACATGGATGTCGACCTGTCCACCGACCTGGCCGCACTGTCCCCTTTGGTCGCTTCGCTCATCTCCGGGCACTCCGACGTGGCGATCGGGAGCAGGCTGGCGCGCGGTGCGCGGGTGGTGCGTGGAGCCAAGCGGGAGATCATTTCGCGCTGCTACAACCTGTTGCTGCGCGGCACGCTCTCGGTACGCTTTTCCGATGCCCAGTGCGGCTTCAAGGCCATCCGCGCGGATGTGGCGCGCGAACTGCTGCCGCACGTCGCCGACACCGGCTGGTTCTTCGACACCGAACTGCTGGTGCTGGCGCAACGCGCGGGCGCGCGCATCCACGAGGTTCCGGTGGACTGGGTGGACGATCCCGACAGCCGCGTGGACATCGTCTCGACCGCGATCGCCGATCTGCGCGGCATCGCCAGGCTCGCCCGCGCGCTGGCCACCGGCACCGTGCCGATCGGCAGGCTGCGCGACCAGCTCAACCGCGCGCCGGCCCCGGTGAACGCGCCCGGCGTGCCCGGCGGACTGGTCCGCCAACTGGTCCGGTTCGCCGCCGTCGGCGTTGCCAGCACGCTGGCCTACCTGCTGCTGTTTGTCCTGCTGCGCGGTGGTTTCGGCCCGCAGGCGGCCAACTTCGTGGCACTGGCGGTGACCGCGGTGGCGAACACCGCGGCCAACCGCAGGCTCACCTTCGGCGTGCGCGGCGCGGCCGGTGCCGGTCGCCACCACCTCGAAGGCATGCTGGTGTTCCTGCTCGGCCTCGGGCTGACCAGTGGTTCGCTGGCGCTGCTGCACTCGGCCACCAGCCCGTCCCAGCCGATCGAGCTGATCGTGCTGGTGCTGGCCAATCTCACCGCCACCGTCCTGCGCTTCCTGCTGCTGCGCGGCTGGGTGTTCAACCCCCGCCGCAACCGATCGGAGAACAAGTGACCGCCACCCTGACCGCCCCCGCCCGCCCTGCGCCGTCCACTTCGGACACAGTGCCGCCCCGCTGGGTGCGGCCGGCCTTCTGGGGGCTGCTGCTCGCGACGGCCGTGCTGTACCTGTGGAACCTCGGTGCGTCCGGGTGGGCCAACTCGTTCTACGCCGAAGCCGCCCAAGCCGGTTCGATGGACTGGAAGGCGTGGTTCTTCGGTTCGCTCGACCCCGGCAACACGATCACCGTGGACAAACCGCCCGCGGCGCTGTGGCTGATGGGCCTGTCCGGGCGGATCTTCGGCTTCTCCAGCTGGAGCATGCTGGTGCCGCAGGCGTTGCTCGGCGTCGGCTCGGTGGTGCTGCTGTACGCGGCGGTCCGCCGGTGGTCCGGTCCCGGCGCGGGATTGCTCGCCGGTGCCGCGCTGGCGGTGACCCCGGTGGCGGCGCTGATGTTCCGCTTCAACAACCCGGACGCGCTGCTGACCTTCCTGCTGGTGCTCGGCGGTTACTGCGTGGTGCGCGCGCTGGAGAAGGCGTCGCCGAAGTGGCTGGCGCTGGCGGGCGTGGCGATCGGGTTCGGCTTCCTGGCCAAGATGATGCAGGCGTTCCTGGTGCTGCCCGCGTTCGGGCTGGTGTACCTGATCGCCGCGCCGACGGGACTGGGCAAGCGGCTCCTCCACCTGTTCGGCGCGGCTGTCACCGTGGTGGTTTCGGCGGGCTGGTACATCGCGGTCGTGGATCTGTGGCCCGCGTCCTCGCGGCCGTACATCGGCGGGTCCGCCGACAACACCGAACTCGACCTGGCGCTGGGCTACAACGGGCTCGGCCGCATCTTCGGCGGTGCCGGCAACGGCGGCGGCATGGGCGGCGCCGGTGGCGGGAACATCGGGTTCGGCGGGGAAACCGGGCTGGGCCGGATGTTCGGCGACAGCTTCGGCACCGAGGTCTCCTGGCTGCTGCCCGCCGCGCTGATCGGCCTGGTCGCCGGGCTCTGGTTCACCCGCTGGCGGCCGCGCACCGACCGCACGCGCGCCGCGCTGGTGCTGTGGGGCGGCTGGCTGGTGGTGACCGCGCTGGTGTTCAGCTACATGGAGGGCACCGTGCACCCGTACTACGCGGTCGCGCTGGCGCCGGCGATCACCGCGGTGGTGGCGATCAGCGGGCGCGAGCTGTGGCGCGGCCGTGAGCACCTCGCGCCCCGGTTGTTCCTGGCCGGCATGGTCGCGGTGACCGCGGTGTGGAGCTACATCCTGCTCGACCGGTCCTCGGCGTGGCAGCCGGCGATCCGCTGGACGATCCTGGTGCTCGGCATCCTGGTCGCCACCGCGGTCGCGGTCGGCGTGCACGAGTTCCGCCGGGTCACGCGGGCGGTGGCGGTCGCGGCGGTGACCGTCGGGTTGGCGGGCACGCTGGTGTTCGGGATGGCCACCGCGGCCGTGCCGCACTCCGGCTCGATCCCGATTTCCGGGCCCGCGAGCGGAATGGCCTTCGGCATGCCGGAGGGGGAGGCGCCGTCGGCGGACCTGGTCGCCGCGTTGCAGGCCAGTCCCGAGCAGTGGGCCGCGGCGAGCAACGGCACGCGTGGTGCGGCCGCGCTCCAGCTGGTCAGCGGGAAGTCGGTGATGCCGATCGGCGGGTTCAACGGCGGTGACCCGGCGCCGACGCTGGCGCAGTTCCAGCAGTACGTGGCCGAAGGCAAGATCGGTTACTACATCACCGACGGCGGTCGCATGGGCGGGCCAGGCGGGGGGAGCAACGAGATCGCCGAATGGGTGGAGGCGAACTTCACCGCGACCACGATCGGCGGGCAGTCGGTCTACGACCTCACGCCGTAGGATGCCCGCCATGGGGATCGACCGGATCAGCCCGCCGCTGCGCGGGGACGAACGCGAAACGCTGCGCGCATTCCTGGACTTCCACCGCGCCACGCTGGAAATGAAGTGCGAAGGATTGTCCACAGAGGAATTGCGGCGGCAGTCGAGCCCGCCGTCGACGCTTTCGCTGCTCGGGCTGGTCCGTCACCTGGCCGAAGTGGAGCGGACCTGGTTCCGCCGGGTGATCAACCGAGAAGAAGGCCTTCCGTTCCTCTGGTCGTCCGAAAAGGACTTCCAGGCGGCGTACGACGCCTCGAACGCCACCCGTGAGGAGGCGTTCGAGGCGTGGCGGGCCGAAGTGGAGCATTCCCGCCGGATCGAGCGTGAAGCGGAATCCCTCGACGTGACCGGGCACAACTCCCGCTGGGGCGAGGATGTCTCGCTGCGATTGGTGATGCTGCACCTGATTCACGAGTACGCCAGGCACAACGGCCACGCCGACTTCCTGCGCGAGGCCATCGACGGCGAAGTCGGGGCCTGACCTGCGAAAGTGGCGGTGTTCGGGGCGGCCGGGCCAGGATGGCGCCATGACCGCAGGGGTGAACGACTACGACAGCTTCGCCGAGGCGTATGACGCCGAGAACGAAAGCAGTCTCAACAACGCCTACTACGAACGGCCCGCGACGCTGGCCCTCGCCGGGGACGTGGCCGGGAGGCGGATCCTCGACGCAGGCTGCGGCGCGGGCCCGTTGTTCGAGGCGCTGCGCGACCGGGGCGCGTTG